>NZ_JBEXYN010000066.1:0-36088 GCF_040630935.1 Streptomyces sp. NPDC005722
ATCTTCGAGCTGGTCGACTACGGCGTGGTGGGCGACCTGTTCCAGGTCGTGCCGCAGCTGACCGAGGAGGTCACCGCCCGCAAGGGCTGACCCCCGCCGCACTGGACGGCAGCACCCACCGGAGCCCCGCGACGCCACCACGGCACCGCGGGGCTCCGTCGTGTCCGTCAGCCGCCCAGGTAGCCGCGCAGCAGGCGCTTGCACTCGGCGATGAGTACTGGATCCCCCTCGGGGTCCCGGCGGAAGGCGAGCCGCAGGACCGCGTCGGCCGACTCGAGCGCGACGTGCAGCCGCACGCGGGCGGTCGCCTGGTCACCGTCGCCGAGCAGCGCGCCGACGAGGAACCAGAGCCGGTCGGCGACGGCCGCGTTGTTCTCCAGCACCGCGTCCAGGAGGTGGATGCTGCGGGGGTCCTCGCGGCCGATCGCCCCGAAGTCGACCACGCCGAAGCCCGGCACGGCGCGGCGCATCGCGACGTACTCCTCGACCGCCAGGTCCACCATCGCCCCGACCCGCCGCGGGCGTTCGGCCTCCACGCGGCGGGCGAGCCGGTCGGCGAAGTGCCCCAGGTTCCGTTCGGCCAGGGCGGCCAGCAGCCCGTCGACACCGGGGAAGAACTGGTACAGCGTGCCGATCGGGACATCGGCGCGCCGGGCCACCTCCTTGGTCGTGAGCGCCGTGTAGCCGACCTCGTCCAGCAGCCGCGCGCAGGCGTCCAGGATCCGGTCGAAACGTTCCCGGCTGCGCTGCTGCACGGGACGGCGGCGGAGCGGGGCGGACGGGTCGGGGGGTGCCTGCATGGTCCCACTCTGCCGGATCGGGTGTAGGTTGACGAGGCCCAACATGAGCTTTCCTCATGTTCTCGCGCTCGGCAGAGGAGAGGATCCCGATGTCCCCGCTTCCCGCCTCCTTCAACTGGGGTGCCTCCACCGCCGCCCACCAGATCGAGGGCGCCGTCGCCGAGGACGGCAAGGGGGCGTCGATCTGGGACACCTTCAGCGCCCGGCCCGGGGCGATCCGCGACGGGCACACCGGTGAGGCCGCCTGCGACCACTACCACCGCCACGCGGAGGACGTGGCGCTCATGAAGGACCTCGGGATCGACTCCTACCGCTTCTCGATCTCCTGGCCACGCGTCCTGCCGGAGGGCCGGGGACGCGTCGAGCCGCGCGGACTCGGCTTCTACGACCGCCTGGTGGACGAGCTCCTCGCGGCCGGCATCACGCCGACGCCCACCCTCTTCCACTGGGACCTCCCGCAGGCGCTGGAGGACGAGGGCGGCTGGCTGAACCGGGACACGGCCCGTCACTTCGCCGAGTACGCGGCCGTCGTCGCCGGGCGCCTCGGCGACCGGGTGACACGCTGGATCACCCTCAACGAGCCCTTCGTCCACATGGTGTTCGGCCATGCCTTCGGCACCCACGCCCCCGGCCGCGCCCTGATGCTGGAGGCGCTGCCCGTCGCCCACCACCAGCTGCTGGCGCACGGGCTCGCCGCCGCCGCGCTGCGCGCGCACGCCGCGGCCCCCGCGCAGGTGCTGATCGCCAACAACTGCACCCCGGTCAGGACCCCCGAGGGTGCCACCGACGCCGACCACGCCGCCGCCGCGGCCTACGACGCCCTGCACAACCGGCTGTTCACCGACCCGCTGCTGCTCGGCGGCTATCCCGACCTGTCCGCGTACGGTCTGACCGACCCGACCTGGGGCGGCGTCGTCAGGGCGGGCGACCTCGACGTGGTCGCGGCGCCCCTCGACGGCCTGGGCGTCAACTACTACAACCCCACGTGGATCGCCGCCCCCTCGGCGGAGACGGGCCTGCCCTTCGACCTCCTGGAACCGGACGTCGCCGTCCCGGGCCGCCCGTACCCGCGCACCGCCTTCGGCTGGCCGGTGGTGCCGGACGGCCTCACCGAACTGCTCACCGGTCTCGACTCCCGCTACGGGGCCGCGCTCCCGCCCGTCTGGATCACCGAGAACGGCTGCTCCCAGACCGACCGGCCGGCGGAGGACGGCGAGATCAGGGACGAGGCCAGGATCGACTACCTCCGCACCCACATCGAGGCCGTCGAGGCCGCGCACGCCCGCGGGGTGGACGTCCGCGGCTACTTCACCTGGTCGCTGCTGGACAACTTCGAGTGGGCGGAGGGCTACCACCAGCGGTTCGGGCTCGTCCACGTCGACTACGCGACCCAGCGGCGGACGCCCAAGGCCTCGTACCACTGGTACCGGGAGCGCATCGCGCAGGCGCGCCGCACCGCGCCCTGATTCCCCCGTGTCCCTTGGCGCCCCACCGCCCCGGCACTACACTCGCGCGAACATGAGATGACCTCATGTTCTCGGGTGCTGCAGGGGGAACCGCATGCGCCACACCGGTGAGGACGCCGCCCACGTCCCGGACACCACGTCGGCCGAACCGGTCGTACGGGTCCGTCCGGCCTGGACCGCCCTGCTCAGCCTGGCCACGCTGGCCGTCTTCATGGCCTTCATGACCCCGATCCAGATCCTGCTGCCGCTGCAGCTGGAACACATCGACCCGGCGGGGAAGCACACCGCGCTGTCCTGGGTGACCGGCGCCGGCGCGCTGGTCGCCATGGTCGCCAACCCCTTGGCCGGTGCCCTGTCCGACCGGACGGTCTCACGCTTCGGGCGCCGCCGGCCGTGGATCGTCGGCGGCGCGCTGGCCGGGGCGGCCGGACTCCTGGTGACGGCGGGTCAGCACACCGTCCTGGGCGTGGCCCTCGGCTGGTGCCTCGCCCAGGCCGGGCTCAACGCCATGCTCGCCGGCGTCACCACGCCCATCGCCGACCGCGTGCCGGTCGCCCAGCGCGCCGAGGTCTCCGGATGGACGGGCATCACCCAGTCCCTCGGCCTGGTCGTCGGCGCCGTCGTCACGACCACGGTGGTCACCGGGGTCGCCTCCGGCTACGTGACGATCGCGCTGCTGACCGTCCTCCTCGCGCTGCCCTTCGTGCTCCGCTTCGGCGAACCGGCGCTGTCCCGCGCGCTGCGTCCGCCCCTCGACGCGCGCCGCCTGATCGCCGGCCTGTGGGTGAGCCCGCGCCGCCACTCCGACTTCGGCTGGGCCTGGCTGACCCGCTTCCTGATCAACCTGGGCAACGCCATGGGCACGCTCTACCTGCTCTACTACCTCACCGACTCGGTCCGCCTGGAGGACCCCGACACCGGCGTGCTGGTCCTCACCCTGATCTACACCCTGTGCGCGGCGCTCACCGCCGTACCGGTGGGCGTGCTCTCGGACCGGGTGGGCCGCCGCAAGGGCTTCGTACGGCTCTGCGCCGTCGTCATGGCCCTCGGCGCGGTGCTGCTGGCCTGCGTCCACACCTGGCCCGCCGCCATGGCCGCCGCCGCGGTGCTGGGCGCCGGCTTCGGCGTCTACCTGGCCGTGGACCAGGCCCTGGTGACCCAGGTCCTCCCGGCCGCCGAGCACCGTGCCAAGGACCTCGGCGTCATCAACATCGCCAACTCCGGCCCCCAGGTGCTCGCCCCCGCCGTCGCCGCCCCCGTCATCGCCCACCTGGGCGGCTACACCGGCCTGTACCTCGTGACCGCGCTCGTCACCCTGCTCGGCGGTCTGCTGATCGCCAAGGTGCGCGCGGTCCGCTAGCGGCGCCCGGTACGCCCGACGACGCGGGCCCGGGCCCCTGGGAAGCACTCCGAACCTGCCGGCCGAACGCGGGCTCCGCGACCGGGCCCAACTCGTCGTCCTGGCCTACGAGTCCGGACTCCTCCGCCCGGGCCGCTGATCCCGGCCCGCCCCGGCCCGGCCCGCCCCGGCCTGGCGCGCCTCGGGCCGGGCCGCGCCAGGGGCTTCGATAGAGGCCTTCGATCAAGCGATAGGAATGCGGTCTTGGACGCGGCACGTGCCGCGACGCGACGATCGAGGGCGTGATCCCCGTCGTCACGGAAGAGCCGCCGTGGGCCGGATACGGGGATGATCCCGAGGAGTCCCCATGCTGATTCCGCGTGCCCGGGGGGCCTGTGCCCCGTCCTGCCCCGAGACCGGTCGCCCTCATGGCGACTGACGCGTCCGGGGCGACCAAGACCGTCGACGTCGCACCCGGCGAGGCGGAGCCGGCGCCGAAGCGCCGCGGCAAACGCCACCTGCCGCGGCTGCCCCCGCGCACGATCGCCTCGGCGGCCGTCACGACCTCCGTCGGGCTGGCCGTGCTGGTGGCGCTGGGCACGCTCACCCACCAGACGGTGCTCGTGCCCCCGCTGGCGGCCACGATGGCCATCGTCACCGCGACCCCCGAATCCCCGCTCGCCCAGCCCCGCCACGTCATCGGCGGCCACATGGTCTCCTGCCTGGTCTGCTTCGGCGTGCTCGCCCTCGGCTGGCACGGGCCCTGGGCCGCCGTCGTGGGCTGCGGCATCGCCTGCGGACTCGTGCTGCTGCTCAAGACGCCCCATCCGCCGGCCATGGCCACCGCCGTCATGATCATGCTGACCGCCCCGTCCGCCACCCACTTCGTCCCCCTGCTGGCCGCGGGCGCGCTGCTCCTCGTCGTGGTGCAGATGGTCTCCGCCCGGCTGCGCCGCGAGGTCTACCCCACGTCGTGGTGGTGAGCGTTCAGCCCGCCGCCGGGATGTTGTGGTTGAACCGGAACACGTTGCCGGGGTCGTACCGCGCCTTGAGCGCCTTCAGCCGGCGGTAGGTCTCCGGCGGGTACGCCGACGGCGTCCGCCCCTCGAGCGCGTCCGCGTGGGACAGGAAGGCGGGGTGCCTGCGGTCGCCCGGCCGGGGCGACACGCGCTCGGTGAGTTCCGTGCCCGAGGCGGCGGTTCGCGCCGCCTCGCCGGGCGCCACGAACGTCAGCGTCAGCAGCGCGAAGGCGGCGTCCCGGTTGCCGACGGCGTTGGGCGTCCCGGACGGCGCGGCCAGCGCGCCGCCGAGGTGCCGCACGTCGACGATGTCGATCCGCGTCTCGGCGTCCGGGCCCGCGGTGTCGAGGACGGCCTCGACGGCCTGCGGGGTCAGCTCGTCCAGCACGGCGAAGTGCTCGACGACGGCCCACGGTTCGGGGCCGTCGGGCACGATGCCCAGGCAGTCCGCGAAGGGCATCTCCGTCACCGTGTCCGCGAGCAGCGGTGCCGCGTACCGCATCGGCGCGACGAGCCGGGCGCCCTCCGCGGCCGGCGCGAGGCAGGAGACGCGGACGTTCACGGTGAGCGTGCCGCGCATGAACTGCGGGAGGAACGGCACGTCCGGCATCCGCATCAGGGCGAGGGAGGACGTGACCTCGTCCGGCGCGTCGGCCGTGAAGTCCCGGTAGGCGCGCAGGACCTGCTCGGCGTGCTCCCCGGCGTAGTAGAGGTTGCCCGCGTAAAGCTGCGTCACCGGGAACAGCGTGAACGCCATGGCGGTCACCACGCCGAAGTTGCTCTTGCCGCCCAGCAGCGCCCAGTAGAGGTCCGGCTCTTCGTGCGGCGCGACCCGGCGCAGTTCGCCGTCGGCGGTGACCACGTCCATGGCCTGCACGTGATCGGCCGCCCAGCCGTAGGCCCTGGCCATGCCGATGCCCAGTCCGCCGCCCAGCGTGTAGCCGACCACGCCGACCGACGGTGACGACCCCACCTGCGGCGCGAGGCCCTCGCGCGCCGCCGCGTCGACCACGGGTCCCCACAGGGTCCCCGCCTCGACGTGCGCCGTTCGGGCGCCCGCGTCGACGCGCACCCCGTTCATGCGCCGCGTGGTGATCAGCACCCCCTGGTCCATCGGCAGCGACGGCCCGTGCCCGGTGGTCAGCACTCCCACCGGCAGCCCGTGCTCCCCGGCGAACCGCACGGCGGCCTGTACGTCGGCGGCCGTCGCCGCACCCACGACCACCTGTGGATGGTGCGCCACGGCCAGGTTCCCTCTCGCGCACTCGGCGGCGTACTCCTCGTCCCCGGGCGTCAGCACCTGGCCCGAGACCTCGGACGCCAGCTTCCTGACGTCCTGTTCGAAGGGAAGTTCGGTCATGGTTGCCTCCAGAGGGGCTCGTCGCCACAACTGGAACAATTACATGCAAACGGTAAAAAAGAGCCACGTGGGCTGCCAATTACTGCTGAGTCAAGACCACGGAACGGACGCCTCCGTCCCGGATCGTGAGACATTCGGCGGCGCGTCCCGCAGGACCACCGGCTCTCCGGCGAGCACGGGCTGCGCGTGACGCGCCCGGGCGTACCCGCACGGCCGGATGGCGCGGTCGCGGCGCCCGGACGGCCCGCCGGACGCCGCGACCGCGCAGGTCACGCCGAGGCGGTGACCGCCGCGCCGAGGTGCCGGGCGAAGAAGCGGACCGCGCTGTCCGCCTCGAAGCGGGGCAGTTCCTTGTGCGTGCCCGAGTTCACGTGCAGGGACTTCTCCTTCGAGGCGAAGGCGTCGAACAGCGCGAGACCCTCCTCGCGGGAGATGTGCTCGTCGTCCCACTGCAGGTCGAACTCGATCGGGACGGTGATCCGCCGCGCCTTCGCGGCCAGGACGTCGGGCCAGTGCTGGCCGAAGACCGCCGCCGTGACCCGGGGTTCGGCCGCCACGAACGGCACGCCGATCGCGGTGCCCATGTTGATGCCCCAGTAGCCGACCGGCCCGCCGGCGCCGATCTCCGGAAGTTCCTGGAGGGCGTCCAGGAGCGCCCGGTACTCGGGGACGGCCAGCTCCGCCAAGTGGTCGTTGTAGCGGATGACGACCGGGCCCTCCGGCTCGCCGGCCGCCCGCGCCCGGAACAGCTCGGCGACCTCCGCCTCGTCGTGCGCAGTGCGCGGCCGGTCGCCGTGCCCGGGTGCGTCGAGGACCGCGACGTGGAAGCCGCAGCCGGTCACCAGGCGCTCCGCCCGGCCGGACATCGCCGGGTGCTTCTTGTGGTTGCCGCCGCCGTGGCCCATCAGGACCAGGGGCGCGATCTCTCTACGGGAGGCCGGCGACCAGAGGACACCGGGGACCCCGGCCACGGTGAAGTCGCGCTCGAGCACGCCGTTCGACGACGACTCGGCGGTGAACTGCAGGGAATGCATGGGTGTTGCCTTTCGGGAGTGCCTGGTTGTCGAGGCGCTCCCGGCGACACCTACGTCAGTCGCCAGACCGTGACGGCAGGGGGGAGCACCCACGGGGAACCGCGTTCATGGGTCTCACCTCCTCCGGCGACGTCACGTGCAGGCGAAGCTAGCAGAGCGGCGATCGGCACGCCCGCGCATTTTCCCCCCAGAGGCCTGGACATGCCCCACGGCGCCACATCGCCGAGGTGCCGGGTCAGCCGATCCAGTCCTCGCCGCACCGATGCCGGTCCAGCCCCACGGCCGAGAACTCGTCCTCACCGCCGCCGGCCACCACGCCCAACCGCCGCAGCGCCTGGGAGATCGGACTGCCCGCAGGCGGAAAGGGCCGGCCCTCCTCCACATCGAGCGGTCCCAGTACAAGGGTGCCCCCGTCCCAGACGGCAGCTCGCTGCTCGCCCACACCGCCGAAGTACTCGGCCTCCACGTACGCCACCGGCCCAGCGGCCGACCAGCCGGCGAGGCGCCTCTCGAGCCCTTCCGGCAACGGCGAGAAACCGGAACCGCCGGCTCCGCCGACCTCGCCGTCCGCGACGGGACCGAGCAAGGCGTCGGTCAACGGCAGCAGCGACAGGCCCTGCCCGATCGACGCCGCCCGGGCGCCGGGCAGCTCCCGCACCACGGCAGCCAGCACCGCCTGTCCGGCGATCAACGCCCGCAGGTCGTACGCCATCCCCACGCCTTCCCCGGATCGGAGGTCCCGCCCCACTCCGGGGTGGCCATCGCCCGGATCCGAACCGGGGTACCGCATCGGGCGAGCCCGCGTACGGCGTCCTGGGCCGCTGGACGACGCATGACCGGTCGCAGCGTACCCGCCGGGCCGGGCGCCCCGCCTCCCCGTACCGTCTCGCCCGGAAAGCCGATCAGGCAGCCCCCAGATCAGGGTCACGAGGGACGATGTGGGGGTGGAACTGCGTCGAGCAGACGGCGGGGTGATCGCGGTCGAGGTGCTGGGGGAGCCCGACGCGCCTGCCGTGCTGCTCTGCCACGGGCTGGCCGACTCACGGCTGGCCGTGCACGGCTTCGCGGGCGCGGCCCACGCGCTCGGACTGCGCTTCATCGCCCCGGACCGCCCCGGTATCGGCGGCACCGACACCCGTCGCCTGACGCGGGTCGTTGACTGGGTCGCGGAAGCCGCCCTGGTCCTGGACGCACTGGACGTCGGCTCGGTGGCCCTGCTCGGTGTCTCGGGCGGCGGAGCGTTCGCGGCCGCCTGCGCGTCCGAGCTGGCTGACCGTGTCCGCAGCCTGCTGCTCATCGCGCCCCTCGGTCCGCCCGCCTGGCCCACCCGCGGCATGGCGGCCGGGCAGCGCGCGTCCTTGCAGATCGCCCGGTGTGCTCCGGCCTTCGGCGGCTGGTTCATGGGCCGCCTGGCCACGCTCGCGCGCCGGGAACCAGTGCTGTTCGTCCGTCTGGCGACCAGCGAGATGCCTGTCAGCGACCGGCTCGCCCTCGCCCAGCCGGACGAACGCGAGGCCTTCGTGACCAACTACCGGGAGGCGTTCCACCACGGCAGCCGGGGAGTCGCGCAGGATCTGCGGGTGCTGACCCGGCCCTGGGGCTTCGACCTCGAATCGATCAGGGTGCCCACGTTGATCCACCACGGGGACGCCGACACCACCGTCCCGCTCCAGCACGGCCGCCGCTTCGCCGCCGCGATCCCCGGGGCCCGCCTTCACGTCCACCCCGGCGAAGGCCACTTCTCGATTCTGACCGCACCCGAGCAGATGCTGGCGGCGCTCGCCGCCCCGCCATTACCCCCCGCGTAATCGACCCCGTCCCGCGGCACGGGCAGGGTGGTCGTACCGGGCGGGCGGGGTGGCGCACTCCACCCCGTCCGGCCGGGCCCAGACCGTTCGGACGAGGAGGACCGTGATGTCGCAGAACCGCTACGAGGCTGCCGTGGCCTGCTACTTCGAGGCGTGGAACAGCACCACGGACGCGGAGGCACGGGCGAAGGCCGTGGCCGCCGCGTGGGTGGAGGACGGCACGTACACCGACCCGTTGGCACAGGTGGCCGGGTACGAGGCGATCGGGGCGCTGATCGCCGGGGTGGGGGAGCGGTTCCCCGGGTTCGTGTTCACGCCCGTGGGGGAGGTGGACGGGCACCACGACGTGGCGCGCTTCGCCTGGGAGCTGGGACCGGCCGGTGCGGAGGCCGGGGCCGCGCCGATCGCCGGCTCCGACGTGATCACGCTCGCCGAGGACGGCCGGATCCGTTCCGTCAGCGGCTTCCTGGACCGGCTGCCCCCGGCGTGAGGGCCCGGAGGGCGGCGGCGGTCTCCGGGTCGGCGGGCAGGAAGGTCTCGACCGCCAGCTCGGAGACCGTCACGTCCATGGGGGTGTTGAAGGTGGTGGCGGTGGAGATGAAGGACAGCACCCGGTCGCCGTGCTCGATCCTCATCGGCAGGGCGAAGGGGAAGACCTCGGAGTCGTCCCCCGGTGCGGGCGCGGCGGGGCCCTCGGCGTGGCCGGCCGGGGCGGGGTAGGACGTCAGCTCCTCGTACAGGGCGCGCAGCGGCTCGTGGCCGCTCATCCTGATCTGACGCTCGATCCGTTCCAGCAGGTGCCCGCGCCACTGGCGGAAGTTGCGGATGCGCGGTGCCATGCCCTCGGGGTGGAGCGTGACGCGCATGGCGTTGAGCGGTGGCCGCAGCAGGTGCGGGGCGACGCCCTCCAGCAGGGCGCCCACGCCCTGGTTGGCGGCGACGACGTCGTACATGCCGTCCAGGACCAGCGCGGGGTACGGCTCGTAGGCCGCCAGGAGACGGTCGAGGCCCTCGCGCAGCGGATGCATCGCGGGGTCGCCCAACGGGGTCTCCGGGTACGCGGGGGCGTAACCGGCGGCGATGAGCAGCGCGTTGCGCTCGCGGACCGGTACGTCGAGGTGCTCGGCGAGCCGCAGGACCATGCCCTGGCTGGGCCGGGAGCGCCCGGTCTCGATGAAGCTGATGTGCCGGGCCGAGCTGTCGGCGCGCAGGGCGAGTTCCAACTGGCTGACGCGCCGCCGCTCCCGCCAGCCGCGCAGCAGCGTCCCCACACCCGCCGTGGTCGTCGTCATGCCCCGACCGTAACCCAGGTGCGGGGGCCGGTGCCGTCGTGAAACCTGCCGGCCGAACTGCTCAACGAGCCGCCGTTGTAGGGGTGTCCTTGGTGAGCGCGAGGAGGCGGTAGACCGGGTCGGGGCGGGCGGTGTCCGGGGCGGGGAGGGCGGCGAGGCGTGCGGCGAGGGTCTGTGTGTCGCCGGCGCGCAGGGAGAGCGCGGAGGCGAACTCGCCCGCCGCGATCCGGGTGGCGAGGTCGCGGGGGGCGCGGCCCTGGCCGTGGCCGGTGAAGCGGGCCCCGCCCGCCGGGCGCAGGCCGTGCGCGGCGGCCTGACGTACCACCCGTTCCTCCGCGTCGTACGCCTCCCGGGTGCGGTACGGCGCGAGGAGCGCGTCGACGTCGCTGCCCACGTCGTGCCCGGCGTCCTTGTCGACGGTGGTGACGAGCACCCCGCCGGGCCGCAGCACCCGGGCGCACTCGGCGATCACCGCGGCCGCGTCCGGCAGCAGGTGGAGCACCCACACCGCCGTCACCGCGTCCAGCGAGGCGGTCGCGAACGGCAGCCGGTGCACGTCCCCCTGGACGATCCCGGGCCCCACCCGGCCGGCGGAGAGCCGGGCCATGGCCAGGGCGGCGTCGACGCCGAGCACCCGCAGCCCGGGCCGGCCGGTGTAACGGGCCGTCACCAGGCCGGTACCGCAGCCGATGTCGAGCACGGTACGGGCCGGGCGGGGTATCAGCCCGAGCACGGCGCCGGCCGCCGCCTCGGCCCGGGGGACGCCGCCGCGGGTGGCGTCGTAGATCGCGGCCTGCTCCTCGTAGTCCAGCACGCCCGTAGGCTAGCCGCCCGCCATCTACCCGGCGGTAACCGGCTGCCCCTAGTCTCACGCTGTTCCCGCGACCGAGCTCCACCCGACTCCAGGAGAGCCCGTGAGACACGGCAGAGCCGCCGCCTGCGCCCTCGTCCTGCTCCTCGCCTCGTCCGCCGGCACCGCAACCGCCGCCGCGGCCCCCACCCCGACCGCCGCCGCACCCCAACTGCGCCTGGTCACCAGCAACGTGATGATGCTGCCGCGCACCCTCTACCCCAACTGGGGCCAGTTGGAGCGCGCCGACCTGATCGCCGCCTCCGGCTACGTCCAGGGCGCCGACGTCGTGGTCTTCCAGGAGGCGTTCGACAACGGGGCGTCCGACCGGCTGCAGGCGAACCTCAGGGGCCGCTACCCCTACCAGACCCCGGTGCTGGGCCGGTCCAGGAGCGGCTGGGACCGTACCGAGGGCGCGTACAGTTCGCTCACGCCCGAGGACGGCGGGGTGACGGTGCTCAGCAAGTGGCCGATCCTGGAGAGGGTCCAGCACGTGTACGGCGACGCGTGCGGCGCGGACTGGTTCTCCAACAAGGGCTTCGTCTACGTCGTCCTCGACGTGAACGGCACCCGGGTCCACGTCGTGGGCACCCACACCCAGGCCGACGACTCCGCCTGCGGCAGCGGTGAGGCCGCGAGCGTGCGCGCCGCGCAGAACCGGGAGATCGACGCCTTCCTCGACGCCCGTGCGATCCCCGCGGCCGAGCCGGTGGTCGTCGCGGGCGACCTCAACACGGACGCGGGCGGCGCCGAGTACGCCCGCATGCTCGCCGACCTGGACGTGGCGCCGCCCGACGCCGCCCCGGGCCCGGCCGACAGCTTCGACCCGGCGACCAACTCCGTCGCCCACGACCGCTACCCCGACGACCCCGCGCAGCGCCTGGACCACGCGCTCCTGCGCAACGGCCACGCGCGCCCGGCGCGCTGGGACAACCGGGTGCTCGACGAGCACTCCCCGCGGTGGTCGGTCACCAGCTGGGGCACCACCTACACCTTCGACGACTACTCGGACCACTACCCGGTCGTCGCGGGCGACGTCTGAGCACGCCCGGGCGCGGCGGCCCGCCGGGCCGCCGCCCCGCGGCGTGCGTACGTCAGTTGAAGGAGAACGGGTCCGGGCCGAGGCGCCCGCCGTCGTCGAGGGCGTCGATCGCGGCCAGGTCCTCGCCGTCGAGCTCGAAGCCGAAGACGTCGATGTTCTCGCGGATCCGCGACGGGGTCACGGACTTGGGGATCACGACGTTGCCGAGCTGGAGGTGCCAGCGCAGGACGACCTGGGCCGGGGTCCTGCCGTGCTTGGCGGCGACGGCGGCGAGCGCCGGCTCGTCGAGGAGGCCGCGGCCCTGGCCGAGCGGTGACCAGGCCTCGGTGGCGATGCCGTGACCCGCGTGGAAGGCCCGCAGTTCGCCCTGCGGGAGGTGGGGGTGCAGCTCGACCTGGTTGAGGGCGGGTACGACGCCGCCCTCGTCGAGCAGCCGCTGCAGATGGGCGACCGGGAAGTTCGACACCCCGATGGCCCTGGCGCGGCCGTCGGCGTGGATCTTCTCCAGCGCGCGCCAGGTCTCCTGGTACAGGCCGCGGGCCGGGGCGGGCCAGTGGATCAGGTAGAGGTCCACGTAGTCCAGGCCGAGCTTGCCGAGGGAGGCGTCGAAGGCGCGCAGGGCGTTGTCGTGGCCCTGGTCGGTGTTCCACAGCTTGGTGGTGACGAACAGTTCCTCGCGCGGGAGGCCGGACGCGGCGATGGCGCGGCCGGTGCCGTGTTCGTTGCGGTAGAGCGCGGCGGTGTCGATGCTGCGGTAGCCGGCCTCCAGGGCCGTGGCGACCGCGGTGGCGGCCTCGTCGTCCGGGACCTGCCAGACGCCGAAGCCGAGCTGCGGCATGGTCACGCCGTTGTTCAGGGTGATGTCGGGAACCTTGCTCACGGTCAGGTCGTCCTCACTTCGTCGGAGCCGGACTCGTAATCCGTTCATCGTACAACGATCTCTGTGGCGGAGGCATTCCCGGGCGTCCCGGGCGTCGCGAGCGTCCCGGGCATCGCGGGCGCCGCTCCGCGCCGGGGTCGCCCTACGAGTGGTAGAGGGCCTCGATCTCGCGGTTGTACGCCTTCTCTATCGCCCTGCGCTTCAGCTTGAGCGACGGCGTGAGCAGCCCGCCCTCCTCGGAGAACTGCCCGGCCAGGATGCGGAAGGTGCGGATCGACTCGGCCTGGGAGACGAGCGTGTTGGCGGCGACGACCGCCCGCCGGATCTCCGTCTCGAGGTCGGGGTCCCGGATCAGCCTGGCGATCGGCAGCTGAGGCTTGGCCCGCATGGCCAGCCAGTGCCCGATGCCCTCGGGGTCGAGGGTGATCAGCGCGCCGATGAAGGGCCGGTCGTTGCCGACGACGACGCACTGCGAGACCAGCGGGTGGGAACGCACCCGGTCCTCCAGTACCACCGGCGAGACGGACTTGCCGCCGCTGGTCACCAGGATCTCCTTCTTCCGCCCGGTGATGGTGAGGTAGCCGTCCTCGTCGAGGGCGCCGAGGTCCCCGGTGGCGAGCCAGCCGTCGTGCAGCACCTCCGCGGTGGCCTTGGGGTTGTTGAGGTACTCGCCGAAGACCTGCCCGCCGTAGACCCAGATCTCGCCGTCGTCGGCGATGTGCACCGTGGTGCCCGGGATGGGCAGGCCCACCGTGCCGAAACGTGTCTGCTCGGGCGGGTTGGCGACCGCGGCGGCCGTGCTCTCGGTGAGCCCGTACCCCTCGAAGATCCGCACGCCCGCGCCGTCGAAGAAGAGCCCCAGCTGCCGGTCCATCGCCGAGCCGCCGGAGAAGGCGTGCCGGACCTTGCCGCCGAGGGCGGCGCGTACCTTGCCGTAGACCAGCTTCTCGTACAGCTGGTGCTGCATCCGCAGCGAGGTGCTGGGGCCGGGGCCGGTGCCGAAGGCCCGGGCCTCCATCGCCTCGGCGTGCCGCACCGCCACTTCCACGGCCTTCTCGAAGGGCCCGAGCCTGCCCCCCGCCTCGGCCTTGCGGCGGGCGCCCTGGAAGACCTTCTCGAAGACGTACGGCACGGCGAGCACGAAGGTCGGCCGGAAGGAGGCCATCGCCGGCAGCAGTTCGGCCGCGGCCAGGTTGGGCTGGTGGCCGAGCCGGACCTTCGCGCGGACGGCCGCCACCTCCACCATGCGCCCGAAGACGTGGGCGAGCGGCAGGAAGAGCAGCGTGGACGCCTCGTCGCCGCGCTTGCTGTGGAAGACCGGCTCGTACCGGGCGACGACGTTGTCGCTCTCGGACATGAAGTTGCCGTGGGTGATCACGCACCCCTTGGGGCGGCCGGTGGTGCCCGAGGTGTAGATGATCGTCGCGATGGAGTCCGGGGTGACCGCCGTGCGGTAGCGGTGCACCAGCTCGTCGTCGACGCCATGGCCGTGCAGGGCCAGTTCGGACAGCGCGTCGGAGTCCAGTTGCCACAGCCGCGTCAGATGGGGGAGTTCGTCGACGACCGCGCCGATCGTCATCGCGTGGTCCTCGTGCTCGACGACGCAGGCGACCGCCTCGGAGTCGTGCAGCATCCAGCGGACCTGGTCCGAGGACGAGGTGGGGTAGATGGGGACGGGCTGGGCGCCGATCGCCCACAGCGCGAAGTCCAGCACGGTCCACTCGTAGCGGGTACGGGACATCAGGCCGACCCGGTCGCCGAAGCGGATGCCCTGGGCGAGCAGGCCCTTGGCCACCGCGAGGACCTCGTCGCGGAACCCGGCGGCGGTGACGTGCTCCCAGTCCGCGTCGTCCGCCTTGCCGCGGCGGCTCAGCACGATCCGGTCCGGCTCTTCTTCGGCATTGACGAAGACGGCGTCCGCCAGACCACCGACCTGGGGTGCCGTCACCAGTGGGGGAATGGTGAACTCGCGCAACGTCGCTCCTCGACCGCCTCGGCGGTCACAGAACGTACCCGATACCACGTGGGGTGGGGAGGGGTGTGACATTCGGCTGTGAAGGCCCGCGTGGGCTCCCTCACACTCGCGTGACGAGCCGATTCCCGGTTACCGCAAGGAACATGGCGCGGGAGGACGGTTTCCGGGCGGACCGAGGTCCGCCCGGACTCTGCACCAAATCCCCTCGGGGGGATCACGGCCGCTCTACAGCCCCCACCGGCTCGGGGGCCGCCGCCGGCGCCGCGACGCCCGGCCGTTCGCGGACGAGGACGAGCACGACCGCGCCCGCCAGCAGGCCGGCCACCCCCGCCGCCAGGGCCGCCGCGTCCAGGCCCGCGGCGAAGGCGGCGTGCAGCGCGTGGTCCGCCGCCGCGCGCCGCTCGGAGGGGACCCGGGCCAGCAGCTCCCGGGCGCCGCCGCCCGCGAGGGCGCGGGCCGTGTCGTGCGGGGCGGGGGCACCGGACGCGCTCAGCGAATGCTCCATGCGCGTGGACAGCAGGGTGCCGAACACGGCGACGCCGAGGGCGTACCCGAGTTGCCGGAAGGTGTTGACGGCGCCGCCCGCCATGCCCGCGCGCCGTGGCGGAACGGAGGCCAGCGCCGCCCCCGCGATGGCCGGGTTGACCAGCCCGACGCCGAGGCCCGCCACCACCAGGCCGGCGGTCAGCGCGCCCCAGCCGGAACCGGCGTCGAGCAGCGTCTGGGCCAGCGCACCGGCCCCGATGAGCACCATCCCGCCGCCGATCACCAGCCGGTACGACGCCCCGTGCAGGAAGCGGCCGCCGACCGCGGAGGCGACGAAGGCCGCCAGCGCCAGGGGTATCAGCACCAGTCCGCCGCGGACCGGGCTCAGCCCGAGCAGCGTCTGCAGCCACAGCGAGGTGTAGGGCAGGAAGCCGAAGGCCGTTCCGCTGAGCGCCAGCGCGCCGACCATGATCGCCGTGAAGGAGGGGTTGCGGAACAGCGCCAGGTCCAGCATCGGCTGCTCCGCACGCCGCTCCACCGCCACGAAGACCACCAGCGCCGCCACCGCGCCGGCGAACGTCCACGCCGTACGGGCCGACGCCCACCCGGCCTCGTCCGCGCGGATCACCGCGAAGGTGAGCAGCCCGGCGAAGGCGGTGAAGGACGCCGTGCCCGGCCAGTCGATGCGGGCCCCGCCGTGGCCCCGCGACTCCTTCACCACCCGCAGCGTCAAGGCGATCGCCGCGACGCTCACGGGCAGGTTGACGTAGAAGATCCAGCGCCAGTCCAGCGCCTGGGTGAGCAGCCCGCCGAGCACCGGGCCGAGCGCCGCCGCCGCGCCGCTGACCGCGCCCCACACGCCCAGCGCCACCGAGCGGTCGCGGCCCTCGTAGGCCGCGCCGAGCAGTGAGAGCGTCGTGGCGAACATCGCCGTCGCGCCGACCCCCTGCACCGCCCGCATCGCCACCAGGACCCCCGCGCCGGGAGCGAGTCCGCAGGCGAGGGAGGCCGCCGCGAACAGGGCCGTGCCCGCGACGTACATCCGGCGCCGGCCGATCACGTCGGCCGCCGAGCCGGCGCCCAGCAGCAGCGCGGCCAGTGCCAGTGCGTAGACGTCGATCATCCACTGGAGGTCGGAGAGCGACGCGTCCAGGGCGTCCGCGATGTCCGGCAGCGCGACGACGACGATCGTCACGTCGATGAGCAGCATGAAGGTGCCCAGACAGACCGCCATCAGCGGTCCCCACTTGCGCATGGTCCTTCTCCGTTCCGTTCTTCCGTTCCGTGGAGGGTCCTCCGTACCATCGCGAGTGGGCCCGGGCTTCTTCCAGCCACGGGCACCATCGCGAAGGAATCCGACACGAACAGAGAGAAGGCACATGGATTCCCACACGCTCGACGAGCTGGACATGCGGCTGGTGCACGCCCTGCAGCTCGACGGGCGCGCCCCCTTCAGCAGGATCGCCGAGGTCCTCGGCGTCTCCGACCAGACCGTGGCCCGCCGCTACCGGCGGCTCCGCGGCGACTTCGGGATGCGCGTGCTCGGACTGCCCGAACAGGAACTCCTGGGACGCACCCGCTGGGCGCTGCGGCTGCGCAGCACCCCCGAGGCCGCCGAGTCCCTCGCCAAGGCGCTGGCCCGGCGCGACGACACCGCCTGGATCTCCCTGATGTCCGGCGGCACGGAGGTGATGTGCGTGACCCGCCCGCGCAGCCACGACGAGCACGACGCGCTGCTCCTCGGGCGCCTGCCGCGCACCCCGAGCATCGTCGAGATCGGCGCGCACAGCATCCTGCACACCTTCTACGGCGGCGCCCTCGGCTGGTTCGCCAAACGCGGCGCGCTCAGCGCCGAGGAGGTCGCGGCGCTGCGGCCGCCGCCGCCCGAGCCGCCCTCCGGCACGGTCGTCCTCGATGCCACCGACGAAGCCCTGCTGGCCGTCCTGGCCCGGGACGGCCGCGCCTCCTACCCCGAACTCCACCGCGCCACCGGCCTGTCGGAGTCCGCGGCCAAGCGGCGGCTGGAGCAACTGCGCGGCTCGGGCGTGCTCTACACCGACGTCCAGCTCGACACGGCGTGGATCGGGCACGACACCCGCGCCATCTTCTGGATCACGGCCGCGCCCGCCGCCCTCTCCTCCGTCGGGCAGGCGCTGGCCGCGCACCCCGAGACCGCCTACGTCGCCGCCACCACGGGAGCGTCCAACCTCGTCGCCGTGGTCATCTGCAGCAGCACACCGCAGCTCTACCGCTACCTCAGCGAGTGCGTCGGCGCCCTGGACGGGGTCCGGCACGTGGAGACCGTGCCGTCGCTGCGCCTGGTCAAGCAGATCACGACCGAAGGGATCCGCTGAGGATCGCCGCCGCGAGGGCGTCCGCCGCCTCCTGCGCCGCGGGCCGCCGCCGCCCGTGCAGCAGCACGAAGTCCACGCCGCCGAGCTCCGGCAGCCCGGCGCGGGCCGGCACCCGCACCAGGCCGGGCGGGATCAGCCCCTCGGCGTGCGCCATCACCCCGAGTCCGGCACGCGCGGCGGCCACCAGCCCGCTCAGCGAGCCGCTGGTGCACGCGATGCGCCACGCACGGCCGTTGCGCTCCATGACCTCCAGGGCCCGCGCCCGGGTGATCGCGGGGGCCGGGTACAGGATCAGTGGTACGGGCCGCTGGGGTTCGGGGCGGTAGCGTTCGCCGGCGATCCACACCAGCCGGTCGCTCCACACCAGCTGGCCGTGGGTGTCCCCGGACGCGCGTTTGCCGAGCATCACGTCCAGGCGGCCGGCGGCCAGCTGCCGGTGCAGGGTGGCCGACAGCTCCACCGTCAGCTCCAGGTCGACCTCGGGGTGGTCGCGCCGGAAGCCCTCCAGGATCTCGGGCAGCCGGGTCAGGACGAAGTCCTCCGAGGTGCCCAGGCGCAGCCGGCCGCGCAGCCGGGTGCCCGCGAACCACCCCGCCGCGCGGTCGTTCGCCTCCAGGATCGTCCGGGCGAAGCCCAGCATGGCCTCGCCGTCCTCGGTCAGTTCCACGCTGTGCGTGTCGCGCGTGAAGAACCGCCGGCCGGCGGCCTCCTCCAGCTTGCGCACGTGCTGGCTCACCGTCGACTGGCGCAGGCCGAGCCGGTGGCCGGCCTGCGTGAAGCTCAGCGTCTGGGCCACGGCGACGAAGGTCCGCAGCTGCACCGGATCGAACACACGGCCAGCCTACCGCCCCCATCGCGATACGTGATGACAGTGAGTGCGGTCAAAGTCATTTACGATCGCCCGGTCAGCGGGCACTCTGGAGAGGGCCCCGTCCAGCACCGATGAGGAACCACCATGCGCCGCCTGCGTTACCCGTCCTGGCTCCCTGTGGACCCGTACATCGCGGCGCTGCTCGGCACCGTACTCCTCGCGGCGCTGCTGCCCGCCCGGGGCACCGGCGCACACCTCGCGGGCGGGGCGTCCACTGGGGCGGTGGGGCTGCTCTTCTTCCTCTACGGCGTGCGCCTGTCCACCCGTGAGGCGATGGACGGACTGCGCCACTGGCGCCTGCACGGCACCGTGCTGGCCGCCACCTTCGTCGCCTTCCCGCTGCTCGGCCTGGCCTCGGGCTCACTCGTGCCGTACCTGCTGACGCCCGAGCTGCACACCGGGCTGCTCTTCCTGTGCCTGGTGCCCTCGACCATCCAGTCCTCGATCGCCTTCACCTCCGTCGCCCGCGGCAACGTGGCCGCCGCCATCTGCGCCGGCTCCTTCTCCAGCCTCGCGGGGCTCGTCCTCACCCCGCTGCTGGCCGCGCTGCTGCTCGGCGGGAGCGGCGCGGGCCTCTCGGCGGACGCGGTGCTCGGCATCGTGCTGCAGCTGCTGGTGCCCTTCGTGGCGGGCCAGCTGCTGCGGCGCTGGATCGCCGGCTTCGTCACCCGCCACAAGAAGGTGCTCGGCCTGGTCGACCGGGGCTCGATCCTGCTGGTCGTCTACACGGCGTTCAGCGAGGGCGTGGTGCGCGGCATCTGGCACCAGGTCACGCCGCTGCGCCTGCTCGGGCTGCTGCTCGCCGAGGCCCTGCTGCTGGCCGCGATGCTCGGCCTGACCTCGTACGGCTCGCGCCGGCTCGGCTTCCCCCGCGAGGACCGGGTGACCATCGTCTTCGCCGGGTCGAAGAAGAGCCTGGCGGCCGGACTGCCCATGGCCTCCGTCCTGTTCGGGGCCCAGGCCGGGCTGATGGTGCTGCCGCTGATGCTCTTCCACCAGATGCAGCTGATGGTGTGCGCGGTCCTCGCCAAGCGCTGGGCACGGCAGGCGGAGGCCGCGCAGGCCGCAGAGGCCGCCGCGCCCGCCGCCCCGGCCGTCGCGCGGTCCCGGGAGGTCGTGGCCGGCCGCAGGTGAACCGGGCCCGGCCGTCCGGCGGCGGGCCCGCTCAGCGCAGGGCGGCGACCACGAGGACCGCGAGCGCCATCGCCAGGAACAGCGCGTAGGCGACCAGGGCGCGCCCGCGGTCACCGTGGCGCAGCTGGCGCAGCAGCACCCAGGCGAAGATCCCCGCCTCCAGCGCCGCCCCGGCGACGCCGACGGCCGGGTGCCACAGCCCCACGAGCACCGCCACGGCGCCGAGCGTGTGCAGCGTGCCGAGCAGGGTGACCACCCACAGGCGCCGCCCCTCCAGCACGCCCAGCCGGGTCAGCTCGTCGAGCCGTTCCAGGCCGGGCCGCGCGCGCATCAGCTGGGCGACCGCGGAGGGGACGACCTCCAGCAGCAGGAGGACGGTCAGCGCGACGGCGAGGGCGAACACCCGGACAGTCTGCCGTACGGTCGAAGGCGCTCAGTCCGTGCGGCAGATGACGAACCCCGGGTAGGGGTGGCGGCCGGGCCGGTCGCCGATCTCCTCGACCGCCCGCCGGACCTCGCGGAGCTGGTCCACGCTCATCTCCAGCGGCGGCTCGTCGGGCTGGTGGGTGGTGCGGACGGGGTAGTCCACGCCCGGCTCGCGGGTCATCTCGATGTGGCAGCCCAGCACATGGGTGACCGGGCGTTCCGCGGCGAAGGCGACCAGCCGGTCGAGGGTGCGGCGGAAGGCGGGCCAGTCCTCGACGTACAGCCGGCCCGGGTAGACGGTGTCGCCGGTGAACAGGAAGCCCGTCGCCGGGTCGTAGTAGGTGACGGCGGAGGCGTGGTGGCCGGGGGTGGCCAGGCACTCCAGGACCCGTCCCCCGAGGTCCAGGCGTGCCACGCGGTCGGGGTCCTGGGTGAGGCCGAGGAAGTCCCAGGCGTCCTCGCGGTCGGCCGGCACCACGACGGTGTCCGGGCGGCCGGCGAACTGCGCGTCCCCCGCGACGTGGTCGCCGTGCGCGTGGGTGTGCAGGACCAGCAGTTCGTAGCCCGGCCGCTGCAGGGTGGGCGGGCGCAGTTCGAACAGCTCGTCCACGACCTCCCGCAACGGGAAGAACTCCTCCTCCGCGGTGGCCCCGGTGTCCAGGAGCACCGCGCGGTCGTCCCCGAAGAGCAGGAAGAGGAACGGCGCCTCGTAGTGGACCGCCTTGTTCTGCCGCAGGACGAAGGTGCGTTCGTCGTACTCGAACACCTGGATGTCCGGGTCGGTGTTGTGCTTCGCCGACGGCGACCCGTGGATCCAGCGCACGTCGAGCGGCTCCGGTGCCGAAGGGGCGGACGCGTTCATCGGATCTCCTTCGGGCGGTCGTGGCGCGAGGGCACCGTTTTGTGCGCCCCGCGGGTCGGGAGGGACACTGTCCACGTGACCTCGGAGGCAGCGGTGGCGACGCACGTCCACCCTAGCGGCGACCCCGCCCCGGACCGCGACGCCGGCCGGGCGTCCGGTACGGCGGCGCCGGAGCCGCCGGGCACCGGCACCGGCCACGAGGGCCACGGCGCCGCCGCGCACCGGCCCGCGCACCGCCGCGGGCCGGGACACCGCGCGTCCCGCGCATTCCTCAGCGAACCCGACGGCAACGACACCGGGGCCGTCCCCACGGAGGTGGCTCCCTGATGGCTCCGCGCCTCGTGCTCGTCCGGCACGGCCAGACCGAGTGGTCCCAGACCGGCCAGCACACCGGCAGGACCGACATCCCGCTCACCGAGGAGGGCCGGGAGGCCGCCCGCCTGCTGGGCAAGCGGCTGGCCCGCGCCCCCTGGCACGACTTCCCGGGCGCCCGGGTCCGCACCAGCCCCCTCCAGCGCGCCCGCGACACCTGCGAACTCGCCGGTTTCGGCGACCGGGCGCAGACCTGGGACGCGCTGCGCGAGTGGGACTACGGCGAGTACGAGGGCCGTACGTCCCCGGAGATCCGGGAGGAACGCCCCGGCTGGGTGATCTGGCGCGACGGGGTCGTCGGCGGCGAGACCTCGTGGCAGGTCGCCAACCGCGCGGACGAGGTGGTGGCCTGGGTCAAGGAGGAGGACAGCGACGCGGTCGTCTTCGCCCACGGGCACTTCCTGCGCACCCTGGCCGCCCGCTGGCTGCGGCTGGACCCGATGCGCGGCATGGTGCTGAGCCTGGCCCCGGCGTCGTTGTCGGTCCTCGGCTGGGAGTACGGCGACCCCGCGATCACCCTCTGGAACGACACCGCCCACCTGCAGTGACGCGCTGACCCGCGGGGTGCCCGCCGGCGTCAGCGGGCCCAGGGCGGGCTGATCCGCGACCCGTCGGCGAGCACCGCCTCCAGGCCCACCCCGGTGGTCACCCACACGGAGGCGGGGCCGTCGCCCGGGTTCTCCAGGGCCAGGCGGGAGCCGGCGGGCGCCGTGGCGACGTCACCGGGGGACAGGTCGTACGCCTCCCCGTCGATGGTCAGGCGCGGACCGCCGGACAGGACGAGGAAGACCTCCTCGCGGCTGATGGTGTGCGCGGGACCGGCGGTCCCGGCAGGCACCTCGCCGCGCCACGCGCACAGTTCGGTGCTGCCGGTGGCGGTGCGGGCGTACGACACGAAGCGGACACCGTGCAGGTCGTGGACGACGGCGTCGGCGGAACGGACGACGGGCATACGGACTCCTGTTCCCGGACAGGCCGGATAGGCAAGCAACTTGAGCAAGTTGCTTGCCTATATGCTCAAGCTGCTTGCGCACTGTGTCAAGGTGGCCGCATGAAGGACGAAGAGGCCCTGGCCATGGCCCTGGGCGTGAACCTGCTCGCCGCCGCCGGAGCCCTCACCGCCGCGATCCACGACGGCGTCGTCGCCCGCGGCTTCCACGACCTGCGGCCCGCCCACGGCTTCGCCTTCGCCCGGATGGCCGCGGGCGGCGCGACCGTCACCGAACTCGCCGCGCACCTCGGGGTGACCCGCCAGGCGGCCGGGCAGCTCGTCGACGAACTCGAGGCCAAGGGCTACGCGGAACGCCGCCCCCATCCGGACGACGCCCGGGCCCGGTTGGTCGTCCTCACCGACCGCGGCCGTGCCTGCACCCGCGCCGCCGACCAGGCCGCCGCCGAGGCGGTACGCCCCTGGGCCGGCCTGCTCGGCGAGGACCGCCTGCGCGCCCTCGTCGCGGACCTCGGCCGCCTCGCCCCGGGCGGCCCGGTCCGTCCGACGTGGTAGGCGGTTTCGCTGCGGCCTCACCGCTTTCGAGCGCCGAGCGCGCGAGTGGCGGGATGTGGGGGTGGTGCTGGCGGCAACCGTGGACGGTGCGCGAATTTACGTACGTAGTATCGACGAGTGTCCGAAATGTAGGCGATGTCACTCACGCACACGGGACAGTGCTCGACCACTGCCGGCTTCCGCTGGGGCCGTGCCCGATGTGACGGCGTTGCGCCCGGCCGAAGGCGCCGCCGAGTGACAGGCCGGGAGCGCTGCCGGCGCGCCGCGATGGTGCGCCGATCGCTTCCCCATTGCTCGTTGGCGGGATGGCTGGCATGGAAACCACGGAGAGTTTCGACTACATCGTTGTCGGTGGTGGCACGGCGGGATGCGTGCTGGCGGCGCGCCTGTCGGAGGACCCGGGTCTGAGTGTGCTGCTGTTGGAGGCCGGTCCGCTCGACCCGGTGCCCGACATGGCGGACCCGAGGCGGTGGTGGCAACTCGTGGGGTCGGCGGTGGACTGGGATTACGAGACGGTGCCGCAGCCCGGGCTCGGGGACGGGGTGCTCAGGGTGCCGCAGGGCAAGGTGCTCGGCGGGTCGAGCGGTATCAACGGGGTGATGTTCATCCGTGGCGACCGGTGCGGCTTCGACGCGTGGGATGCCGCCGGTGCCGCCGGTTGGACGTACGACTCCCTGCTGCCGTACTTCAAGCGCAGCGAGCGAGCCCCAGGGCGCGACCCGGCTCAACGGGGCATGAACGGGCCTGTTTCCGTCGAGCAGCCGGGAGCCACCGCCCTGCTCTGGGAAGCGTGCTTCGAGGCGGCTGTCGAGGCCGGGCATCTGTTCAACGAGGACTGCAACTCGGGGTCGGGGGAGGGGGTGTCGTTTCACGACAACAACATCCGTGACGGGCGGAGAGTGAGTGCGGCGGACGCGTACCTGACCGCTGCGACCGGCCGCCCCAACCTGACCGTGCGCGGGGACGCCCACGTTCAGCGACTGCTCCTCGAGGGCACTGTGTGCCGGGGCGTCACCTATCGCGTGGGCCACCGGACGACGCCAACCGTTGCAGACCGGGAAGTGATCGTGACGGCCGGGGCGATCCCGTCCCCCGCGCTGCTGCTGCGATCCGGCATCGGGCCCGCCGATCATCTGCGGTCAGTGGGTGTGGACGTGGTGGTGGACCTGCCCGGCGTCGGTGAGAACTTCCATGACCATGTGAAATCGCAGGTGACGTACACCGCGCGAACTCCGGTGTCCGTGACCGACTGGGCGCGCAAACCGCATGTGCTGCTGCGCAGCGCGCCGACAGCCCGCCCTGACCTGCATCTGCTGTTCACGGACTTCCCGGTGCGGCCTCGCTGGCAGCCCCAGGTCTACAGCGGGTACTCCGTGGTCTTCGGACTGATGACGCCGGCCAGTCGCGGACACGTGCGACTGGCCAGTGCGGACCCGGACCGGCAACCACTCGTCCATCCGAACCTCCTGGGCGATCCCGGGGACCTTGACCAGATGCTCCGAGGGCTTGACGCCGCGCGGGAAGTCGGGTCCGCTTCGGCCCTGGCCGGACTGCGTGACCGAGAGGTGTACCCCGGTCCTGACGTGGTGACCGATGCGGAGCGTCGGCACTACATCAGAAGCGCGGCAACGAGTTACACGCACTTGGTCGGCACGTGCCGGATCGGTACGGGTGCCCTGGCTGTTGTCGACTCGGAGCTTCGGGTGCGCGGCGTCGACAACCTGCGCATCGCCGACGCCTCGGTGATGCCGTCGGTGCCCTCGGCGAACACGAACCCGGCGGTCTTCGCCATCGCCGAGCGCGCGGTCGACCTCGTGAGAGACGCGCACTGACGCAGCGGCACGTGCCAGGTCGAAACCACTGCGACCCAAGGAGGTCGGGTCGCGGGCTTGACGGCATCGGCCGGTCGATGCCGGCCGTTCGCCGGTGCAACGTGCCCGGTTCGGCCATCACATCCTGTAGGGCCAGATCAGAGACGCATCGGAGGAAGATCCATGACCGACGGCGAAAATCCCGCTGTCCGTGCCAACGCCGGCTCGGCCCGCGACTGTGAGCACTGCCGCGGATGGGGAACCATCGTCACCGACCTCGGGCACCATGGACTGTGCCCGCAGTGCCAATTCACGGGCGAGGAGCCCACCCGCACGTCGCGGGGCTGGAGGGTTCGCTGCCGGCGGCTGTGGTGCCGGGCCGTGCTGACCCATCTTTCACGCTGGACCCGCTGCGACGCGCCAACATGTCCATGAGTTTCGGGTCGGTCCGCTATCGCCTTGGGTATCAGCGAGCTCTTTCCTCGCGGCCGCCGTGCGCCGAAGTCGATGTTCGGGTTCGCGGTATAATCGAGAATCGCGTCGAGGAAATTCTCAGCAAGCCGCCTGCTGTCACGCCCGTGGACGTACCGGGAGCCGTAGTGCCCCCGATGCGCGCCCCACGGGAGGCGTGGTGGGAACCACCTTGCCCTCGATGAGGGGTGACCATGGACCTGCCGAAGCATCCCTCCACCTCGCGCGGCCGTGATCACCATGTCGTCGCTGTGGTGGTCGTTCCCGACGCCGTCACGCTCGAGGTGCTGATCGCGCAGCAGGTGTTCGGACCTGCTGCATGGTCCGACACCCCCAAGCATCGTGATCCTCCCTACGAGGTCGTGCTGTGTGGTGAAGATCCTCGTGTCACGCTGCCCTCGGGGGCCGACCTCGGCGAACTCGCTCCCCTGGACGTCGTCGAGGACGCCGACACTGTCATCGTCCCGGGCATCGAGAACCCGCTCGCCCCCAGGAGCGATGCCCTGTTGTCGGGCATCCACGGCGCTCTGACGACAGGTGCACGCACGGTGTCGTTCTGCGGTGGTGCCTTCGTCCTGGCATACGCCGGAGTCCTCGACGGGCGGCGCGCCACCACGCACTGGCTGTACGCCGAGGAGTTCCGGGAGATGTTCCCGGACGTGAGACTGGAACCCGAGCACCTGTTCGTGGACGACGGGCCGGTCCACACATCCGGAGGTGTGTTCTCCGCCTTGGACCTCGCCCTGCACCTTGTGGCCGAGGATGTCGGGCAGGCCTACGCGAACGACCTCGGACGACTCCTGGTCACCATGCCCCACCGTCCGGGGGGTCAGTCTCAGTTCGTCAAGAGTTCCCTGCGTGCCGACGACGCCACCGCTGCGTGGTCACTGATGCCCTGGATCCAGGAGCACCTCCATGAACCCCTGACCCTCGCCCGGCTGGCCGCACAGGAACACGTGAGCGAGCGGAGTCTGCTGCGGAAATTCCGCCGTGATGTGGGAATGAGCGTCTTCGACTGGATCAGTCAGGAGCGCGTGAACCGCGCGAAACAATTGCTGGAGACGACCACATTTCCCATCGCGGACATTGCGGCAATGGCCGGTTTCGGTTCTGCCGAAAGCCTCCGGCGGAACTTCCGGAAGCATGTGGGCATCACCGCCGGAAGCTACCGAGCCACCTTTCGCAGCGTGGCGTAGCACGCGTTGCACGTTCGACGGCACCAGGCGCAGCACCACCTGACCGCCAGGGGCGTACCGGCCGGCCACCCCAAAGTGCGACGCCGCGACTCCCCTGCCCCGTAGGCCCGTTGACGCCCCCACGTAGCATCGGCGCTCGTGACCGCGCACCCCGCCCCCGTACCCGCCGAGTTCGTCCGCTTCGCGGTCGCGCTGGAGCCCGACGAGCTCGTCTTCGGCCACGCCACCGGCCGTGTCACGGACGAGGACGCGCGACGGCTGGCCTTCCTGCGCCGGTGCGACCTGGGGGAGCGCGGGGGGAGGTTCGCCGCGCTGGCGGAGGCGGAGCCGGAGGTGTGGCGGCAGGCCGCCGCCGACGCGGGACCCGGTGCCGGGCGGGTCTGGGCCTACCTGGAGGGGCTGCGGCGCGGCGAGCACGACCCCGCCGGGCGGCGGGAGTTCCTGGTCGGGCGGGCGGCGGCCGGGCGGGGCATGAACTGGGCCGACTCCTCGGCGCTGCTCGGCACCGACCGGCCCGAGGAGGTCGACGCCGCCTTCGAGCGCGGGGAACCGCTGGTGGGCGTCGCGGTCATCGGGCTGGCGCTCACCCACCCGGACGCCGCCGCGATCCTGCCCCGCGTCGCCCGCGCGCTGGAGGCGCCGCACGAGGAACTGCGCCGCCAGGGGGTCGTGGCCCTGGCCCACGTCGCCCGGCTGCACGCCACGGTCGACGCCCGCTGCCTGGAACTGCTGCGCGGCCTGCCGCCCGGGACCGAGGCCCACGACGACATCATGGCGTACGTGCCCCTGCGCAGGCTGCCGTGGTGGCTGCGCGCCCCCGGGAGCGCCCGCCGCCTGCGCTTCCTCGTCCGGCATCCCGGCAGCCTGCTGCGCCGTCACCGGGGGCGGTGAGGGCCCGTTCCGGTTCGCCCGGTGGCGGCACGTGAGGGCGGTTAGCATGCCAGGAGGACGTGATCGCGGTTAAGGAGGCGGGTCCACCATGGCGGACGACGTCACGATCCCCGGCATCGACCCCACGGCCAGGCCGAGCGGCGCGGGCTGCGCCGACTGCGGCGCCGGCCAGGGGCCGGGCTGGTGGCTCCACCTGCGCCGCTGCGCGCAGTGCGGGCACATCGGCTGCTGCGACTCCTCGCCCTCCCAGCACGCCACGCGGCACGCGAAGGAGGAGGGCCACCCGTTCATCACCAGCTACGAGCCCGGTGAGGAGTGGTACTGGAACGTCGAGACCGAGGAGTACTACGACGGTCCCGTCCTGCCCCCGCCGAACTCCCACCCGGAGGCCCAGCCCGCGCCGGGCCCCGCGGGCAAGGTCCCCGAGGACTGGCAGGCCCTGCTGCACTGAGGACGCACCGCGCCCCCGCGGGCGTCGCGGCTACGCGGGGCCCTGCGGCAGCCGTACCCGGGCCAGCTGCCGGGACTGCGCGACGAGGCGGCCCGCGGAGTCCCACACCTCGGCGTCCTCCTCCATGTAGCCGTCCGCGAAGTTGCGCGTGGAGTGCTTGAGCCGCAGCCACCCGGGCTCCGGCCTGGCCCGGACGTGGGCGGTCAGCTCCAGCGTCGGCGCCCACCCGGGTATCCCCAGGTCGAAGCTGGCCGGCGGCAGGGTGTCCACGGCGAGCAGCAGCATCAGCGGGTCCGGCTCGCGGCCGTCGGGCATGCGCAGCCAGCCCTGGACCAGGCCGCGGCCCGAGGGGGCGCCGACCGCCCAGCCGACGGTGTCCGGGTCCAGGCGCAGTTCGATGCGCTCCAGCATCGGGGAGGTCTTCAGGAACTCCGGCGGCGCCGCGTCGGTGCCGACGCAGTCCTGCGGCGGCGGCATCTGCGGGGGAGTGGCGGAGGTGCGCACGTCGCCCGCGTGGTCGTGGCCGTCGAGGTCGCCGTAGGTCGCGAGCGCCCGCAGCCGCTCCTCGCCGTCCTGTACGAGGGATACCACGCCGGTGGAGACCGTACGGCCGCGGCGCAGCGTCTCCGTGCGGGCGGTCACCGGGCCCGGCAGCGAGGTCGACAGGTAGTAGGCGCTGATCGAGAACGGATCCCGGTGCCCCTGCCCGTCGCCGCCCAGTTCCTCGGCGAGCGCCCGGCCGGCGAGGGCGAGCAGCAGCCCGCCGTTGACGCCCATGCCGATCCGCCAGCCCTCGTGGAGCTCGGCGTCGTAGACCGAGGGCTCGCCCGGACGTGCCGTGACGGCCGTCTCGCGGTCGAATCCGTACTTCTCATGCATCGTCAGTGTTCCTTGAGGTCGAACGAGGTGAAGAGCGCGTCGAGCGCTTCGTCGATGGACGTGGCGCCGGTGCCCAGGGCCAGCGAGCCCCACAGCCACAGCTGCGCCACGCCGTGCAGGCCGGACCACACGGCGCCGGTCAGCGCCCGGGTGTCCGCACCGGGCCGCCAGCCCTCCGCCTGCGCGGCGCGCACGAGGACGAGGAGGTGGTCGTCGAAGGCCGACAACCCGGCCCGGCCGAGCTCCTTGTCCCGGGGGTCCAGCAGGTCGTGCCGGAACATCAGGGTGAACATCGCCGGCCGTCCCAGGGCGTACGCCACGTAGCCGCCGGACCCGGCCCGCAGCCGCGCGGCCGCCGAGGCGCCCTCGGGGCACGCGCGCACGGCCGCGCCGGCGCGGGCGTTGAGTTCCCGGAAGCCCACGGCGGCCACGGCGGACAGCAGCGCCGCCCGGTGCGGGAAGTGCTTCAGCGGCGCCCCGTGCGAGACGTCGGCGCGCCGTGCGATGGCCCGCAGGGTCAGCCCCTCGACGCCCTCGTCGTCCAGGACGGCGAGGGCGGCGTCGAGCAGGCGCGCGCGGGGAGCGGTGGTCATGGTGGACAGTGTCCACCGCGAGGTGGACAGTGTCTACCTCGGGTCCTCGGCTACGGCGGGACCGGCCGGCGCAGGGGGCGCACCTCGCCGGTCGGTCCCGCACGCGTGTACGCGGGCCGGGACGGGTCAGACCCGCCCGGCCGCAGGCGCGGGCAGGGCGATCCGTTCTTCGCCCGCGTACACGTTCATGGAGGTGCCCCGCAGGAAGCCGACGAGGGTGAGTCCCGACTCGGCGGCGAGGTCGACCGCGAGCGAGGACGGCGCCGAGACGGCGGCGAGCACCGGGATGCCGGCCATCACGGCCTTCTGGGCGAGTTCGAAGGAGGCCCGGCCGGAGACCATCAGGATCTTCCCGGCGAGCGGCAGCAGGTCCTGCTGGAGGGCGCGGCCCACGATCTTGTCCACGGCGTTGTGGCGGCCGACGTCCTCGCGGAGGTCGAGCAGTTCGCCCTCGTCCGTGAAGAGCGCGGCCGCGTGCAGGCCGCCGGTCCGGTCGAAGACCCGCTGCGCCGCGCGCAGCCGGTCGGGCAGCGCGGACAGCAGCGCGGGCTCGAGCCGCAGCGGCGCGGGGTCGGTGATGGGCCAACGGGCCGTGGTGCGCACGGCGTCGAGGCTGGCCTTGCCGCACAGGCCGCAGGAGGACGTCGTGTAGACGTTGCGCTCCAGCGTGATGTCGGGGACCGGGACCCCGGGGGCGAGGCGGACGTCGACGACGTTGTAGGTGTTGGACCCGTCGACGGTGGCGCCCGCGCAGTACACGATGTTCGCCAGCTCGTGCGCGCCGCCGAGCACGCCCTCGCTGACGAGGAAGCCCGCCGCGAGCGCGAAGTCGTCGCCGGGGGTGCGCATCGTGATCGCGAGCGGTTTGCCGTTGAGGCGGATCTCCAGCGGTTCCTCGGCGACGAGGGTGTCCGCCCGGTGGTCGACCGCCCCGTCCCTGATCCTCAGTACCCGACGTCGTTCGGTGACCCGTCCCATGTCGATCAGTCCCGGTTCTGTACGCGCTGGAAGCCGAATCGGCCCTTGTTACAGAGGTTGCCACGGGTGGCAGCGCCGTGGTCCGGCACGGTCACCTCGACGAATCCGTCGGCCCGGGGCTCTCCGTTTCCCGGACGAATACTGTGTACAGTATTCGTCTGCTAGGGGTCAAGGGGTCGTAAAAGCGGTCCCGGGCCGGCGTCCGGCCGAAGGGAGTTCGGCCGCAGTTCGCGGGGCGTTCCGAGGGGGTTCGGCGGGGACCGGAGCCGACGGGCCCGACCGCCCCGGCGCCCAGCGTCGCCCCACGACGGACGGCTGCGGACGGGCCGTTCGCGCGGGGCGGGGAAGGCGACCTCAAGGTGCGCCTCACCCCCCCCGGGCACCGTCCGCGTGACGGAGGAGAAGTCCTCCGCCTCGTCGCCGGACTCCCGGACGCAGCCGGCCTGACCGCGGTCACCGTCGTCCTCGTCGAGCGGGCCTGCGGTCCGCGCGGGGAGGCGCAGGCCGGAGGGGTTTGACGCACTGCGCCCGGGCTGGGTACAAACGTGCGACTCCACCGTCCCGTACGCCACATGGGGGGCTTCGCGCTCGTGAGCACCACGGACACCGACCAGGGCACCGAGCCGCCGGTCACCACCTGCTACCGGCACCCCAAGCGTGAGACGTACGTCCGCTGCACCCGCTGCGACCGTTCCATATGCCCGGACTGCATGCGAGAGGCCGCGGTCGGCCACCACTGCCCGGAGTGCGTGAAGGAGGGCGGCCGCAGCGTCCGCCAGGCGCGCACGGTCTTCGGCGGCCGGGTGGCGGCCTCGGGTGTGCCCGTGGTGACGTACGTCCTGATCGCCCTCAACATCGCCGCCTACCTCGGCGAACTGGTCCGCTCCGACCTCGTCGTGCGCTTCGACGGCGTGGGGCAGAGGCTGCTGGGCCCCGACGGCCTGGCCTACGTCTACGACGGCTCGGTGTACCCCGGCTACGAGGCCATCGGCGTCGCCCACGGCGAGTGGTACCGCCTCATCACCTCGGCCTTCCTCCACCAGCCGCCGGACCAGGGCACCTTCGGGATCCTGCACATCCTGTTCAACATGTACTCGCTGTGGACCCTCGGCCCGGCCGTCGAGGCCCAGTTGGGGCGGATCCGCTTCGTCTCGCTCTACCTGCTCTCCGCCCTCGGCGGCTCCGTGCTGGCCTACCTGATCGCCCCGCAGGAAGGCGGTGTCGGCGCCTCCGGCGCGATCTTCGGCCTGGGCGCCGCCTACTTCGTCCTCAGCAAGCGCCTGCGCAACGACCCGATCGGCGGGCGGCAGCTCCTGATCGGCCTGCTGGTGTGGATGGCCGTCTCCGCGGCCGTCACCTCCTGGCAGGCCCATCTCGGCGGCCTGCTCGCCGGCGGCGCCGTCGGGCTCGTCCTGGCCCACGCGCCGCGGAAGCACCGCGCCCTCTGGCAGGCGGCCGGGATGACGGCGATGCTGTTGTTGCTGGTGACCCTGACCGTCCTGAAGACCTCCCAGCTCACCGGCGCCGCATAGCCTGGGCCCCTCGCCCCGGGAGTGTGAAGAGCGTCACCCTTGGGCGTGGTGTCCGTGCCGGGCGGCTGCGCGCGTAGACTGTAGACGAAAGCCAATCATCCCCGGGAAAGGTTGGGGCGTCGATGCTGTCCAGCGGGCTGTCGCAGGGATCCGTGCCCAAGCTCCAGCGTCCGGGCCCCCTGCGCGAGCAGGTGTACGAAGCGCTGCTCGAGCTGATCATCACCCGCTCGCTCACCCCGGGCCAGCACCTGGTGGAGACCGAACTCGCCGGCCACCTCGGGGTCTCCCGTCAGCCGGTGCGCGAGGCCCTGCAGCGGCTCAACACCGAGGGATGGGTGGACCTGCGCCCGGCCCAGGGGGCCTTCGTCCACGAGCCCACCGACGAGGAGGCCGACCAACTCCTGGTCGTCCGCGCCCTTCTGGAGACGGAGGCGGCCCGCCTCGCCGCGGCCAACGCCACCTCCAAGGGCCTGGAACGGCTGGAGGAGCTGTGCGAGGCGGGCGAGGCGGCCGTCGCCGCCGACGACGTCGACGCGGTCGTCGCGGCCAACGCCGCCCTCCACGCCTGCGTCATGGAACTGGCCGGGAACACGGTGCTCGCCGAACTCGCCCGGCAGGTAGAGCGGCGTGTGCGCTGGTACTACACCCCGGTCGCCCGGCAGCGCGGCATGCAGTCCTGGGTCGAGCACCGCGAGCTGATCGCGGCCATCGCCGGACGCGACGGCGAGCGGGCCCAGCAGGTCATGCGCGCGCACACCGAGCACACCAGGACCTCGTACCACCAGCGGTCGCACGAGGACTGAACGCGCCGCCGGCCCGCCCCGCCGGGCTCCCGTCGCCTCAGAACAGCGGTTTGCCGTCGAACCGGCCGAGGTCCTCCCGGTAGAGCTCCACGTTGACCCCGTTGGGATCGCGGATGTAGAGGCTGTCCTCCACGCCCCGGTCCGGCCCGAGGTACTCCGTGCCGGTCTCGTCCAGCCGGCGCTTGGCCTCGGTGAACTGCTCCGCGGTCACCGACAGCGCCAGGTGCTGGAGCCCGCCGATCGTCTCGTGCTGCTCGGGGTGCTCGTGGCCGGGGAAGTCGAAGAACCCCAGCAGGTTGCCGTGGCCGATGTCGAAGAAGAAGTGGCTGGAGCCCGCGTAGTCCCGGTTCTCCACCAGCTCCACCAGCGGGAACCCCAGGAACTCCTGGTAGAAGCGGATGGTCTCCTCGACGTCCCGGCAGATGAACGCGACGTGGTGCACCCCCGCCGCCCGCGTCGCCGGTCGCGCCGTCGGCTCGTGCAGGTACCTCCCGCGCAGTTCCTCCCGCCGGGCCCGTACGGCTTCCAGCTGCTCGCCCTGCGGCTCACCCATGATCGATCCCGCCTCCTCGTACCCGCTCTTAATGCGGTGCGCGGGAAGTTATACCCGATTAGCCTCCGGGCATGGTGTCCTTCGACCGACTCGTGGCCTTCGCTCTGGTATCGCTGGTGCTCGTGGTGATCCCCGGCCCCAGCGTCCTCTTCGTCATCGGCCGCGCGCTCGCCCACGGGCGCCGCGTCGCGCTGACCTCCGTCGCCGGCAACACGCTCGGCTCGTACGTCCTGGTGGTCGCCGTCGCCCTCGGCGTCGGCCCGGTCGTGGAGCGCTCGGCGCTGCTGTTCGCCGCCCTCAAGCTGGCCGGCGCCGCCTACCTGGTGTACCTGGGCGTCAAGGCGCTGCGGCACCGCAGGGACCTCACCATGGTGTCCGGGAACGCGGGAGCGGCGCGTGGCGCCCTGCGCACGCTCGGCGAGGGCTTCGTGGTCGGGGTCTCGAACCCCAAGACGATGGTGTTCTACGCGGCGGTGCTGCCGCAGTTCGTGGACCGCACGGCCGGCCACGTCACCGTGCAGATGCTGCTGCTCGGCCTGGTCTTCAACATGATCGCCCTGGTCTCGGACAGCGCCATGGGCCTGGTGGCGGCTGGCGCCCGTTCGTGGTTCGCCCGGTCCCCGCGCCGTCTTTCGCTGGTCGGCGGCGCCGGCGGCCTCGCGATGATCGGCCTCGGCGTGACCGTCGCCGCGACGGGACGTGCCGACTGACCCCCTTCCCGCTGGTTAGGCTGGGCGGATGGACGACGGACACGTGGACGACACGGCCGCCCTGGAGCGGCTGCGCCACCTGCGCGGCAGCATCGACAACCTGGACGCGGCCCTGGTGCACCTCCTCGCGGAACGCTTCAAGGCCACCCAGCAGGTGGGCGAGCTGAAGGCGGCGCACAACATGCCCCCGGCCGACCCCGGGCGCGAGGCGGAACAGATCGAGCGGCTGCGGCGGATGGCCGAGGACGCCCACCTCGACCCGGCCTTCGCGGAGAAGTTCCTGAAGTTCATCGTCGAGGAGGTCATCCGCCACCACAAGGCGATCGCCGCCGACCGCTCCGCCTGAACGCCGCGTGGGCCCCGGTCGTGGCGTTCCACGACCGGGGCCCACGTCATTCCGGCACCGTCCTCCTAGGACACGGGGGTGGTCCGGGGACGCCGCGGTGGACGGGAGGAACACCCGGTCGTCGGGCACGGCGTGCGGTGCCGGAGCCCCGGGTGCTCTCCGGTGGTCACGTCAGATCGCCTCCCTGCTGGTGGGCTGCGGGTTGGGCGTGATGTCCTTCTTCTTGGGGCGTCCCGGCGGGGTGAGGAAGAGCGCCACGAAGCCGGCGAACAGCGAGATCGAACCCGCGAGGGTGAACGCCCCGCCGTGGCCCCAGTGGCTGACCACGAAGGCGCCCATGCCGGAGCCGAGCAGACCCGAGACCAGCTTGGAGCTGTACACCAGGCCGTAGTTGGACGCGTTGTTGTTCTCACCGAAGTAGTCGGCCGTCATCGCCGCGAACATCGGGAAGATCGCGCCGCCGCCGAAGCCGGAGATGGACGAGAAGATCAGGAACAGCGGCAGGTTCTTGATGTCCGCCGACCACAGGATGCCGTACTGCGCGAGGCCGAGGACGAGGCAGACGAAGATCAGGCACTGCTTGCGCCCGTAGCGGTCGGACAGCCAGCCGATGACGCCGCGGCCCGTGCCGTTGACGATCGCCTTCAGGGACATGGCCGTGGCCACGATCCCGCCGGCGAAGCCCGCCTCCTCACCGATGTCGACCTGGAAGGCGATGCCGAAGATGTTCACGCCCGAGGTGCACAGCAGGCAGAACCACATCAGGGCCACCCGGCCGGTCCGCCACGCCTCGGCGGGGGTGTACTGCCGCACGGCGGGCGGGTTCTTCTCCATGGCGCGCCGGGCCCGCGGGTCGTCCGGCACCTTCAGCGGGTCGACGTCGGCCGGCCACCAGTTCTTCGGCGGGTCCTTGAAGAAGTAACCGGCCACCGCGACGGTCAGCGCGAGGAAGACACCGACCGAGACCAGCACCCAGCGGAAGTTGGTCAGGTTCATGTAGCCGGTGAAGAGGAAGACGAACGGCACCGAGCCGTAGGCGAAACCGCCGTTGACGAAGCCGGTCTTGCCTCCCTTCCGCTCCGGGTACCACTTGCCGACCATGTTCACGCAGGTCGCGTACACCATGCCGGCGCCCATGCCGCTGAACATGCCGAAGCCGATGTACGCCACGACGACGTGCGGTGCGTACGCCAGCGACAGGTAGCCCAGGAAGGTGCCCAGGGCGCCGCACATCATCGCGTAGCGCGCCGGCAGCTTCCCGGACTCGCGGAGCTTGCCCGCCGGGAAGGCCACCGCGGCCTGGAAGAACACCCAGACCCCGAGCATCCAGAAGATGTGCAGACTGCTCCACGAGTGCGCGGTGTGGAGCGTGTCCTCGGCGGACGCGAACGCGTACTCCGCCGAGCTGATGCCCATCATGCCTACCCACGGCAGGATGACCATCCACTTGCGCTTCCGGCCCATGATGTCCAGGTCGGTCTCGCCGACGCGGAACACCCGGCCGTTGTGGTCGGTCACCTCTCGGTAGGTGACGGGTGTTTGGGACGTCGATGTCGTTGACGCCATTGTCATGATTCCCCTGCCTCGAAAGAGTCTGGCCAGCGCCCCCTGGACCTGGGGCCGGCACGGGTCGGTCTCCGTGGAGTCCGACCCGTGCCGGCCCCCGTGCTCTTTTCGTGCTGTGCGGCGGGCCCGGTCCGCGCGTTCCACGCGGCCCGGCCCCGTCACGGGTGGTGCTCCGGTCAGGGCAGCCCCGCTGCCCCGGCCCACCGGTGGACGGTGCCCAGCACCGCCGCCGGTTGCTCTGTGGTGTGCGACCGTACGTCGTCGCGCCCGTCGGTGTCCGCCATCGGTCAGATCACCCCGTCCGTCCGCAGTGCCGTCAACTCCTCGGCCGTGACACCCAGTTCGCCGGTGTAGATGTCGTGGTTGTGTTCGCCGAGGAGGGGTGAGCGGTGGATGGTGGTGGGTGAGTCGGAGAGTTTGAGGGGGTTTCCGAC
>NZ_JBEXYN010000067.1:0-35690 GCF_040630935.1 Streptomyces sp. NPDC005722
GGTTGCTCGGCTGTCGCGCCGTCTCGCGCCCTTCGGGCGCACAGCGGCGGGCTGCGGGTGGGAGGGTGGCGGTCCGGGGCCGGTCGGCAGTCTGCGGGTGGGTGGGCGGCTGGGGTTCAGGCGCCGGAGCGGGGTGCCTCTCCCTCGGCGGAGGTCTCGTTGCCGTCCGCGGGTGCAGATGGCCGGTGACCACGCCAACTATCCGTGGGTGGCGCGCCCGCCGTAACCCGCGTCTGCGGGTGCTTCCCCGATCCGACATCGGGCTCTGTTCCGACGTATATACCGCTGAAAGCGGGCCCGATCTCGCCCAGCTCAAAGATCGGGCTCTGTTTCGACGGCTATGACGCTGAAAGCGGGCCCGATCTCCCGCCGACCGCCCTGCAGCACCCCGAAGCACCCGCAGTCGCGGGTTACGGCGGGCGCGCCCAGCACCGGCAGTAGGCGTGGAAGCGGCCATCTATACCCGCGGACGGCAACGAGACCGGCACCGCCGGAGCGGAGACCCGCTCCGGCGCCTGAACCCCGGCCACCCACCCACCCGCACACTGCCGACAAAGCGGGCCCCCCACCCTCCCCTCCGCAGCCGGCGCTGTGCGCCCGCAGGGCGCGAGACGAACCCGCACCCACCCACCGGCGCGACCCCCTCCGCCCGTCCCCGCCCGGGTCGACCGGAACCGCCGCTGGGGCGAGGAGGCGAACGACCCCCGCAGCGACCACGACGTACCCGCGCGCCCGGACGGCGCGCAACCACGGCCCCGCGGTGGGAACATGGCCGCATGCGGGTGGCGTACAGCGTGGAGACCGTACGGGCGGCGGAACGGGCGCTCATGGCGCGGGTTCCGGACGGGGCCCTGATGCAACGGGCGGCAGCCGGACTCGCGGCGGCGTGCGTGAACGCGCTCCGCGCCGGGGGCGGGGTCTACGCGGCCCGCGTCGTCGTGCTGACCGGGAGCGGGGACAACGGCGGTGACGCCCTGTACGCCGGGGCCCGCCTGGCGCGGCGCGGGGCGGCGGTGACCGCCGTACTGCTGGCGCCGCAGAAGGCGCACCGCGGGGGCCTGGCGGCCCTGCGTGCCGCGGGCGGCCGGGCGGTCGCCCCGGACGACGTGGACGCGGTGGCGCTGGTCGACCGGGCCGACCTCGTGCTGGACGGCATCGTGGGCATCGGCGGCAAGGGCGGTCTGCGCCCGGAGGCTGTGCCGGTGGCGGAGGCCGCGCGGGCGTCCCGGGCGGTCGTGGTCGCCGTGGACCTGCCCAGTGGCGTCGACGCGGACACCGGTGAGGTCCGGGGCGCGGCGGTGCACGCCGACATGACGGTGACGTTCGGCACGTACAAGCCGGGCCTGCTCGTGGACCCCGCCGCCGGGCACGCCGGCGCCCTGCGCCTGGTCGACATCGGCCTCGGCCCCTTCCTGGACGGCACCCCGCCCGATCTGGAGGCGCTGCAGCACGCGGACGTCGCCGCCCTGCTGCCGGCCCCCGACGCGGAGAGCGACAAGTACCGGCGCGGGGTGGTCGGCGTCGTCGCGGGCTCCGAGCGCTACCCCGGCGCGGCCGTGCTCGCGGTGGCGGGGGCGCTGCGCGCGGGCGCGGGGGCGGTGCGGTACGTGGGCCCGGGGGCGCGGGCCGTGCTGGCGCGCTTCCCGGAGACGCTGGTGTCGGCGGGTCCCCCGCACAAGGCCGGCCGGGTGCAGGCCTGGGTGGTGGGCCCGGGGCTGGGCGACGGGCCGGAGGCGCGGCGCTCGGTGGACGACGTACTCGCCTCGGACGTGCCCGTGCTCGTCGACGCGGACGGTCTGCGGCTGCTGGACCGCGCCGTCGTGCGCTCCCGCACCGCGGGCACCGTGCTGACCCCGCACGCGGGGGAGGCGGCGGCGCTGCTGGGCGTCGCCCGCGAGGAGGTGGAGGCGGCGCGGCTGGACCATGTGAGGCGCCTTGCCGAGGCGTTCGGCGCGACGGCGCTGCTGAAGGGCTCCACGACGCTCGTGGCGTCCCCGGAGGTGGGGGTGCCGGTCCGGGTCAACCCCACGGGGACGTCCTGGCTGGCGACGGCCGGCAGCGGTGACGTGCTCTCGGGGATCACGGGGTCCCTGCTGGCCGCAGGCCTCGCCCCGCGCGACGCGGCCACCGTCGGCGCCTATCTGCACGGCCTGTCGGCGCGGGTCGCCGCGGGCCCGGTGGGCGCGCCGATCGCCGCGCACGACGTGGCGGCCGCCCTTCCCGGCGCCTGGCGCGACATCAGGTCCTGAGCCACGGTCAACTGGGCGAAACGGGTGGAGTCCGCCGACGCGGCGTTCTGCGGGGCGGCCGCAGGTCAATTTGTGTGTTCATGGGAATGTATGCCAGGAGCAGGGCCCGGCTGCTCGTCGCGGCGGTGATCGCCCTGGCGGCACTCGGTACGCACACGACGGCCGCCGCGGACGACGACTGGCCGGTGCCGGTCGACCGCCTCGTCCCCGGGGTCCCCTTCGGCCCCGAGGCCTCCCGGCAGGTCGACACCCCGGACCAGGGCGCCCCACCGCGCCGGATCGGCATGTCGCCCACCGAGCCCGTGCGCAGCGCCGTGCCCGCGGAGGACCAGGACGACGACTGGGTGGACCCGCAACTGGTGGAGTTCGTGCCGGCCGAGGACACCGAGCGGGCCCGGAAGTTCCAGGAGGAACGGGCTGCGCGGGAGCGGGAACGGGAGCAGAACCAGGAGCGGGAGCAGAACCAGAACCAGGATCAGCAGCAGGACCAGGAGACGTACGACGACGTGGACGAGGGCGGCTACCCCGGGGACGGGGAGGAGGCCGGCGACGACGGCGGGAGCGCGGAAAACCCCGAGACCGCGGAGAACCCGCAGAACCCGCAGAACCCGGAGAACCCGCAGAACCAGGAGCCCCCGGAGAGCGACGAGTACTGCACCTCCTTCAGCGGGCCCTACCAGCGCGAGGTGGAGAAGCGGCTGCGGCTGCGCGTGAACGGCAAGCAGTCCGAAGCCGACTGCGCGGAGATCCGCCGCTACCAGAAGTCCAAGGGCATCGTCCCCGCCAGCGGCTTCGCCGGTCCCACCACCTGGGGCCACCTCCGTCTCGACGAGGCCACCAGGAAGGGCCCGAACGCCTCCCGCCGGTGCCCGGCCCCTGCCCGGGGCAAGAAGATCGTCTGCATCGACCTCAACCGCCAGCTGCTGTGGGTGCAGAGCAGCAGCACCAAGGTCGTCTTCGGCCCGGTAGCCATCCGCAGCGGCCGCAAGGGCTACCTCACCCGTACCGGCCGCTTCACCGTCTACTGGCGCCACAAGAACCACGTCTCCGACATCTACGACGCGCCGATGCCGTACAGCCAGTTCTTCAGCGGCGGCCAGGCGATGCACGCCACTCCCGGGAGCGTCTACAAGGCCCCGGGATCGCACGGCTGCATCAACCTCTCCAACCGCAACGCGCGCCTGCTGTGGGACGCCGTGAAGATCCAGGAGGCGGTGTACGTGTGGGGCGCCAAACCCGCCGTGTGACGGCGGCACAGGCCCGGCCTGAGACACTGGGCGCGATGGAAGAGACGAATTTGCGCGCCCAGGTCACGATCGACCTCGCCGCCCTGCGGTCCAACGTCGCGGCGCTGCGCGCCCGCGCGCCCCGCTCCGGGCTGATGGCCGTGGTCAAGGCGGACGCCTACGGCCACGGGTTGGTGCCGTGCGCCCGGGCCGCCCTCGAGGCGGGTGCCGGCTGGCTCGGTACGGCCACGCCCGAGGAGGCGCTGGCGCTGCGCGCGGCCGGGATCACGGCCCCGGTGCTGTGCTGGCTGTGGACGCCGGGCGGCCCCTGGCGGGCGGCCGTCGAGGCGGACGTCGATGTGACGGTCAGCGCGCTGTGGGCGCTGCGCGAGGTCTCGGAGGCCGCCGCGGCCGCGGGCCGCACCGCGCGCGTCCAGCTGAAGGCGGACACGGGCCTGGGCCGCAACGGCGCCCAGCCCTCGGAGTGGCCCGACCTGGTCGCCGCCGCCCGGGCCGCCGAGGCCGAAGGACTGGTCAAGGTCACCGGGCTGTGGTCGCACTTCGCCTGCGCGGACGAGCCCGGTCACCCCTCCATCGCGGCGCAGCTCGCCGTCTTCCGCACCGCCCTGGAGACCGCCGAGCGGGCCGGACTGCGCCCGGAGGTCCGGCACATGGCGAACTCCCCGGCCACCCTGACCCTGCCCGAGGCGCACTTCGACCTGATCCGGCCCGGTGTCGCGGTGTACGGCATCTCGCCGGTCCCGCAGGTGGGCGGCCCGGCCGACTTCGGGCTGCGGCCGGTGATGACGCTGTCGGCGCGGCTGGCCTCGGCCAAGCGCGTCCCCGGCGGCCACGGGGTCTCGTACGGGCACCACTACACGACGCCCGGCGAGACCACCCTCGCGCTGGTGCCCGTCGGGTACGCCGACGGCGTCCCGCGGCACGCCTCGGGCACCGGCCCGGTGCTGGTGGCGGGCAAGTGGCGGACGGTCGCCGGGCGGGTGGCGATGGACCAGTTCGTGGTCGACCTCGGGGGCGACCGCGCCGACGCCGGGGACGAGGCGGTACTGTTCGGCCCCGGTGACCGCGGTGAGCCGACCGCCGAGGACTGGGCGCGGGCGGCGGGCACCATCGCGTACGAGATCGTCACTCGGATCGGGTCCCGGGTGCCGCGCGTCTACGTGGGTACGTAAACGCGTAGCCGAGGGGAAGCAGCGGTACGACCATGACCGAGAGCGGTAGGGCAACGGGGGCGATGGAGGCGGTGGCCGGAGCGGCCGCCGCTTCCGGTCGCTGGCAGCGCGCGGGGATCGTCGGCGCGGCCATCGGCGTCGTGGCGGCGGGCGCCGCCGCGGGCGTGGCGCTGGAACGGGCCACGGTGGGGCGGGGCATGCGCAAGCGTGCCAGGCTCGCCCTGGATCTGACCGGCCCCTACGGCTCGTTGCGCGGGATGCCGGGCCGCGCCGTCGCCGAGGACGGCACCGAGCTCTACTACGAGGTCGAGGAGGCGGACCCGGCGGCGCTCGACGCGGCCGCACCGCGTCGGCGCCGGCAGTTCTTCCGCCGGGCCGGCCAGGCGCCGCCGCTGACCGTGGTGTTCAGCCACGGCTACTGCCTCAACCAGGACTCCTGGCACTTCCAGCGCGCCGCGCTGCGCGGGTCGATACGCGCGGTCTACTGGGACCAGCGCAGCCACGGCCGCTCCGGGCGGGGCAAGGAGCAGGCGGCCGGCGGGGCCGCCACGATCGACCAGCTCGGCCGCGACCTGAAGGCGGTCGTCGACGCCGCCGCGCCGGAGGGCCCGCTGGTCCTCGTCGGGCACTCCATGGGGGGCATGACGGTCATGGCCTTCGCCGACCAGTTCCCCGAGGTGGTGGCCGAGCGGGTGGCCGGCTTCGCCTTCGTCGGCACGTCCTCCGGCAAGCTGGCCAGCGTGACGCTCGGTCTGCCGGCGGCGGGCGCGCGGGCGCTGCGGGCGCTGGCGCCGGGTGTCCTGCGGCTGCTGGGCACCCAGGTCGACCTGGTGGAGCGGGGACGCCGGGCGACGGCGGACCTCTTCGCCGGGATCATCAAGCGCTACTCCTTCGGCTCGGAGGTGGACCCGGGCGTCGCGCGCTTCGCCGAGCGGATGATCGAGTCGACCCCGATCGATGTCGTCGCCGAGTTCTACCCGGCCTTCACCGAGCACGAGAAGAGCGAGGCGCTGGACGTGCTGGACGGTCTGCCCGGGCTCGTACTGGCCGGGGACAAGGACCTGCTGACGCCCAGTGAGCACAGCCGGGCCATCGCCGAGCGCCTGCCGGACACCGAGCTGGTGGTGGTGCCCGGGGCCGGGCACCTGGTGATGCTGGAGCACCCCGAGCTGGTCAGCACGCACCTGGCCGCGTTGCTCGCCGAGGCGGCCGACGCCTCGCGCGCCCCGGTCCCGCAGGCGCTGCGCGCACTGGCCGTGCCGGCGCCCGCCGGTCCGGACAGGGCGGACCGGGTGGTCTCCGGCGGCGCGTAGCATTCGGGCACATGGGCATGGAAGCCATCGGCATGGAAGCGATCCGGGTCACGGTCAAGACCCCCGACCAGATGCGCGAGCTGGGGCGCCGTCTCGCGCCGCTGCTGCGCGCCGGCGACCTCGTCGTCCTCAGCGGTGACCTGGGCGCCGGCAAGACCACGCTGACCCGCGGCCTCGGCGAGGGTCTGGGCGTCCGGGGCGCGGTGACGTCGCCGACCTTCGTGATCGCGCGGGTGCACCCCTCGCTGGGCGGCGGCCCGGCCCTGGTGCACGTGGACGCGTACCGGCTGACCGGCGGTCTCGACGAGATGGAGGACCTGGACCTCGACGTCTCGCTGCCGGAGTCGGTGGTCGTGGTCGAGTGGGGCGAGGGCAGGGTCGAGGAGCTCTCGGACGACCGGCTGCAGCTGGTGATCCACCGCGCGGTGGGCGAGGTCGCCGCGGACGGGCAGGAGGACCACGACGTGCGCGAGGTCGTCGTCACCGGGGTCGGCGCGCGCTGGGCCGGCGAGGACCTGGCGGGGCTCGGCGTCTGAGCGCGTAACCGTTCCGACAAGGTGTCGGGAAGATGTTGCGTACGGCACGTCCTCCGTGTTCTGCTGGAGTCCAGGAGCTGGTTAGGGCTGCCTAACCCGACCCCGTCGGACCCAGGAGGCATCCATGTCGGCCCACACGGCCCCGGAGCCGGAGCAGGGTTACTCGATGCAGGCGCTGCTCGCGGCCTCCGCGGCGGCGAACGCGGTGTGCACCCCGCCGGGGGAGCACGAGGAGCCGGAACCGGACGCGGCGCAGGACGAGCCCACGACGCGGCCCGAGGCGGACGCGGCGTAGTCCCCGTCAGCCGCCGCCGGGGCGCCCCGGGACCGGACCGCCGCGCCTCGCGCGGAGGGCGCCGGTGCCGTGTGGCGGGTGCGCCGTGAGGGCACCGGGGGCGTTCACTCGTCCGGGGGAAATCAGCGGACGACGACGATCTTGCTGCCGATGGTTGCGAACTTCCACAGCGCGGCCCCGTCCTTCCGCTTCTCGCGGATGCCGCCCGTGTGCTGGCCCGGGGGCGGGGCGTCCGGCAGGGAGCCGTCCTTCGCCGCGCTGAAGCCGATCACCACGCTGTCCACGGTCGTGAACCGCACCACGTTCTCCACGGCCACCCCGTCGCCGCCCACGCCCGTGGCGCTGCGGGAGGCCACGGCGTAGGTGCCGGGGGCGGGGTCGACCGTGCCGGGGACGACCGTGTAGGTGGTGCGCGCCTTCCCGTCCTCGCCGACCAGCCACACGCGGTCCGAGCGGAGCGAGTAGACGACGCGGGTGCCGCTGCCGGAGCCGGCGGGGAGCTCGTCCCGCCGCTCCGGTGAGGGCGAGGCGGAGGCCACGGCGGTGGTGCCGGGTTCCGCGGCGTCCACGGGACGGACGCCCTTGGGCATCTCGTCGGCGGAGCTGGAGGCCTGGACGGCGAGCACGCCGACGGCGGCCAGGGCGGCTGCGGTCAGTCCGGTCACGATCGTCCCTGAACCGATCCTTGCCACGGCTTTCCTCCGGAGGTGGGCGTCACGCTGGGTTGACGTTAGCAGCCGTGCCGCACGGCGAAGGGAGCGCCGTCCCGGGGGCCCGCGGAGCCCCCGTCCTGGCAGGGCCACCCCGGTGAACGCCGTAGGCTGAACGCGTGCTGCTGCTTGCCTTCGATACCGCAACCCCCGCCGTGACGGTCGCCCTGCACGACGGCCGGCGCGTGCTCGCAGAGTCGACGGAGATCGACGCGCGACGGCACGGGGAACTCCTGATGCCCGCCGTGGACCGTGTGCTGCGGGAGGCCGGGACCGGCCTCGGCGACGTGACCGGGATCGTGGTCGGGGTCGGCCCCGGCCCCTACACGGGGCTGCGCGTCGGACTCGTGACCGCGGTCTCCTTCGCCGACGTCCTCGGCGTCCCCGTGCACGGGATCTGCACCCTCGACGGGCTGGCGTACGCCGCCGGGATCGAGGGCCCGTTCCTCGTGGCGACGGACGCCCGCCGCAAGGAGGTCTACTGGGCCCGGTACGAGGGCCCGCGGGCCCGGGTGACCGACCCGGCCGTGGACCGTCCCGGGGACATCGCGGCCGAGGTCGCCGGGGTGCCCGCGGTCGGCGCGGGCGCCGCCCTCTACCCCGGGGTCTTCACCGACGTCCGTCCGCCCGCCGACCAGTCCGCCGCCGCGCTGGCCGCGCTCGCCGCCGTGAAGCTGGCGGACGGCGAGGACTTCCTCCCCGCGCTGCCGCTCTACCTGCGCCGCCCGGACGCCCAGGTGCCGGCCGGCTACAAGGCGGTCCTGCCGAAGTGACCGCCGTGATGCGCGAGATGCGCTGGTGGGACCTGGACCCGGTGATGGAGCTCGAACGCCGGCTCTTCCCGGACGACGCGTGGTCGCGCGGCATGTTCTGGTCCGAACTGGCCGACGCGCGGCACCCCTCGGCGACCCGGCACTACGTCGTGGCCGAGGACGGGGCCGGACGGATCGCCGGCTACGCGGGCCTGGCCGCCGTCGCCGGCACCGGGGACGTGCAGACCATCGCCGTCGCCGCCGACCACTGGGGCACCGGCCTCGGCGCACGGCTGCTCGGCGAACTGCTGCGGCAGGCCACCGCCTTCGAGTGCCACGAGGTGCTGCTGGAGGTACGCGTCGACAACGACCGCGCCCAGCGGCTCTACGCGCGCTTCGGCTTCGAGCCGATCGGGTTCCGGCGCGGCTACTACCAGCCGGGCAACGTCGACGCCCTCGTGATGCGGCTCGGCGAGCTGCCGGCCTCCCCTGACGTACCGGGACTACAAGGAACAGAGACCACCCATGGCTGACGAACCCCTTGTCCTCGGCATCGAGACGTCCTGCGACGAGACCGGTGTCGGCATCGTGCGCGGGCACACCCTGCTCGCCGACGCGATCGCGTCCAGCGTCGACGAGCACGCCCGCTTCGGCGGCGTCGTCCCCGAGGTCGCCAGCCGCGCGCACCTGGAGGCGATGGTCCCCACGATCCAGCGCGCCCTGAAGGAGGCCGGCGTCGCCGCCTCCGACCTCGACGGGATCGCCGTCACCGCGGGCCCCGGGCTCGCCGGCGCCCTGCTGGTCGGCGTGTCCGCGGCCAAGGCGTACGCCTACGCGCTCGGCAAGCCGCTGTACGGGGTCAACCACCTCGCCTCGCACATCTGCGTGGACCAGCTGGAGCACGGGCCGCTGCCCGAGCCGACGATGGCACTGCTGGTGTCCGGCGGCCACTCCTCGCTGCTGCTGGCCCCCGACATCACCGGTGACGTCCGCCCGCTGGGCTCCACCATCGACGACGCGGCGGGCGAGGCCTTCGACAAGGTCGCCCGCGTGCTGGGCCTCGGCTTCCCCGGCGGCCCCGCCATCGACCGCGTGGCCCGTGAGGGCGACCGGGACGCGATCCGCTTCCCCCGCGGCCTGACCGGCTCCCGCGACCCGCTCTACGACTTCTCCTTCTCCGGCCTGAAGACGGCCGTGGCGCGCTGGATCGAGTCCAAGCGCCGGGAGGGCGTGGACGTGCCGGTCGCGGACGTCTCCGCGTCCTTCCAGGAGGCCGTCGTCGACGTCCTCACCCGCAAGGCGATCCGGGCCTGCAAGGACAACGGCGTCGACCACCTGATGATCGGCGGCGGCGTCGCCGCCAACAGCCGGCTGCGCTCCCTGGCGCAGGAGCGCTGCGAGGACGCGGGGATCGTCCTGCGAGTGCCGCGGCCCAAGCTGTGCACCGACAACGGGGCCATGGTCGCGGCCCTCGGCGCGGAGATGGTGGCCCGCGGCAGGCCCTCGTCCACCTGGGACCTGCCGGCGGACTCCTCGCTGCAGGTCACGGACGTGTCCGTGCCCGGCCACACGCACGAGCACGCCCACGACCACGTCCACGAGCTCGCGAAGGACAACCTCTACTCGTGACCGTCGCCCTGATGTGGGAGGCCCGTGCCGTCGAGGGGCGCGGGCCGGAGCTGCTGGCGTGGGCCCGTGCCCGCCCGCTGTCGCCGGCCCCGCTGCGGCGGGAGACCTTCTCCGCCCCCCAGGACCGGGTGCTGGTCATCACCTGGTGGGACGCCCCGTACGACGCGGAGCTGCCCGAACTGCCCGAGCCGGACGGGGGGCTGGCCCGGCGGGCCGTCCACCGGTGGCGCTTCGAGTCGGTGGGGGAGGGGGCGTAGGTCCTGGCCGCGGGACGCCGGTCGTAGGATGTCTGCGGCGCCGAACGCGACCGGGCTTGTGCCGTGGCGCCCCCGAGCAGGCGTCCTGCCGGACGACCGGTGTCCGGGAGGCGTTCCCCCAGGTGGCGAGAAGACCCGATGACCGACCCCGGCTGTGCCGTCCTCTTCGACCTCGACGGCGTCCTCCTCGACAGCCGGCGGGCGATGCGCAGGGCGATCCTCGATGTCGCCCGCGCGGCCCTCGGCGAGCCCGTCGACGACAGCCGCCTGCCGGCCGGGCTCGACCACCTTCCCCACCACGAACTGCTGGCGCGGCTCGGCGTGACCGACGACGAGACCGTGTTCGGGGCGGCCTGGGAGGACGCGCTCACCCTCGCCACATGGGGTGCGTCCCCGTTCCCCGGCGCCGCCGGCGTGCTGCGCGACCTCGCGGCCTCCGGCGCGGCGACGGGGGTGGTGACCATGCAGCCGGCGAGCCGGGTGGCACGCCTCGTCCCCGCGGAGTTGTCCGCGCACTTCGGTGTGGTGGTCGGGTGGGGCGACGCGGCGCCCAAGCCCTCGGGGGAGGGCATCCTGCTCGCGCTGGACCGCCTCGGGGTGCCGCCGGAGCGCGCCTGCTTCGTGGGCGACAGCCCCTCCGACATGGCCGCCGCGGCGGCCGCGGGGGTCCCCTCGATCGGCGCGCTGTGGGGGTACACCGGGCCCGCCCTGGGCGACGCGGGGCCCACCGCCCTCGCCGGGGCCCTCACCGAGGTGCCGGGCGTCGCGAGGAGCCTCCTCGGGCGGCCGTGACCGGCGTCAGCCGCCGGTCCGGGCCGGGGCGCCCAGCAGCATGCTCGGGGCGCCCGCGACACGGGTCAGGAAGACCGTCGCCGCGTTCGGGCCCTGGGGCTTGACCCGGCGGCGCACCTCCTCCGGTTCGACGGCCGAGCCGCGCTTCTTGACGGTCAGCACGCCCACCTCGCGCTCGCGCAGCAGCGCCTTGAGTCGTTTGAGGTTGAAGGGCAGCACGTCGGTGATCTCGTAGGCGGTCGCCCAGGGCGTGGTGTGCGGCTCGTCCGAGGTGACGTACGCGATGGTCGCGTCGATAAGACCGCCGCCGACCCGCGCCGCCACGTCAGCCACCATGTGGGCCCGGATGACCGCGCCGTCCGGCTCGTACAGCCAGCGCCCCACGGGGCGCACCCGCGGGTCGGGCAGGCCGGCGGCGGGCAGCGAGGCGCCCGACGGCAGGAGGGTCGCCCGGCGGGCCCCCGGGGCCGTGCCGAACCACAGCACCGCCTCCTTCACGTCGCCGTGGTCGGAGACCCACTCCGCCTCGGCGTCCTCCGGCACGGCCTCGTGCGGGATGCCGGGTGCCACCTTCAGGGCGGCCAGCGGGGCCTTCCGGGCCGCCGCGACCGCCCACGACAGCGGCGGGGAGTACGCCTCGGGGTCGAAGATCCTGCCCCGCCCGCCGCGCCGGGCCGGGTCGGCGAAGACCGCGTCACAGCCGTCCACGGCGGTCTCCGTCACGTCGGCGCAGCGCACCTCGATCAGGTCGGACAGCCCCAGCGCCTCCGCGTTCGCCCGTGCCACCGCGCAGGTCAGCGGGGAGCGGTCGACCGCCAGCACCTCCACACCGGCGCGGGCCAGCGGGACGGCGTCGCCGCCGATGCCGCAGCACAGGTCGGCCAGCCGCCGCACCCCGAGCGCGGCGAACCGCTCGGCCCGGTGCCGGGCGACGGATGCCCGCGTCGACTGCTCGACCCCCTCGGGTGTGAAGTACATCCGGTACGCGTCCTCGCCGAACTTCGCCGCCGCCCGCTGCCGCAGCCGTGCCTGCGTCAGCGCGGCCGCCACCAGAACGGCGTCGTGCTCCCGCCGCAGCCGTGTCGCGGTCGCCAGTTCGGCGGCGGGGTCGTAGTCCCGCAGGGAGGCCAGCAGCAACTGGCCCTCGTCGGTCAGGAGGGCCGAGAACGCGTCAAGATCCACGCCGTCCATTGTCCCGCGGCGCCGGCGGGGTGAGCACGCGCCGGACGCCCCTGGGCAATCGGCGGAAGCGGGTTCCGGCTCCCGCTGTCGCGGCGCCCGTGACCGGTTCCGCGGCCGTTGCGTACGGCCGGCCGTACCCCCGGGCGCCGTCCGCCGCTCGGAGGCGCGCCGGGCCCGGAACCGCGGGCCGGAATCGTGGGGCCGGGCACGCCGTTCCACCAGGGGGAGGGCGGCTCGTACGGCGCGGCGTTGGCACTCCGCTTGACCGAGTGCTAAGCGCGTCATAATCTCGGACCTGGCACTCAGCCTTGCCGAGTGCCAGCACAAACGCGACAGGCAGGTCCGGCACCCGCGACGACGGGCCTACCAGGTCGCCACCCCAGACAGACACTCCCGTGAGCCCTTTGAAGGGGGAGGTCGGATCGTGACGACCGCCAGCACCAAGGTTGCCATCAAGCCGCTCGAGGACCGCATCGTGGTCCAGCCGCTGGATGCCGAGCAGACCACCGCCTCCGGCCTGGTCATCCCGGACACCGCCAAGGAGAAGCCCCAGGAGGGCGTCGTCCTGGCCGTGGGCCCGGGTCGCTTCGAGGACGGCAACCGCATCCCGCTCGACGTCAAGGTCGGCGACATCGTGCTGTACAGCAAGTACGGCGGCACCGAGGTCAAGTACAGCGGCGAGGAGTACCTCGTCCTCTCGGCTCGCGACGTCCTCGCGATCGTCGAGAAGTAGGACCGGCGCCGCGCGCAAGCGAGTAATGCCGTGACCACGCCCCGGGCACACCGAGTCCTCACGGACCGGGGACCCGGGGCGCGGTCTTCGACGAGAACCCAAAGACGAGGAATTCCGCCGGTATGGCCAAGATCCTGAAGTTCGACGAGGACGCGCGTCGCGCCCTTGAGCGCGGCGTGAACAAGCTCGCCGACACCGTGAAGGTGACGATCGGCCCCAAGGGCCGCAACGTCGTCATCGACAAGAAGTTCGGCGCCCCGACCATCACCAACGACGGTGTCACCATCGCGCGTGAGGTCGAGATCGAGGACGCGTACGAGAACCTCGGCGCGCAGCTCGTGAAGGAGGTGGCGACCAAGACCAACGACATCGCGGGTGACGGCACCACCACCGCCACGGTGCTCGCCCAGGCGCTGGTCCGCGAGGGTCTGCGCAACGTGGCCGCCGGCGCCTCCCCCGCCGCCCTGAAGAAGGGCATCGACGCGGCCGTCAAGGCCGTCTCGGACGAGCTGCTCGCCACCGCCCGCCCGATCGAGGGCAAGGACGACATCGCCGCCGTCGCCGCGCTGTCCGCCCAGGACAAGCAGGTCGGCGAGCTGATCGCCGAGGCGATCGACAAGGTCGGCAAGGACGGTGTCATCACCGTCGAGGAGTCCAACACCTTCGGCCTGGAGCTGGACTTCACCGAGGGCATGGCCTTCGACAAGGGCTACCTGTCGCCGTACTTCGTGACGGACCAGGAGCGCCAGGAGGCCGTCCTGGAGGACCCGTACATCCTCATCACCCAGGGCAAGATCGCCTCCATCCAGGACCTGCTCCCGCTGCTGGAGAAGATCCTGCAGGCCGGCGCCTCCAAGCCGCTGCTGATCATCGCCGAGGACGTCGAGGGCGAGGCCCTGTCCACCCTGGTGGTCAACAAGATCCGCGGCACCTTCAACGCCGTCGCGGTGAAGGCCCCCGGCTTCGGCGACCGCCGCAAGGCCATGCTCGGCGACATCGCCACCCTCACCGGTGGCACCGTCGTCGCCGAGGAGGTCGGCCTCAAGCTCGACCAGGTCGGCCTGGACGTGCTCGGCAGCGCCCGCCGCGTGACCGTCACCAAGGACGACACCACCATCGTCGACGGTGGCGGCGAGTCCGCGGAGATCAGCGGCCGGGTCAACCAGATCAAGGCCGAGATCGCCTCCACCGACTCCGACTGGGACCGCGAGAAGCTCCAGGAGCGCCTCGCCAAGCTGGCCGGCGGCGTGTGCGTCATCCGTGTCGGCGCGGCCACCGAGGTCGAGCTCAAGGAGAAGAAGCACCGTCTGGAGGACGCCATCTCCGCGACCCGCGCCGCGGTCGAGGAGGGCATCGTCTCCGGTGGTGGCTCCGCGCTCGTCCACGCGGTCAAGGTGCTCGAGGACGGCCTCGGCAAGACCGGCGACGAGGCCACCGGTGTCGCGGTCGTCCGCCGCGCCGCGGTCGAGCCGCTGCGCTGGATCGCCGAGAACGCCGGCCTGGAGGGCTACGTCATCACCTCCAAGGTCGCCGAGCTGGAGAAGGGCCACGGCTTCAACGCCGCGACCGGCGAGTACGGCGACCTGGTGAAGTCCGGCGTCATCGACCCGGTCAAGGTCACCCGCTCCGCCCTGGAGAACGCCGCCTCCATCGCCTCCCTGCTCCTCACCACCGAGACCCTCGTGGTGGAGAAGAAGGAGGAGGAGCCCGCCGAGGCCGGTCACGGTCACGGTCACGGCCACTCCCACTGAGCTGGACCGCGAAGGCCCCCGTTCCCACCCGGGAACGGGGGCCTTCGGGCTGCCTGAGGGCGGGCCTCAGTCGCGGGGGGAGGCCGGCCCGAAGCTCCGCCCCGCCTTCGACGAGAGGCGGCCCAGCGTCCCGTACGGCGCCACCCTGGCCGCGGCCACCGCGACCTTGTAGCGGGCGTCGGGCACGCTGACGGACCGGCCGCGGGCCAGGTCCCGCAGGCCGGCGGCGACCACCTTGTCGGCGTCCAGCCAGGCCCAGGACGGGATGCCGCCGGTGTCGATCCCGGCCCGCTCGTGGAACTCGGTGCGGACGAAGCCCGGGCACAGCGCCATCAGCCGCACCCCGGTGCCCGCGAGCTCCCGGGCCACGCCCTGGGTGAAGCTGACGACCCACGCCTTGCTCGCCCCGTACGTGCCGCGCGGCGCGAAGGCCGCCACCGAGGCCACGTTGACCACGAAGCCGCGCCCACGCTCGCCCATGGCTCCGGCCGCGGCGCCGGTCAGCCGCAGGACCGCCTCGCAGTGCACCTTGAGCATGGTCAGCTCCTCGGCCACCGGCACGTCGCCGAAGCGGCCCCGGTTGCCGAAGCCGGCGTTGTTGACCAGCACGTCGACCGGCCGTTCGCGGTCCCGCAGCCGTGCCTCGACCGCCTCGATGCCGCTGTCCTGCGACAGGTCGGCGGGCAGCACCTCCACGGCGACGCCGTACGTGCGCCGCAGTTCCCCGGCGTTCTCCTCCAGCCGCTGCCCGTCGCGGGCGACCAGGACCAGGGCGTGACCGTCCTTCGCCAGCCGGCGTGCGAAGGCCGCGCCGATTCCCGCGGTGGCTCCCGTGATCAGTGAAGTCGTCATGCCCCGCAGGCTAGTGAGCCCCCGTCCGCCGGCGGGCCGCGGCGCGCACGTCCGCCGGGAGCGCGTCCGCCGCCAGCAGCCGGGGGAGCAGCGCGGGCTCCAGGGTGACCGCGCGGAAGGTCAGCGCGACGGTGACGCCGTGGTCCGGGCGGTGGACGACCTCGACCGGGTCGCCGGGGCGGACCTCACCGGCCTCGGCGACCCGCAGGTAGGCGCCGGGCAGCGCGGCCCGCGTGAACGTCTTGATCCAGCCGCCCTGTTCCAGCCAGCCCTGGAAGGTGGCGCAGGGGATCCGGGGGCAGGACACCTCCAGCACGGCGCCGTCCGGCCCGCCGATCCGCCAGCGCTCGCCGATCAGCGCCTCGTTGACGTCCAGGCCCGAGGTCGTCAGGTTCTCCCCGAACATGCCGTTGCGCAGCGGCAGGTCGAGCCGGCGCTCCCAGGTGTCCAGGTCCTCGCGGGCGTAGGCGTAGACCGCCTGGTCGGCGCCGCCGTGGTGCGCCACGTCGTGGGCCCGGTCGCCGGCGAGGCCGACCGCGCCGGTGCCCTTGGGGCCCGGTGCGGTCACCGCCACCGGGCCCGGGACCGGGTGCTTGTCGATGCCGGTCGTCCCGGTCGTCTTCCACGGGTTCGGTCGGGGCCGGCCCACGTTCACCGAGAGCAGCTTCATCCCGCGACCGTACGGCGCCGGCCGGTACCCGGCGAGGTGTTTTCCGGCGGCTGTTCTCCGGCGGCCGGGCGGGTGCTCAGCCCGCGAGGACCCGCAGCAGCCGGTCCACGTCGGCCTCGGTGTTGTACAGGTGGAACGCCGCCCGCAGGTTCCCGGCCCGGGCCGAGACCCGGATGCCGGCCGCGGCCAGCCGCTCCGCCGCGTCGCCCAGACCGGGCACGGCCACGATCGCCGAGGCGCCTGCGCCGGACGGCACCGCCTTGTGGCCCAGCCGCAGCAGTCCCGCCCGGAAGCGCTCGGCCAGCGCGACGTCGTGCGCGCCGACGGCCTCGACGCCCAGTTCCTCGATCAGTCCCAGGGAGGCCGCCGCCGCCACGTACGGCAGCAGCGGCGGCAGCACGTCGAAGCGCCGGGCGGAACGCGCGAGGTGCGCGACCGGCCCGTAGCAGTCGCCCCAGGGGTCCTCGGCCGCGTACCAGCCGGCGAACTGCGCCGACAGCCCGTCCTCGGCCCCCTCCCGCACGGTCAGGAAGGACACCCCGCGCGGGGCGAGCAGCCACTTGTAGCCCCCGCACACCACGTAGTCGAGGCCGTCCGCGCGCAGCGGCAGCCAGCCGACCGCCTGGGTGGCGTCGACGAGCACGCGCGCCCCGTGCCGGGACGCGGCCTCGCGGACCGCCGCCAGGTCGGCGACCCGGCCGTCCGCGGACTGCACCGCGCTGACGGCGACGAGGCCGGTGCCGGGGCGTACCGCGTCGGCGACGCCCTCCAGGGGCACGGTGCGCACCGTGACGTCGGCGCGGGAGGCGAAGGGGTTGACCAGCGAGCTGAAGTCGCCGTCGGCCAGCACGACTTCGGCCCCGGCGGGGAGCGCCGCGGCGATCATGCCGACGTGCGTGGTGACGGAGGAGCCGACGGCGACGCGGTCGGCGCCGACCCCGGTGAGGCGGGCGTAGGCGGCACGGGCGGCCGACAGGGCGCGCTCGTGGCGTACCCAGTCGTCGGTGCCGTCGGACCAGGTGCCCACGGCGGTGCGCAGCGCCTCGGCGGAGCGGAGCGGGCCGACGCCCGACGAGGCGGTGTTGAGGTAGGTGGTACCGGCGTCCAGCGCGAATTCCCCGGCGATGTCCATGGTTCCTCAGCCTGCCCCCCGAACTGCCCAAAGTCCATCATCGATCACCGAACGCGACCCCCAAGGAACGCTTATGCTCGGAGCGTGTTCGAGGCCCGTCACCTCCGTGTGCTGCGCGCCGTGGCCCGTACCGGCTCGCTGTCGGGCGCCGCGCGCGAACTGGGCTGCACGCAGCCGGCGGTCAGCCAGCAGATGAAGGCGCTGGAACTCGCCGCGGGCACCCCGCTGCTGGTCCGCGGCGGGCGGACGACCCGGCTGACCGACGCGGGCGAGGCGCTGGCCCGGCACGCGAGCGGCATCCTCGCGGGGCTCGCCGCCGCGGAGGAGGAGGTCGCGGCCATCGGGGGGCTGCGCGCCGGCCGGGTGCGGCTGGTGTCGTTCCCGAGCGCCGGCCCGTCCCTGGTGCCGACCGCGCTGGCCGCCATGCGCGCCGCGCACCCGGACGTACGGATCACGCTGGCCGAGGCGCAGCCGCCGCGCGCGGTGGAGATGCTGCGCGCCGGGGAGTGCGAACTGGCACTGGTCTACCGCTACGAGGACGACCGGGGTGCCGAGGACGCGGCCGCCTGGGAGGGGCTGCTGGTGCGCCGGTTGCTGACCGACCGGCTCTTCGCGGTGCTGCCGGCCGGGCACGCGCTGGCCGGCGGCGGGGGCCCGGTGCGGCTGTCCGACCTCGCGGACGAGCCGTGGATCGCGGGCTGCCCCTACTGCCGCCGGCACCTGGTCGAGCTGTGCGGGCGGGAGGGCTTCGAGCCCCGCATCGACTTCGCGACCGACGACTACCCGGCGGCGGTCGGCCTGGTGGCGTCGGGCATGGGCGTCTCGGCGCAGCCCGGTCTGGCGCTGGAGGCCGTCCGGCTGCGCGGAGTGGCCGTGCGCGAGCTGCGGCCGGCGGTACGCCGGGACGTGGCGGCGCTGACGCTGCCCGACCTGGCCCAGGTGCCGGCCGTCGACATGATGCTGGGGCGGCTGCGGCTCGCGGCCCTGCGCGACCCCGCGACGGCCTGAGCCCGCGGCACCGCGGGCGCGCCGTCGCTTGTGATGAAACGTTTCCTCGTCGGCTGACGTCCGGTGGGTCAGTGACTGCCGGTGGCGTGCGAGCTCATGACCCGGTTGCGGGACCGGCCCATCATCTCCTCGCGCTCGTCCTCGGTGAGTCCGCCCCAGACCCCGTAGGGCTCGCGGACCGTCAGAGCGTGCGTCGCGCACTCGGCGCGTACGGGGCAGCGCATGCACACCTCCTTCGCCGCCGCCTCACGCGCGCTCCGGGCGGCACCGCGCTCTCCCTCGGGGTGGAAGAACAGGGAGCTGTCGACGCCGCGGCAGGCGGCGACAAGCTGCCAGTCCCAGAGGTCGGCGTTGGGGCCCGGGAGGCGGGAGAAGTCTGCCATTGCTCATCTCCTCGAGAGGTGGGCTGCAGGGACACCGTCCAGGCGCGAAGCTCTGGGAGGGTGCTGTCGACGTTACATCTACTGTCGAAGTAGATGTAAATATGATTCATCACAAAATCGCCAACGAACTCCCGCCATGCGGGTAAAAAGCCTCCAAACAGGCAAAATCTGACATTGCCCCCCGGTCGGCGGCTGATGTGTGCTGCAAGCGGGCGCCCGTCGTGCCGCTTTTTGAGGCCCGGCGAACGGCCGCGACCTGGGATGTTGCTGATCCGTGTCGGTCCGCGCACGGAGAGTGCGGGAGTCGCCCGCCAAACTCCGTAACTCTTTCGAGTGAGGGTCGTTGAAGGTGCGGAAGTGGTTGGCGGTCGAACTAATCGGGCAGGCGCCCGAGGCCGTCATCCCCACCGGTGAACGATTCGTACAGCCTGGAGGCTCAACGTGACGCGGATCAGCTGCGGAGGACGGTCATGACTTCCGTTCTCGTCTGCGACGACTCCCCGCTTGCCCGAGAGGCCCTGCGCCGCGCGGTCGCGACCGTGCCCGGCGTGGAGCGCGTGACGACCGCGGCCAACGGCGAGGAAGTCCTCCGCCGCTGGGGCGCCGACCGCTCGGACCTCATCCTCATGGACGTCCGGATGCCCGGCCTCGGCGGCGTCGAGACCGTACGGCGGCTGCTGTCCGCCGACCCCGGCGCCCGCATCATCATGCTCACGGTCGCCGAGGACCTGGACGGGGTGGCCCTCGCGGTCGCCGCCGGTGCCCGTGGATACCTGCACAAGGACGCCTCGCGCGCCGAGTTGCGGGCCACGGTCACCCAGGCGCTGGCCGACCCGACCTGGCGGCTCGCCCCGCGCCGGCTGCGCTCGGCCGAGATGGGCGCCGCCCCGACCCTGACCGCCCGCGAGATCCAGGTGCTGGAGGGCATGAGCCACGGCCGCTCCAACGCCGAGATCGGCCGCGAGCTCTTCCTCTCCGAGGACACCGTCAAGACGCACGCGCGACGCCTCTTCAAGAAGCTCGGCGCCTCGGACCGGGCCCACGCGGTGGCGCTCGGCTTCCGCTGGGGCCTGGTGCGCTGAGGCAGCGGCTTCAAGGGCTGGAGGGGCCGATGAGCTGTGGGGCGGCTGTGCGGCTGCCCCGCTCGTACCGGTTTCCGCGCCGAGGGCGCATGCTTGAGGTATGGACTCTCGGGGACACGGTCGGGCGGGGCGGCGGGTGCACGACATGACTACGGCCGGTGCGGTCCCTCGAAGCGCCCCGCACGGCGCGCCGCATAACGCTTCGGAGCACAACCACGGGTCCGAGCCCACGGAGCGGCCCTCGGCGATGCACTATGGACGGATGCGCGACGAGGCCACCGGCAATGAGACAGCCATAGGGGCACTCGTACGTCGGGCCGTGGACGGCGACGAGCAGGCGACGCACGATCTGCTCGCCCACGTGCACCCGCTCGCCGTGCGCTACTGCCGTACCAGGCTGTCGCGGCTGCCGGGCGACGCGCGCCACTTCGTGGACGACCTCGCCCAGGAGGTCTGCCTCGCGGTGCTGTGCGCACTGCCCCGCTACCGGGACCAGGGCCGGCCCTTCGAGGCGTTCGTCTTCGGCATCGCCGCGCACAAGGTCGCCGACCTGCAGCGGGCCGCCATGCGCGGTCCGGGCTCGACGGCCGTGCCCTCCGACGAGATGCCGGAGCAGCCGGACGCCTCGCTCGGGCCCGAGGAGCGGGCGCTGCTCAGCAGCGACGCGGAGTGGGCGAGGAAGCTGCTCGCCAACCTCCCGGAGCACCAGCGGGAGCTGGTGCTGCTCCGCGTCGCCGTGGGCCTCACCGCGGAGGAGACCGGTCAGGTGCTCGGCATGTCGCCGGGCGCCGTCCGGGTCGCCCAGCACCGGGCGCTGTCCCGGCTGCGCGCGCTGGCGGAGGAAGCCGCCGCCGGCGCCCCCGGGTTGAGCGCCTGACGCACGCCGTCCCGGCCCCCGCACCAGGGGCGGAACAGGTTTCCCGCGGGAGCCATTAGCATTGAACATCTCGCCGGGCAAGACCATGGGGAAGGTGTCATGACGTTGAACGCCGACGGAGTAGCCGAGAAGTTCGGGTTGCTCGGACTCACCTACGACGACGTGCTGCTGCTCCCAGGCGCGTCGGACGTCGTGCCGAACCAGGTCGACACCCGCTCGAAGGTCTCCCGGAACGTCAGCGTGAACATCCCGCTGCTGTCGGCGGCGATGGACAAGGTCACCGAGGCGCGGATGGCCATCGCGATGGCCCGCCAGGGCGGTGTGGGCGTCCTCCACCGCAACCTGTCCATCGAGGACCAGGTCAACCAGGTCGACCTGGTGAAGCGGTCCGAGTCCGGCATGGTGACCGACCCGATCACCGTCCACCCCGACGCCACCCTCGCCGAGGCCGACGCCCTGTGCGGCAAGTTCCGCATCAGCGGCGTCCCCGTCACGGACGCCTCCGGCAAGCTGCTGGGCATCGTGACCAACCGCGACATGGCCTTCGAGAGCGACCGCTCCCGGCAGGTCCGCGAGGTCATGACGCCGATGCCGCTGGTCACCGGCAAGGTCGGCATCTCCGGTGTCGACGCGATGGACCTGCTGCGCAAGCACAAGATCGAGAAGCTGCCGCTCGTCGACGACGAGGGCCGCCTCAAGGGCCTGATCACGGTCAAGGACTTCGTCAAGGCCGAGAAGTACCCCAACGCCGCCAAGGACGCCGAGGGCCGGCTGCTGGTCGGCGCCGCGGTGGGCGTCGGCGACGAGTCCTTCCTGCGCGCCCAGCGGCTGGTCGAGGCCGGTGCCGACTTCCTGGTCATCGACAGCGCGCACGGCCACAGCCGCGGCATCCTCGACATGGTCGCCAAGGTCAAGGCCAACATCAGGATCGACGTGGTGGCCGGCAACGTCGCCACCCGCGACGGGGCCCAGGCGCTGATCGACGCGGGCGCCGACGGCATCAAGGTCGGTGTCGGCCCCGGCTCCATCTGCACCACCCGCGTGGTCGCCGGCGTCGGCGCCCCGCAGGTGACGGCGATCTACGAGGCCTCCCTCGCGGCCGGCCCGGCCGGCGTCCCGCTGATCGGCGACGGCGGCCTGCAGTACTCCGGCGACATCGCCAAGGCCATCGCGGCCGGCGCGGACACCGTCATGCTGGGCAGCCTCCTCGCGGGCTGCGAGGAGTCGCCGGGCGAGCTGCTCTTCATCAACGGCAAGCAGTTCAAGTCGTACCGCGGCATGGGCTCGCTCGGCGCGATGCAGTCGCGCGGGCAGGCCCAGTCCTACTCCAAGGACCGCTACTTCCAGGACAACGTGCTCTCCGAGGACAAGCTCGTCCCCGAGGGCATCGAGGGCCAGGTGCCCTACCGCGGCCCGCTCTCCGCGGTGGCCCACCAGCTCATCGGCGGCCTGCGCTCCTCCATGGGCTACGTCGGCTCCGCGACGATCCCCGAGCTCAAGGAGAAGGGCCGCTTCGTGCGGATCACCGCGGCCGGGCTCAAGGAGAGCCACCCGCACGACATCCAGATGACCACCGAGGCGCCGAACTACCACACGCGCTGACGGTACGAGCGGACGAACCGGAGCCCGCGGCCGCGCACGGCCGCGGGCTTCCGCCTGCCCTGCCTGGGATACTGGACGGGCAGGCCACGAAGGAAAGGCATAGCGACAGTGACTGAGATCGAGATCGGGCGGGGCAAGCGCGGCCGCAGGGCATACGCATTCGACGACATCGCCGTCGTCCCGAGCCGTCGTACGCGGGACCCCAAGGAGGTCTCGATCGCCTGGCAGATCGACGCCTACCGCTTCGAGCTGCCCTTCCTCGCAGCCCCGATGGACTCCGTGGTCTCCCCGGAGACCGCGATCCGCATCGGCAACCTGGGCGGCCTCGGCGTGCTCAACCTCGAGGGCCTGTGGACCCGCTACGAGGACCCCGAGCCGCTGCTCGCCGAGATCGCGGAGCTGGACGACGCCTCCGTCACCCGGCGCCTGCAGGAGCTCTACGCGGCGCCGATCAAGGAGGAGCTGATCGGGCAGCGCATCAAGGAGGTGCGCGACGCCGGTGTGGTCACGGCCGCCGCGCTCTCCCCGCAGCGCACCGCGCAGTTCTCCAAGGCCGTGGTCGACGCGGGCGTGGACATCTTCGTCATCCGCGGCACGACGGTCTCCGCCGAGCACGTGTCGGGCTCCCACGAGCCGCTCAACCTCAAGCAGTTCATCTACGAGCTCGACGTCCCGGTCATCGTCGGCGGCTGCGCCACCTACACCGCCGCGCTGCACCTGATGCGCACCGGCGCCGCGGGCGTCCTCGTCGGCTTCGGCGGCGGCGCCGCTCACACCACCCGCAACGTCCTCGGCATCCAGGTGCCGATGGCGACCGCGGTCGCCGACGTGGCCGCGGCCCGCCGCGACTACATGGACGAGTCCGGCGGCCGCTACGTGCACGTCATCGCCGACGGCGGCTTCGGCTCCAGCGGCGACCTGCCCAAGGCGATCGCCTGCGGCGCCGACTCCGTGATGATGGGCTCCCCGCTGGCCCGCGCCACCGACGCGCCCGGCCGCGGCTTCCACTGGGGCATGGAGGCCACCCACGAGGAGCTGCCGCGCGGCAAGCGCATGAACCTGGGCACCGCCGGCACGACCGAGCAGATCCTGCTCGGCCCCTCCCACGCGCCCGACGGCTCCATGAACTTCTTCGGCGCGCTGCGTCGCGCGATGGCCACGACCGGCTACTCCGAGCTGAAGGAGTTCCAGCGGGTCGAGGTCACGGTGTCGCCGACGCACCACCGCTGACCGCGCGGCACGTGCCCGCAGCGTGAACAGTGGCGCCGGCGCGCGCCGAAAATCGAGCGGGCCGGCGCCTCGGTGACGGCCTCGCACTGCCTGGGGGACTTTTCCTGATGCGTAAGGGGTGGACTCGATACGCCCTGTTCGGCGTGGTACTGGGGGTACTGCTGCCACTGATCGGGCCGGACTCGGCGCAGATGGGCGCAGTCGCTGCGCGACAGATCGTGACGGATGTGCGAGTCCGGGACCCCCAGGCGTCCTCGTCGGCTCGCGCGGTGTACACGATGCTCGCCGGGCTGGAGAACGACGCCCGCGCCGGCCGGCCCACCCACACCGTCATCGGCCAGCACGATGAGCTGCAAAACGAACGCTACAACGCCACCTACGGCGACTACCTGGGGCGCAAGCCGCCTGGCTACTACTACCGCAAACCCGCCGACATCGCCGGGCGGTTCCCAGGTTTCCTGGAGGTGGACCTGGGGCCCGGATACCAACAGTCGTCCTGGGGTGTCGGCGAGCCGCGCCCCTACTCGGCCGCGTGGCCGAGTTGCCGCCCGTACTGGGGCTACACCAACGACGCCGTGGACCTGGCCGCCGGCGTGTGGGAGGGAATGGGCTCCGCTTCCGCCCCCCGCCGGGACTGTTCCGACGGCACCATGGTGACACTGCCGGACAACGGTGGTGGCCCGGCGGGCATCGCCGGCATGTCGTTCCACGAGCCCTATCCGGGTAGCCCGGTGAAGGGCTTCACCCACACGTTGTGCCGCAACTCACCCGCAGCCCACGACCCGAAATGGTTCGCCCGGGTGGTGACGCCCGGCACGGCCGAGCAGCATGATCTGCTGGTCGACCTGTCCTTCCTCGCGGACCATCTGGCCTACCTCGCTGCTCGTGATGTACCGGTGCTGTTGCGGCCGTACCACGAGATGAACGCGCGTGACTGCGCCTCCGGGTTCTGGTGGGCCGGCCAGCGCCCCGAGTTGTACAGGAAACTGTGGCAGACGATGTACGACTACCTCGTCGGCACCCGAGGCCTGCACAACCTGATCTTCGTCTGGGCGCCCAGTCCCTGGGAGGGGAAGCACGCCACCGATCCCTGGGCGTACTACCCGGGCAGTGAATACGTCGACGTGGTGGGAGTCGACGACTACAGCGACACGCCGGAGCGGCCGTTCCGGGGGGAACCGTGGACGCAGATCTGGTACCGGGGGCTGGCGCGCTACGACAAACCGCGCATTATGGCGGAATCCTTCCATGTCCCGCTCTCCGCCGCGCAGCCCGCCACGCTCACGGCGGCGCCATGGGTGATCTGGAGCGTATGGGGAAGCGGGCTGACGAAGCACAACTCGCCATCGGATGTGCAGCGGACCTACTACGCGTCGGCCATTCTCACCGGCGGCACTTCGGCACAAGGCGGACGTTTCGACTGGGGATCACTGCACAAGTCCTCGCTTGATCGCTGATCGAGCGCACGGCGCTCATGTGCGATGAGCCGTACAGCGACAACCTGAAATGGTTGTACAGAGATGGCGTGAAGGTTCTCACGACCCGGGGAAGTTGATCGACGGAGGCCCAAAAGGCCAGGTCACCGAGGTCGCCTCTCGAGCATCACGTGTATCGTACGGTTAACTTTTGAACACAAGTTCTCCACGGGATTCCCTTGTGTGGTGCACGCGTGCGAGGATCGTTCTCCTGTTCGGTCAGTAGTTTCGATGCCTGGGGGGGCATCTGAGTGCCACTGGCTAAACGTCCGAAAGGCGTTTGAGGGGTGGGGGCTCGGGACGTTGTCGTGGTACGCCCAGCCGTGCCATGACCGGGGTTTTCGCTGCCTCAACGCATTGTCATCTTCAGGGGAGTTCAACAGTCGCCATGGCCGTCACACGGGTCGATGGGGTTGTGCCGCACTCGCGCCACAACGCCAAGTTGGCACAACGCACCGCCGCTTGGAAGCCGGGGATCCTGCCGTTCCTGATCCCCTTCACGCTGCTGCTGGCTTTCGGTCTGTGGTCGTACTCGCCCAGCCGGACCCCGCTCAGTTGGGCGCTGAGCATCGTCTGGTCGCTGCCCGTCGTGGGCGTGCTCGTGGGTATCCAGGGCGCGTGGCTCATCCGCCGGAGGATCAAGCGCAGCGTCAACATGGTGCCGCCCGCCCCTGTCGAGCAGGACTTCCTCATCGTGCTGGTGCCGACCATCGGGCGCCACGACACGTATCCGGCGCTTGAGCGCTCCGTGCTCTCGTACGTCGAACACCTGCCGGAATGGTTCCCGTACATGCGCGTGGACGTCCTCACCGAAGAGGGCTGCGAGGCCGCGGCGGACATCGACCGGCTGGCCACCGTCCACCCGCTGATCCGTGTCGTCACGGTGCCCAAGGCGTACGTCACGGCCAACGGCACCCGCTTCAAGGCGCGTGCCAACCACTACGCGCACGAGCTGCGCATCGCCGAGGGTGAGGCACTCGACGATGTGTGGGTGCTGCACATGGACGATGACACCGGGGTCGGTCCCGACACCGCGGCGGCGCTCGCGCAGTTCATCAACCGCCAGCGGCGCGCCGGGCCCGACGAAGCCAAGCACATGGCCCAGGGAATCCTCACCTATCCGCGGGAAAGCGCGGTCAACATGTTCACCTGGCTCGCCGACGCCGTTCGGCCGGCCGACGACATCGCGCGGTTCCGGGCACTCACCGGAATGGGAACCCCGGTGGCCGGTGTGCACGGTGAACTCCTCGTTCTGCGGGCCTCGATCGAGGCCACGATCGGCTGGGACTTCGGCCCGAAGGCAATTGTCGAGGACGCGCAACTCGCCCTCACGTTCTGCCGCCTTTATCCGGGGCGTAGCGACTGGTTCAACGGCCGTTGTTACGGTGCATCTCCCGCCACCGCCCAGGATTTCGTGAAGCAGCGCGACCGGTGGGCTTGGGGTCTGGTCGCCCTGTGCTTCAACCGGACGATTCCGCTCCGCTATCGGTGGTTCCTTGCCATCTGTGTGGCGACCTGGATCCTCGGCCCGCTCCAGCACATCGGCGCCGTGCTGCTTTTCGGCTGGCTCATTAATGACATGAACACCTCGCCCGTGACCCAGTCCGTCGTCATCCTCTGGGCCCTCAATTTCGCCTACGTCATCTGGACCTACTGGGAAGGTCTGAGGCTGAACGCGGTCGCGTCGACCAGTGGCCGGCGCAAGTGGTGGGAGCCGATCGTCGTGGTCGCCCTCATCCCCGTCTTCTCCGTGATGGAGGGACTCGGCGGCTTCAAGGGCTTCCTGAGGTTCGTCCGGCGCGAAGAGAACAAGTTCGTCGTCATCGCCAAGCCCGTCTGACCGCCCGGAAGACAACTGACATGCGCTCGCGCCTTCCCCTGCTCGCCATCTTTCCGGTGAGCGTCCTCAGCCTCGTGCTGGGCACCCCCTTCGTCCTCGGCGACCATCCGGTTCGCTGGGAGTCAGGCTCGGCGATCCCCAAGATCGCCGTAGGCGACGCCGTGGACTCCGACACTCCGAAGGGCGGCGCCGCCGATACGCCGTCGGCGTCCTCTCCGTCTTCTCCCTCGGACTCTCCGGCTTCCCCCGCCGAGGCCCTCCAGGTCGCCAAGCCCTGGAAGAAGGGCATGGCGCAGTGGGGCGTACAGATCTACTGGGAGGAGGAGAAGCAGAAACGATCCGGCACGTTCATCGAGGCACAGGCCGCCAAGCAGGCGAAGTACCTCATCGGCCTGGGCGCGAACTCGGTGTCGGTCTCGTTCCCGTTCTTCATCGAGAGCGCCACGTCAAACAAGCTCTCGGCCGGCGCCAAGACCCCGTCCCCGGAACGTCTCGAGCGCGTGCTGAAGGTCTTCAAGGACGCCGGGTTCCGCACCACCGTCCGCCCGATCCTGGACGAAGGCACCCTCGAGCAGTCGAACGGCTGGCGCGGAAACATCGAGCCCGACTCGCGCTCCGCCTGGTTCGCCTCGTACAAGCAGTTCCTCGCCCCGTACCTCAAGGTCGCCCAGGACACGAAGGCGGACACCTTCGTGATCGGCACCGAGCTGAACTCCCTGGAAGGCGACGTCGGCTGGGACGGCCTGGTCACCTACGCCGAGAAGGACTTCTCCGGTGAGGTCGCCTACGACGCCAACTGGGACAATTACGTCACCCGCCGGATCAACATGCCGGTCAGCCACCTCGGCGTCGACGCCTACTTCCCCATCAAGGTGCCGGACACCGCTCCGGTCCGGGACCTGGTCAAGGGCTGGAACGACTGGCTGGACAAGAAGGCCACCGGTCCGCTGCCGAACATCCTCGTCTCCGAGACCGGCATCGGCGCCATGGACGGCGCCTACCACGCCCCCGGCGACTTCTACGTCAAGCGAGCCGTCAACCCCCAGGTGCAGGCCAAATGGTACGACGCCGTCTGCCAGGTCGTGCAGGACCGGAAGATGCAAGGCATCTACTGGTGGTCGCTCTGGTTCGACGACGACCCGAACACCAAACCCGACGACAAGGTCGCTTCCCGGCTCGACTTCGCCGGACGCCCCCTCTCCGAGAAGGCCATCAAGTCCTGCTTCACCTCTGACTACGCGGGACCCGGTACCGCCCCCACCAGCTGACCGAGCGGAGGCAGTGATGCAAGAAGCCATCATTCTGGTCGGCGGCAAGGGAACCCGCCTGCGCCCGCTGACGAACCACACCCCGAAGCCGCTGCTCAACGTGGCGGGCTCGTCCTTCATCCGGCACCAGATCTCCAAGCTGATGGACGCCGGGGTCGAGCACGTGGTCTTCGCCACCTCGTACCTCGCCAGCCTCTTCGAGGAGGAGTTCAAGGACTTCTCCCGGGATCTGCGGATCTCCTACGCCGTCGAGGACGTCCCGCTCGGCACCGGCGGGGCCATCCGCAACGCCGCGCGCCTGCTGTGCGGCGGCCCCGCCGACGCACCGGTCCTCATCCTCAACGGCGACATCCTGTCGGGCGTCGACCTGCGCGCGCTCCTGGCTCGGCACGAGGAGAAGGACGCGGACGTCACTCTGTACCTCACCCGCGTCGCCGACCCGCGCGCATTCGGCCTCGTCCCCACCGACGAGGACGGCCGGGTCCTGTCCTTCCTCGAGAAGCCGAAGACGGCCGAGGAGTGCGTCACCGACCAGATCAACGCCGGCTGCTACGTCTTCGGCCGGTCCGTGCTGGAAACCATTCCCGCCGATCGCGAGGTGTCGGTCGAGCAGGAGACCTTCCCGCAGCTGGTCGCGCAGGGACGGCGCGTGTTCGGCCACACCACGGATGACTACTGGCGCGACCTCGGTACGCCGCTGGCCTTCGTCCACGGCTCGGCCGACCTGGTCACCGGCAAGGCGACCTCCCCCCTCGTGGAGCGTCCCGCCGAGGCACTGATCCATCCGACGGCCTCCGTCGATCCGACCGCGCTCGTCACGGGCGGCTCGACGATCGGCCCGCACGCCGTCATCGGTCCGCACGTGGTCGTCGACCGCTCCATCATCGGCGCGAACGTGACCGTGTCCGAAGGCGCCCGCATCCGCGAGTCCGTGGTCGACCACGACTCCTCGATCGGCAGCGAATCGTTCCTGCACGAGGTCGTCGTGGGCTGCCACGCCCACATCGGCGCGCAGAACGAGTTGCCCGCCCAACTGCGGCTGTCGTGCGGCATCCGCATTCCCGCCCAGGGGGTGCGTGTCAGCGGAACGGCTGTCGCCTGCCCGACGGTCCACTGAAGCAGCCGGTCGGCCCCCGCGGGCCCCACCGGGCATTTTCTGGAGAATCGTGACCACCCACGCCTCAACGGCCGTCAGCCCGCAGCTTCCGCCCCGGCACCGATCGGCGGATCCCCAGCCGGAGAAGACGGACCGCCTGCGCAAGTACCGCCCGGACCTTCAGGGTCTGCGTGCCGTCGCCATCATGATGGTGGTCGCGATGCACTGCGGCATCATCGACATCCATGGCGGCGTCGACATCAGCTTCGTGCTGAGCGGCTTCCTCATCGGCAGTCAGCTCCTCAGCGAGATCAGCCGGACCGGCAAGGTCTCGATGGGCAAGTTCTGGGCGCGGCGCTTCCGCCGGCTCGCGCCCGGTGCCTCGCTCACCATCGTGGTCACCGCCGCCTTCGCCTGGTTCTTCGCCGGTCCGTTCTCCTTCCGCGACTACATGAGGGACGGCTTCGCCGCCTCCCTGAGCTTCATCAACTGGCGACTCGCCGAGAACGGCACCGACTACTTCGCCAACGACGGAAGCCAGTCCCCCTACCAGCACTTCTGGTCGCTCGGCATCGAGGAGCAGTTCTACGTCGTCGCGCCGATCGCGCTCGTCGTCGTCGCCTTTCTCAGCCGGGTGCTCACCCGCAGCCGCTTCCTGATAGGGCTCTTCCTCGCCGCCGCCATCGCCGGCTCGCTCTACCTGTCGGTCACCCAGACCAAGTCCGACCAGCCACTCGCCTACTTCGGTACGCAGACCCGTGTCTGGGAGCTGGCCCTCGGCGTCTTCGTCGCTCTCAACGCCAGGCTCCTCTCCCGTATGAACCTGTGGTTCGCGGGGTTCCTCTCCTGGGTCGGCATCCTCGGCGCCGTGGGCACCGCGCTGCTCATCAACGAGCACACCCCGCTGCCCGGCTACGCGGTGGCCGGGCCGGTGGTGGGCGCCGCGCTGGTGATCGCCGGCGGCTGCGCCGCACCCCGCCTCGGTGCGGAGAAGCTCCTCGACAACCCGGTCTTCGACTTCATCGGCAACGCCAGCTACAGCTGGTACTTGCTGCACTGGCCGCTGCTCATCCTGTTCCCGGAGATCATCGACCGGGAGTTCGGCTACTCCGACCGCTGGCGGGTGGCGGTGATCTCCTTCCTCCTCGCCGTCTGCATGCACTACCTCATCGAGCGGCGCTTCAAGGCGAACGTCCGGATGGTCCAGATACCGTGGCGGGGCATCCTCATGGGGCTGTCCCTGACCGCCATCGCCGCCGTCGTCATGACGCTCGCCGTGCGTGTGGTGCCGCTCAACATCGGGGTGCAGACCACGGCCGGCGCCGTGGCGAAGGGCTACCAGGGCGCCGCGTCCGTCGAGCAGGCGGTGAAGGAACGCGATCATCCGGTGCTCAGCCAGGACACGCTGCTCAAGACGCCCGCCGATCGCGGCGACCACGGATGCATCGACCAGCTGCTCGTCACCGCGTTCGTCATGCAGGACAACTGCATCACCGGCGACACCTCGGCCAAGAAGACGATGGTCCTGCTCGGCGACTCGCACGCCTTCCAGTGGGGCAACGCGTTCAACGAACTCGGCCTGAAGCTGCACGTCAAGGTCATCACCGTGACCAAGAGCGGCTGCACCCCCGAGGTGTACCAGATCACCCGCGAGGACCTCGGGCGGGAGTACACCGAATGCACCGCCTGGCGGAAGACGGCCCTGGACAAGATCGACGAACTCCACCCCGACGTCATCGTGGTCACCAACCGCGTCCAGTGGACCACCACCCGGGCCGGCGCCGGCGAGACGTTCAAGCGGCTCCAGGCCAACGGCGCCAAGCTCGTCTACATGACCGACAGTCCGCACCCGAACTTCGCCGTCCCGGACTGCCTCGCCCAGAACTCTGACGGCGTGGCCGCATGCTCTCCCAAATCCGCGGCCATGCTCGACTTCCCCGAGTTCCGCAAGGCGGAGCGCGAGGAGGCAGAGAAGTACGGGTTCGACGTCATCGACACGGTCCCGGCGTTCTGCACCGACGGCTACTGCCCGGCGGTGATCGGCGGCGAGGTCGTCTACTGGGACTACAGCCACATGTCCGGGGCCTACTCGACCTCCCTGGAGCCGTACCTGAGGCCCCATTTCAAGCAGCTCCTGGAGAGCTGACCCACTGCCCGTACCGATCGAGGGCCGCGAGGCTCAAAGCCGCGCGGCCGCCCCGACCGGGGTGGCCCCGCGGGTGTCCAGCATCAACTGGGCCTTCACCGCCAGGCCCTGCATGTCGTAGGTGCGGTGGTGCTGGAGCAGGATCGTCAGGTCGGCGTCCGCCGCGGCCTCCCACAGCGAGTCGGCGCGGGGGACCGGGCGGTCCAGCACCCGCCACCTTGGGACGTACGGGTCGTGGTAGCTCAGCTGCGCCCCCAGCTCGGCCAGCCGGGCGCCGATCTCCCGGGCCGGCGAGCGCTCCTCGTCCGGCAGGTCCGGCTTGTACGTGACGCCCAGCAGCAGCACCCGGGCCCCGCGCAGCGACTTGCCGTGCTCGTTCAGCAGGGCCGCGGCGCGCTGCACCACGTAGCGCGGCATCCGGGCGTTGACCTCCTGCGCGTACTCGACCAGCCGCAGCGGGTGGCCGTGCACCCGGCCCTGGTACGGCGGGTGCCCGGGGTCCAGCGGCATGGTGTGGCCGCCGACCCCCGGGCCGGGGCGGAAGGCCTGGAAGCCGTGGGGACGGGTCTCGGCGCAGCGGATGACGTCCCAGACGTCCACGCCGATGTCGTGGCAGAACACGGCCATCTCGTTGGCCAGCGCGATGTTGACGTGCCGGTAGTTGGTCTCCAGCAGGTGCACGCTCTCCGCCTCGCGCACGCCGCGGGCCCGGACGATCCGCTCGGTGAACCGGCCGTAGAAGACGGCCGCGGCCTCCGTGCAGGCGGGGGTGAGCCCGCCGATCACCTTCGGCGTGCCGGGGTGGCGTGCGGGGGCGTACGCCAGGTGGAAGCCGTGGCCGGCCCGCAGGCCGGAGCCCTCCTCCAGCAGCGGACGCAGGAAGTCCTCCGTCGTCCCCGGGTACACCGGCGACTCCAGGACCACCGTGCTGTGCGGCCGCAGGTGCCCGGCCAGTGCGCGGGCGGCCTCGGCCAGCGCCGTCAGGTCCGGCTCCCCGCCCTCCCCGAGCGGCGTCGGCGCGCACAGCACGGCCGCCCGCGCCCGGCCCAGGGCGGCCGTGTCCGCGGTCGCCCGGAAGCCGCCCGCGAGCATCCGCCGCACGTCGGCGGCGGCGAGTGCGCCGCAGGGGACCCGGCTGCCGGCGTTGATCGCGTCCACCACGTGCTCGTCCGGGTCGTACCCGATGACCCCGAGGCCGGCGGCGCTGGCCGCCTGCGCGAGGGGCAGGCCGGCGGGGCCGAGTCCGATGACTGCGAGGTCTGAGGGCATGGGGGTCCTCTCCTGCGACGGGGGCGTCGTGGTACCCGAATGGCGCGAAATCAGGCTAACCAGACAGATAGCTGATATGACTGCACGCCACGCGGTGCGGCTCTGTATGCCCGGGGTCCGTGGGTGTGTGCGGCGCCGTTGTGGTTGTTGTTGCGGCCGGTTGTCGTGTGCGCGTCGTTTGCGCCTGCGGCGGGCTGTCTCCCACCCTCCCGCCTTCCCCCAGCCTTCGGCCGGGGGGACCCCCAGAACGCTCGCGGTTTACCCCAACATCGTCGGGCACCGCGTGCGCCGCTCGTCTCCCCCAGCCTTCGGCCGGGGGACCCCCATGGGCGCACCCCGCCACACCCCCCTCCCGTCTGTGTGGGCGCATGACGGCCGGAGGGGGGTGATGGGGTGCGCCCCTCCCCATGCCGCTGGAAACTGCCCTCACCAGGGGCCCCGGTCGCAGGCCGACCAAGAGTGTGCGCACCAGTGGCCGAGCGACATTCCCCCACAGGGGTTGCATGCGTTACGGCGAGCGCCGGGATGGCGGAAGCGCGCCCCTGGCCTCCAGCGAGCGGCCGACCCGTAACCGGGTTCAGTCTTGGGGCCACGCTGACCGGGCCAGATGGGGCCGGCCCCCTCGCCGAAGGCTGAGGGAGGGCGCGAACGAGCACACGGCAACGGGCCGCTCAGCAGGGATCAGCGTCCGCGCGCCCCGATGACGCCGCCGGTCCGACCCGTTCCGTTCCCTCATGGAGGGTCGCGCGGCCGTGGGCGTTCGGTGAGGCGAGTGCGGCAACCCCGGACCGCCTTCTCACCCCCCTCCGGCCGTCATGCGCCTACACGACGGGAGGGGGTGTGGCGGGGTGCGCCCGGAAACGACGAGCGGCGGACCCGGCGCCCAACGATGTAGGGGTAAACCGCGAGCGTTGAGGACGTGCGCCGGCGCGGCCCCGACCCACAGACGAACAGAGCGCAGGCCCGCGCTGACCGCGCCGGGCAATCGGGAGGGCGGGCGGGAGAACCGCCCGCCGCAGGCGCAACGGACCCGCACACAACCACCGACCGGCACACAAGAACGCACCCCGGCCCGGCGAAAGCCGACGTGCCGGGGGGCACGACACGGGTAACGATCGTGGGGACGGGGAATGCGCTGAGGCGCGACCCCGCGTCACGACGGGAGGCCAGGATGCTGACGGCGACACTGGGACCGGCGGAGCGTGCCTCCGCGCTCGCCCGGATGGCGGAACAGGAACTCGACGTGCTCGTGGTGGGCGCGGGCGTCGTGGGCGCCGGGACGGCGCTGGACGCCGCGACGCGCGGGCTGACGACCGGCATCGTGGAGGCCCGCGACTGGGCGTCCGGGACGTCGAGCCGGTCGAGCAAGCTGATCCACGGCGGACTGCGCTACCTGGAGATGCTGGACTTCGCCCTGGTCCGGGAGGCCCTCAAGGAGCGGGGACTGCTGCTCCAGCGCCTGGCGCCGCACCTGGTGAAGCCGGTGCCGTTCCTTTACCCGCTGCAGCACCGCGTCTGGGAGCGCTTCTACGCGGGCGCCGGCGTGACGCTGTACGACACGATGTCGCTGTCGTCCGGGCACGGCCGCGGGCTGCCGCACCACCGGCACCTGAGCCGCAAGAGCGCGTTGCGCGTGGCGCCGTGCCTGAAGAAGGACGCCCTGGTCGGGGCGCTGCAGTACTACGACGCGCAGATGGACGACGCCCGGTACACGATGACGCTGGTCAGGACGGCCGCCGCCTACGGCGCGCTGGCCGCGAACCGGGCCCGGGTGATCGGGTTCCTGCGCGAGGGCGAGCGCGTGGTGGGCGCCCGGGTCGAGGACGTGGAGGCCGGGGGCGTCTACGAGGTGCGCGCGCGGCAGATCGTGAACGCCACCGGGGTGTGGACGGACGACACGCAGGCGCTGATCGGGGAGCGCGGGCAGTTCCACGTGCGGGCGTCCAAGGGCATACACCTGGTCGTGCCGAAGGACCGGATCCACTCCGCGACGGGGCTGATCCTGCGGACCGAGAAGAGCGTGCTCTTCGTGATCCCCTGGGGCCGTCACTGGATCGTGGGGACGACGGACACCGACTGGGGCCTGGACAAGTCGCACCCGGCCGCGTCCAGCGCCGACATCGACTACCTGCTGGAGCACGTCAACTCGGTGCTCGCCGTGCCGCTGACCCGGGACGACGTGCAGGGCGTGTACGCGGGGCTGCGCCCGCTGCTGGCGGGCGAGTCCGAGGCCACCAGCCAGCTGTCGCGCGAGCACACCGTGGCGCACCCGGTGCCGGGCCTGGTGGTGGTCGCGGGCGGCAAGTACACCACGTACCGGGTGATGGCCAAGGACGCCGTGGACGCGGCCGTGCACGGCCTGACGCACCGGGTCGCCGAGTGCGTCACCGAGGACGTCCCGCTGGCCGGCGCGGAGGGCTACCACGCACTGTGGAACGCGCGGGCCAGGATCGCTTCGCGCACCGGCCTGCACGTGGCGCGGATCGAGCACCTGCTCAACCGCTACGGCTCGCTCTCCGAGGAACTGCTGCAGCTGATCGAGGAGGACCCCTCGCTGGGCCGCCCGCTCAGCGGGGCCGACGACTACCTGCGTGCCGAGGTCGTCTACGCCGCCTCGCACGAGGGCGCGCGGCACCTGGACGACGTGCTCACCCGGCGCACCCGCATCTCCATCGAGACCTTCGACCGCGGCACGCTCAGCGCCCGGGAGGCCGCCGAGCTGATGGCGCCCGTCCTGGGCTGGGACAAGGAGCAGGTGGAGAAGGAGGTCGAGCACTACGAGAAGCGGGTGGAGGCCGAGCGGGAGTCCCAGCGCCAGCCCGACGACCAGACCGCGGACGCCGCCCGCCTGGGCGCCCCGGACATCGTCCCGCTGTGAGCCGCCGCCGGTACGCCGGGTGAGGCGTGGGCCACGGCCTTGACGGGATCCGTGGCCCGGCCGGATATCGTTCCTTCTCGTACGTGGCAGGAAGGGGCGCACGATGTCCGACCTCGGACGCCTGGTGGCCGGCAGGTACCGGCTGGTCGAGCGGATCGGCCGTGGCGGCATGGGCACGGTCTGGCGGGCCGAGGACGAGCTGCTGGGACGCGCGGTGGCGGTGAAGCGCCTGCACCCGCCGCAGCCGCACCTGCACGAGGACGA
>NZ_JBEXYN010000068.1:0-34105 GCF_040630935.1 Streptomyces sp. NPDC005722
CACCGCATCCCGATCCGTCGTCAGATCCCCCGCGAAATGACGATCCCCCGTGGCATCGGGCACGTACTTCACCGCGACAACGATCCTCAAGCTCACGCTGCTCTCCTACTGCTGCATGGGTACGTCAACTGCCCTTCGGAGGCAGCATAGGCGCCTTCGACGGCGGCTCCCTGCCGGGACGCACGGCGCTCCGCCAGAAATATTACTCGTCAGTACAGCCCTCGGTGCGCCCGCGGGCAAGGGCCGCGGGCTGTGACCTTGCCGACGCCGGACCCGCCGAAGGGCCCGGTACGGGGGCTCAGTGGCGCAGCGCGTTGTAGCGGCCGTGGTGGTAGAGCAGCGGGCGGGCCGCCTCACCCTCGGGGGCGCCCGCCACGGCCTGGGCGACGACGATGCGGTGGTCACCGGCGGGTATGCGGGCGAGGATCCGGGCGACCAGCCAGGCCTGGACGTCCTCCAGGAGCGGTACTCCGTACGGGCCGGGTCCCCACGCGGTGGGCGGCGCGAAGCGGTCGGCGCCGCTGCGGGCGAAGGTGGCGGCCACCTCCTCCTGGTGCTCGCCGAGGATGTGGACGCCCACATGGGTGGCGTCCGCGACGGTGCGCCAGGCCGAGCTCGTGCTGCTGATCCCGAAGGACAGCAGGGGCGGCTCGGCGGAGACCGAGGTGAGGGACGTGGCCGTGAAGCCGGCGGGACGGATGCCCGCCGCGGTGACGACCGCGACCCCGGCGGCGTGCCGGCGGAAGACGGCGCGGAAGGCCGCCGGGTCGAAGGTGTCGGTCACGGCGGGCGGCGGGGGCAGCGGGACCGCCGCGGGGGCGGGGATCGAGGTGGGCACGGCGCCGAGGGAGCCGGCGGCCGGCGTGCCGAGGCCGGGGGAGACGGTCATGGAGTTGTCCTTCGTCGCGCTGTCGAACCGGAGGGGTGAGGGATCCCGGGCACTCAACGGTCGTGACAGCGTGCGCTCGCGTGCCGACCGAGGTCGACGTCGAAGCGGGAGCAGAGAAGGAGGTCGTGCGACATGTCGTCAGACTGACGATCGGACCGGCGGCGCGTCAAGGGCGCACCGGCAGGTGCGACCGGGCTCATACGCGGCGCGCGGTTCACACGGCGGCGCCGAGCGCCGCGATGACGTCGGCCTTGCGCGGCGCGCCCGACGCGCGCCGCACCACGGTGCCGCGGGCGTCGAGGACGAGCACGGTCGGCGTCCTGACGACGCCCAGCCGGCGGACGAGGTCGAGGTGGGCCTCGGCGTCGATCTCCACGTGCCGTACGCCGTCGACCATGCCGGCCACCTCGTCGAGGGTGCGCCGGGTGGCCCGGCAGGGCGCGCAGAAGGCGGTGGAGAACTGCAGGAGCGTGGCCCGCTCCCCTAGTTCCGCGCCGATCTCACCCGCCGTCAGCTGCTGCGCCGCGTCCTTGTCCCGCACCCGTACCCTTCCGTCCCTGCGTTTGTGGAGGATGCCGAAGATCCCCGTCGCCACGAGCACGGCGACGCACACCACCAGTCCCGTCACGTCCGTCCTCTCGTCGCTGCAGCGTTCACAGGACCGCCATGATTCCCGGGGGTCCGGACGGGGTCCGGTCCGGAATCATGGCCCCCATGAGTCCTCATGCCATTGATGCCCGCGGACCGCGCTTCGGCGCAAGCCTGACCGCTGTGGTCCTGGCCGCCGTCCTCGTCACCGGCAGCGCCTGGCTGCTGGCCGTCCAGGCGCTGGTGTTCGCGGTCGGCGCCGCCGCGGGTGTGCAGAACTCACCGTACGGCCTGCTGTACCGGGTGGCGGTGCGGCCCCGGCTGGGGCCGCCGGCAGAGACGGAGGACCCGGCGCCGCCGCGGTTCGCGCAGGCGGTGGGACTGGCGTTCGCCGTCGTCGGGCTCGCCGGCTTCGCCGCGGGGTTCGCCTGGCTGGGCCTGGCGGCGACGGCCTGCGCGCTCGCGGCGGCCTTCCTCAACGCGGCGTTCGGCTACTGCCTCGGGTGCGAGGTGTACCTGCTGCTGCGTCGTACGACCGGGTGACGTGACGAGAATCTCGCCGCACGACGGGCACGCGGGATGACACGGCACCCGTTTACCGGGCACGATCAGCCCGCGGCCGGAAACCTACGGCCGCGTAACTTCCGCCGGGGGCCACCCCCTACGAAGAAGGGGCCCCAGCCATGGCCGAACTCGTCTACCCACCCGTCATCGGCTTCGCCCGGACCATGTTCAAGGTGCAGGGACTGCGCTTCGACATCTCCGGCACCGAGAACGTGCCGAGCAAGGGCGGCGCGTTGCTCGTGAGCAACCACATCGGCTACCTGGACTTCGTGTTCGCCGGGCTGGCGGCGCTCCCGGCCAAGCGGCTGGTGCGTTTCATGGCGAAGGACTCGGTGTTCCGGCACAAGGTGTCCGGTCCGCTGATGCGGGCCATGAAGCACATCCCGGTGGACCGCTCCGAGGGCATGCACGCGTACAAGCACGCCCTGACGGCGCTGCGCGCGGGGGAGATCATCGGGGTGTTCCCCGAGGCGACGATCTCGCAGTCCTTCACGCTCAAGTCCTTCAAGTCCGGTGCCGCGCGCCTGGCGATGGAGGCGGGCGTGCCGCTGCTGCCGGTCGCCCTGTGGGGCACGCAGCGGCTGTGGACCAAGGGCCAGCCGCGGCAGCTGGGCCGCAACGGATTCCCCATCTCCATCCGGGTGGGCGAGCAGATGACACCGCACGAGAACGAGAAGCCGGGCGCGCTCACCCGGCGCGTGCGACTGAGGATCCAGGAGCTGCTGGAGGACGCGCAGCGGGTGTACACCGGGCGCCCTTCGGGTCCGCACGACCACTGGTGGCTGCCCGCACACCTGGGCGGCAGCGCCCCCACGGCCGAGGACGTCGCTGCCCGGGAGCGTGCCGCGACGGCGGAGTGACCGGGCCCGGGGGCCTCACCGGCCCGTCCGCGACGGCCGCCGCACCGGCCCGAACCTCCGCGGGAGGGCGGCAGGTTCCTCACCGCTCGCCTCGCTCTTCCGGACCGGGCAGCTCGGTGGGCAGCAGCCGCCACAGGTGCGGCCGGTCGACGGCCTGCCGCAGGGCGGTGAGGACGACGGACGGCGGGGTGGCGTAGAGCCCGGGGTAGTCGCGTTCGCCGAGTGCGGGGCGGGGCACCCAGGCCAGCCGTTCCTCCGCGAGGGAGAACCGCGCGTCGACACCGGGCTTGTTGCCGCGCGGGTCCTGCCGGGCCCAGCGGTCGTGACCGGGCGGCTTGAGGGCGACGAGCCCGTGCACGAGGGGACCTCCGCCGTCGTCGTCGGTGAGTCTCTGGTAGCAGAGGCCCGCGGGGATGCCCTCGGCCCGCAGCAGCGCGGTCAGGGCGTGGGCCTTGGCGTGGCAGATGCCGGTGCGCCGTTCCAGGACGTCGGAGGCGCGCCAGGTGACGCGCGGGTCCCCGGAGTCGGCGGAGTGGGGGATGGCGTCGCGGACGAAGTCGTAGGCCGCTTCGGCGTAGCCGTACGGATCGGGGGCCTCCGCCCGGAGCCGCGCGGCGGTCGCCCGGACCAGCGGGTGGCCGTGGTCGATCACTTCGTCCGCGGCGAGGAAGGCCGTCTCGTCCGCCGTCTGGGGTACCGGCTCCATGTGGCGGATACTAGGAATACGCACAGCGGTTCGGCAATCGACTTTTCCGTGGGCAGCATACGTATGCAGCAACGGGGGTGGCCGTCGTGGCCCGAGCACCCGGACGTCCCGCGAGAGCGGCGGTCCTGGTCGTGCTGGCCGTGTTCGCCGTGGTCCTGGTCGGCCGGGGCTGTGGCGGCCCCGAGCGGACGCCCGGTGGGCCCTCCTCGGCCCCGACGGGTTCGGCACCCGGCGCCGGTGCGGTCGCCCGCTCGCCCTTCACCGGTCTGACCGGGCGCACCGGCGGGCCCGTCCTCGCGGTGAAGATCGACAACGTGGGGCCCGCCCGGCCGCACACCGGGCTGGAGCGGGCCGACCTGGTCTACGTGGAGCAGGTGGAGTCCGGCCTCACCCGGCTGCTCGCCGTCTTCTCCTCCCAACTGCCCGACCGCGTGGGCCCGGTGCGCAGTGCCCGCGAGTCCGACCTGGAACTGCTCCGCCAGTTCGGCCGCCCGGCCCTCGCCTTCTCCGGCGCGCAGTCCCGGCTGCTGCCGGTGGTCGCGGCGGCGCCGGTGCACGACGTCTCCCCGGCCCACGCCCCCGGCGCCTACGTGCGCGACGCCTCGCGCCCCGCCCCGCACAACCTGTACGCGACCCCGCAGCGGCTGCTCGCGGAGGCCCCGGACGCATCGGCCGCCCGCGACATAGGCTTCCGCTTCGGCGCCGCACCGCCCGGTGGCACCCCCGAGCGCGACCGGACCGTGCGCTTCCCGAACGGCTCGGTGGGCCTGCACTGGTCGGCCGGGGACGGCCGCTGGCTGGTCTCGTTCGACGGCGACCCGGCCACCACGACCGACGGCGGCAGGCTCGGGGCGCCGACGGTCGTCGTCCAGTACGTCACCGTCCGCTCCTCGAGCCTGCACGACCGCTGGGGGAACACCTCCCCGTACAGCGAGACGGTGGGCGCCGGGCGCGCGGTGGTGCTGCGCGACGGCAAGGCCTACGACGCCCGGTGGTCACGGCCCGACGAGGCCGGGGGCACGCGCTTCACGACGCCCGACGGGCAGCCGGTGAACTTCGCCCGCGGCCCGGTCTGGGTCGTGCTGGCGCCGCTGCCGGACTGAGTCTCACGCTATGGCGCCGTCCGCCGCGGGGGGATCGGGGGCACCCGGACCGACCAGCGCGGAGGCCAGGTCGTCGTGGACGGTGAAGACCCGGATGGTCCGGGTGAGCCGCAACAGCCGCAGCACGCACGGGCTGCCGCCGACGATGCCGAAGCGGCCGCCGCGGTCGAGGGCCCGCTTGCGCGCCCGGATCAGCACCGACAGGCCGCTGCAGTCGATGAAGCTCACCCCGCGCAGGTCCACCACGACGTCGGGCCGCGGCCCGGCGGTGACCGCGTCCAGCCGCGCGACCGCGTGCACGCCGGCGCACAGGTCGAGCTCCCCCGTCAGTTCCACCACGGTCGTACCGCCGACCGTCCACTGCCGTACCCCGAAGTCATGCTCGTCGTCGAACATGCCCGGCCCCCCGACTGCCGCTTCCTGCTGGGCCCCTGACGCGCCGTGTGCGCCGCGCGCGGCCGACGCGCCGCGCACACCGTCGCGTGTACGGAATACCCCCCCGCCGTACCGGGAGTCAACACATCGGACTAAACAGACAGGACGACCAGGTCCCGGGAGGTCTGGTTGAGCCGTTCCCCGCCCCCGGGGGTGCACACGGCGATGTCCTCGATGCGGGCGCCGAAGCGGTCCGGGAGGTAGATGCCGGGTTCGACGGAGAAGGCCATGCCCGGCTCCAGCGGGCGGGAGCTGCCCGCGACGATGTACGGCTCCTCGTGCGTCTCCAGCCCGATGCCGTGCCCGGTGCGGTGGATGAAGTGCTCGCCGTAGCCCGCCGCGGCGATGATGTCCCGTCCGACCGCGTCGAGTTCCTCGGCGGTGACGCCGGGGCGGACGGCCTCGGTCTGGGCGTGCTGGGCGCGCCGCAGCACCTCGTACATCTCCCGGAACTCCGCGGGCGGTTCACCGACCGCGTAGGTGCGGGTGGAGTCGGAGCAGTAGCCCTCCCGCGTGGTGCCGCCGATGTCGACGACGACCGGGTCGCCGGCCCGGATCACCCGGTCGGAGACCTCGTGGTGGGGGCTGGCGCCGTTCGGGCCCGAGGCGACGATGACGAAGTCGACGGTGGTGTGCCCCGCCTCGAGGACGGCGTCGGCGACGTCCCGGGCGACCTCGCGCTCGGTGCGTCCGGCCCTGAGCCACTCCCCCATGCGCCGGTGCACCCGGTCGATGGCGCCCGCGGCCCGGCGCAGCGCCTCGGTCTCCGCCGGCGACTTGCGCATCCGCAGTTCGCGCAGCACGTCGCCGGCCAGGCTCTGCTCGGCGCCGGGGAGGGCCGCCCGGAAGGCGAGCACCTTCTCGGCCCACATGTGGTTGTCCACGGCCACCCGCACGGTTCCCCGCGGCAGCCGGCCGGCGACCAGGGCGTACGGGTCCTCGGTCTCACCCCAGCCGACGACGTCGACGCCGAGCGCGCCCAGCGGCGACGCCTCGGCGCCGGGCCGCTCCAGGTGGGGCACGACGAGGAAGGGGGCGCCGAGCACCGGCAGCGCCAGGCACACCAGGCGCTCGGTGAGGTGGGCGTGGTAGCCGGTGAGGTAGCGCAGGTCGGGGCCCGGCGAGACGAGCAGCGCGTCGAGTCCCGCGTCGGCGGCGGCCTTGCGGGCGAGTTCGAGTCGCTCCGGGGGGTACAGGGATGCTGCGGAGTCGGTCACGACTCTTACCGTAGACGCCCCTGGCACCCGCCGCAGTCGCTTGCGTCGGCGCAGGTCGTAGGCTGGCCCCGATGGACCACCACACCGCCCCCGGGGCGCTCCGCGCGCTCGCCGCCCGGCTGCGCGCCCTCCCGCCGTCCTGCGGGCGCGTCCGGCTCGTGGCCGTGGACGGCCACGCCGGATCCGGCAAGACGACCTTCGCCGCCGCGCTGTCGGCCGCGCTGGACGGCGCTCCCGTCGTCCACCTCGACGACCTGGCCACCCACGAGGAACTGTTCGGGTGGACCGGGCGGCTGCGCGAGCAGGTGCTGGAGCCGCTGCGCCGCGGTGAGACGGCCCGGCCCGCCAGGTACGACTGGGTGGCACGGCGGTTCGCGACGACGCTGGAGGTGCCACCGGCCCCCGTGGTCGTGCTGGAGGGGGTGGGGGTGGGCCGCCGTGAGCTGCGCCCCTGGCTGGCCGCCCTGCTCTGGCTGGAGGTGTCGCGGGAGACGGCACGCGAGCGCGGCGAGCGCCGGGACGGCCCCGGGCTGGCCGGCTTCTGGGCCGGCTGGATGCGCGCGCAGGACGTGCACTTCGCCGCCGACCCCTCCAGACCCTTCGCGGACCTGCTGGTCCACCAGCGCCCGGACGGCTACGAACTGAGGGAACAACCCGCCCGGAGCCCCCTCACCAGCACGCTCCGTCACTGACCGTGACCGCTCGCAGCCGGTGCGCTGCGGCCGTCCGGCGACCGCCCGAGCGGTGCCTGAAGGTGGCTTGACCCGGGGGCCGTACAGGACTTACGTTCTGAATGCGCGGTCACCGTCGACCGCACCCCAGACGCGAAGCCCCCGGTTGTTCCCCCGTGACCGGGGGCTTCGTTCTGCCCGTGACGGGTGATCCGGCCCCGTACGGCAGCGAATTGCTCACCCAACGTCACCGTCCGCGTCGCTCTACGGTCCACCAGGCCTGCGCGGGTACCATGCCAACAGGTACGCCGCTCTGGGAAGGTGGCGCTTGCCTGGCACCAACTCCCGCTTCACGTAACCTGGTTGGAGCGGCGTACGGCGGGCGGCACCGGGGGGAACGGCTGGTGGGGACCTGATGGACTTCGGCACAGAGCATTCTGGCGCCCCCGCCGATCTCGCCTGGCTGCGGGCCGTCGAGGCCTACACCGTGGGCGCGTACCCCCAGGCCGAGGAGGAGTTCCGCGTCGCGGTCCGCCTCGACCCCGGCATGGCGGACGCCTGGCTCGGGCTGCACGCGCTGCGGGCCGACACCTCCACCGCGCTGCTGCAGATGCACCGGCACCGCGACCGCTTCGGCGAGCAGCGCAGCGCGCACCGCCGGTCGATGAACTCCTGGTACTGGCTGGGCTGGTGGGTCCAGCCGGTGCTGGAGACCCGCCGCGACCTGCTGCTCGCGCACGCCTCGCACTGGCTCGACGGCCGCCACATCGCGGAGCTGGACCGGGCCCTGGCGGAGTGCCCGCCGATCGACACCGATCCGCACGTCCGCTTCCTGCACGCCTGCCGGGCCTACCTGGTCAAGGACTGGGACCAGTTGGTCCGCCACACCGAACCCCTCCTCGGCGACCAGGTGCTGGGCATCGAGGCCGGGCTGTTCGGCGGCATGGCCCGGGTCCGGCTGGAGCTGTACGGGCAGGCCGAGCCGCTGCTGTCGACGGCCCTGATGCGCTGCCGCAGCGAACAGCCGCAGCGCAAGGAGCTCCGCTACTGGCTGGCCCGCGCGTACGAGGGCACCGGCCGCACCGCCGCGGCGCTCCCCCTGTACCAGGCCGTGCACCGCGTCGACCCGGCGTTCATGGACACCGCCGCCCGGCTCGCCGCGATCGACGAGTCCGACGGCCTGACCGACGGGACGGCCGACCTGGCCCCGGTCACCCTGCAGGGGTACGGCCAGACCGGGCCCGAGGCGCTGCCGCCCGACCCCGATCCGCTGGACGCCCGGACCGGAGCGGCCGCCATGCCGGGCGGGCTCGGGGCGGGCTCGATCCTGGACGACCCGCTGGGCGCGGTCGGCCCGATCGACGACGACATCCGGGAGAAGGCGATCCTGCCGGTCTCCCCCGCCCCGCCGCAGTTCCCGGTCGCGGCCCCGGACCCGGTGCTGCTCTCCCAGGCGCTGGCCGAACTCGACCGCATGGTGGGCCTGGAGCCCGTCAAGCGCCAGGTGCGCGCGCTGTCGGCCCAGTTGCGGATGGCGCGGCTGCGGTCGGGACAGGGCCTGCCCGTGCAGCCGCCCAAGCGGCACTTCGTCTTCTCGGGGCCGTCGGGCACCGGCAAGACGACGGTGGCGCGCATCCTCGGCCGGGTGTTCTACGCCCTCGGCCTGCTGGGCGGCGACCATCTGGTCGAGGCCCAACGGGCGGACCTCGTGGGCGAGTTCCTGGGGCAGACGGCCGTCAAGGCCAACGAGCTCATCGACTCCGCGCTCGGCGGGGTGCTCTTCGTCGACGAGGCCTACGCGCTGTCCAACTCCGGCTACAGCAAGGGCGACGCCTACGGCGACGAGGCGCTGCAGGTCCTGCTCAAGCGCGCCGAGGACAACCGGGACCGCCTGGTCGTCATCCTCGCCGGCTACCCAGAGGGCATGGACCGCCTGCTGGCGGCCAACCCCGGCCTCGGCTCGCGCTTCACCACCCGGGTCGACTTCCCCAGCTACCGGCCGCACGAGCTGACCAGCATCGGCGAGGTCCTCGCCGCCGACAACGGGGACCGCTGGGACGACGAGGCCCTGGAGGAACTGCTCGCCATCAGCGGCCACGTCGTCGAGCAGGGCTGGATCGACGAGCTGGGCAACGGCCGCTTCCTGCGCACCCTGTACGAGAAGAGCTGCGCCTACCGGGACCTGCGGCTGTCCGGCTACGCGGGACACCCCTCCCGGGACGACCTGTCCACGCTGCGGCTGCCCGACCTCATGCAGGCCTACGGCGAGGTGCTCTCGGGCCGCGGCCCCGGGCTGCCGCCGCCCGAGCCCCTGGAGTGACGACGCGGGAGGGGCCCGGGCACCCGTGGCCCGGGCCCCTCCCGCGTCGGTCCGGTGTCAGCTCGCCATCACACGCGAGGGCCGGGCGGCCTCGTCGGTCTCCTCGGCCGCCGGGCCGGCCCCGGTCGGCACGGACTCCGGGACCTCGCGGTGCGCCGGGTCGCGGACCTCGCCGACCAGCATCTCCAGCACGTCCTCCAGGGCGACCAGCCCCAGCACGCGACCGCCGGAGTCGGCGACCGCCGCCAGGTGGGACGCGGCACGCCGCATCTGGGTGAGCGCGTCGTCCAGGGGCAGCTCGGCGCGCAGGGTGGCCATCGGCCGCCACAGCCGCGCCGGGACGGGCCGGCCGGTGTCCTCCAGGTCGAGGACGTCCTTGACGTGGAGGTAGCCGAGGTAGGCGCCCTCCGGTCCGGCCACCGGGAAGCGCGAGTAGCCGGTGCGCACGGTCAGCTCCTCGACCTCGGCGGGGGTGACGGACGCGTCGACCGTCACCAGTTCCTCCGGGGACAGCAGGACGTCCGTGACCGGGCGGGTGCCGAGCTCGAGGGCGTCCTCCAGACGCTCCTGGGCGTCGTCGTCGAGGAGTCCGGCCTGCCGGGCGTCCTCGACGAGCACGGTCAGCTCCTCGCTGGTGAAGACCGCGTCGATCTCGTCCTTGGGCTCGACCCGGAACAGCCGCAGCACGAGCTTGGCGCACCAGCCGAGCACCGCGATGACCGGCCGGAACAGACGTGCGAAGCCGACCAGTCCGGGGCTGAGCCACAGCGCGGTCTTCTCGGGCGCGGCCATCGCCAGGTTCTTGGGGACCATCTCGCCGATGACGAGGTGCAGGAAGACCACGACGGCCAGCGCGAGGACGTAGCCGAGCGGGTGGATCAGCCCCTCGGGCAGGTGGACCGCCTCGAAGAGCGGCTCCAGCAGGTGGGCGACGGTCGGCTCGGCGACCGCTCCCAGCGTCAGGGAGCAGACGGTGATGCCGAACTGGGCCGCCGCCATCATCTGCGGCAGGTTCTCCAGCCCGTGCAGGACCGTACGGGCCCGCCGCTGCGTGCCGGCGAGCGGCTCGATCTGGCTGCGCCGTACGGAGACCAGGGCGAACTCGGCGCCGACGAAGAAGCCGTTGCCGAGCACCAGCAGGCCGGCGAAGAACAGCTGCAGGAAGCTCATCGCTCGCCCTCCTGCCCGTCCTCGGGCTCCTCGAACCCGACGCGGACCAGGCGAACCCTTTCGGCACGGTGGTGCGCCACCTCGCGCACCCGCAGCTCCCAGCCGGGCAGCACCGCGGTGTCCCCCGGCTCGGGGATGCGTTCGAGGAGGTCGGCGACGAGGCCGGCCACCGTCTCGTACGGCCCCTCGGGGGCCTCGAGCCCTATGCGCTCCAGCAGGTCCACCCGGCAGCCGCCGTCGGCGTCCCAGGCCGGGCTGCCGTTCTCCGCGGGGACGGCCGCCAGCTCGGGCAGGTCGGCGCTGTCGTGCTCGTCACGCACCTCGCCCACGAGTTCCTCGACGATGTCCTCCAGGGTGACGACGCCGGCGGTGCCGCCGTACTCGTCGACGACCACGGCGATCGGCTGCTCGCGGCGCAGCTGTTCCAGCAGCGGCTGCACCGGCAGCGTCTCGGGGACGAGCAGCGGGGCGACCGTCACCCGGCCGACCGGCGTGCGGTCGCGCAGGTGGGCCGGGACGGCGAGGGCGTCCTTCAGGCTCGCCATGCCGACGATGTCGTCCAGCCGCTCCCGGTAGACGGGGAAGCGGGACAGCCCGGTGGCCCGGGTCAGGTTGAGGACGTCGGCGGCGGTGGCGGTGTCCTGCAGGGCGCTGACGCGCACGCGGGGGGTCATGACGTTCTCCGCGGTGAGGTCGCCGAGGGAGATGGTGCGGACGAAGAGGTCCGCGGTGTCCTGCTCGATGGCGCCGGCACGGGCGGAGTGGCGGGCCAGCGAGACCAGCTCGGTGGGGGTGCGCGCGGAGGCCAGCTCCTCGGCGGGCTCCACGCCCAGGGCCCGCACCAGGCGGTTCGCGGCGGCGTTGAGGGCCTCGATGACCGGGCGGAACACGGCGGAGAAGGCGCGCTGCGGCCCCGCCACGAAGCGGGCCACCTCCAGCGGACGGGACACCGCCCAGTTCTTCGGGACGAGCTCGCCGATGACCATCTGGACGGCCGACGCGAGGATCATGCCGATCACCACGGCCACGGCGGGCGCGGCGCCCCCGGGTACGCCCACCGAGGTGAGCGGTCCGGAGAACAGGTCGGCGAGGGCCGGCTCGGCCAGCATGCCGACCACCAGCGAGGTGATCGTGATGCCGAGCTGGGTGCCGGACAACTGGAAGGACAGCTTGCGCAGCGCCTCCACGACGCTGCGGGCCCTGCGGTCACCCTCGGCGGCGGCGCGCTCGGCAGCCGGCCGCTCGACGGTCACCAGGCCGAATTCGGCGGCGACGAAGAAGCCGTTCGCGAGGATGAGCAGGAAGGCTGCCGCGAGCAGCAGCAACGAGGCGCTCATGCCGCCGCTCCCGTATGTCGGCAGGGAGAGGCGGCGCAGGTACTACCGGACGATCCGTCCATCGTGGATTGGGTGTCACTCCTCGGGTCGTTGCGAAGCTTCCAGGGTAATGAAGAAGCGGGCCGTGGCGGCAGGTCTAGTGCGCCGTCGGCATGCCGGTACCGTACGCCTCCGCGAGGGCGCGCAGGGCGCGGGCGTCTCGCAACGCGCGGGCGCGTCCGATCCCGGGCTGGATCCCCATGGCGGGCAGGCTGGTGCCGTCCGCCAGGTCCAGGTGGACCCACGGGTCGCCCGGGCGCAGGTTCACCCGGAGGACCTGCGCCCATTCCAGCCGGCGCCGGGTCGTCAGGTTGACGACGGTCACACCCTCGCGGTCGGCGGCCACCTTGGGACGGCTGAGCAGCGACAGCACCCCGGCGACCAGTGTCCCGGTGAGCACGAGCCAGATCCGGTCCGAGGTGTGCCAGGGCCGTGCGCCGTCCGCGGGGAGCAGCACGGCGATCACGACGAAGGCCGTGAGCAGCAGGGTGCCCAGACCCAGCAGCACCGCGCGGGTGCGGGCGGGCCGGAAGGTGACGGGCAGCCCGGGGAGCTCCGCGGGCACGGTGGACGGGGTGGGCGAGGTCACAGGCGGCACGCGTGGATCCCGGTGGTGAGGATGGCCCTGGCGCCGAGGTCGTACAGCTCGTCCATGATCCGCTGGGCCTCGCGGCTCGGGACCATGGCGCGCACGGCGACCCAGCCCTCGTGGTGCAGCGGGGAGACGGTCGGCGACTCGAGGCCGGGGGTGAGCGCGATGGCCCGCTCGACGTGCTCGACGCGGATGTCGTAGTCCATCATCACGTAGCGGCGGGCCACCAGGACGCCCTGGAGGCGGCGCAGGAACTGCTGCACCTTCGGCTCGGCGGCCGCGTCCTCGCCGCCGGCGCCGGCCCGGCGGATGACCACGGCCTCGGAGTCGAGGATCGGCTCCCCGATGACCTCCAGGCCGGCGTTGCGCAGCGAGGTGCCCGTCTCGACGACGTCGGCGATGACGTCCGCCACACCGAGGTGGATGGAGGTCTCGACGGCGCCGTCGAGGCGGACGACGGAGGCCTCCACCGCGTTGTCGGCGAGGTGCTTCCTGACGATCTCCGGGTAGGAGGTGGCGACCGTCTTCCCGCCGAACTCCTTCACGTCCGTGACGCCGCCGGGGGTGGTGGCGTAGCGGAAGGTGGACCGGGCGAAGCCGAGCTGCAGGATCTCCTCGGCGTTGGCGCCGGAGTCCAGCAGCAGGTCGCGGCCGGTGATGCCGATGTCGAGACGGCCCGAGCCGACGTAGATGGCGATGTCCCGCGGGCGCAGGTAGAAGAACTCGACGTCGTTCTCGCCGTCGACGAGGACGAGTTCCTTGGAGTCCTTGCGCTGGCGGTAGCCGGCCTCATGCAGCATCGCCGACGCAGGTCCGGACAGTGAACCCTTGTTGGGGACGGCGATGCGCAGCATGGAGGCGTTCCTTCGTGTCTCGGATGCGGGTGGGAGGGGGTGCGGGGCGGCGCGCGGGGTGGGGCCGGACGGAGGTGATCCGCTCAGAGATGAGCGTATACGTCGTCGAGGGCGATGCCCCGGGCGACCATCATCACCTGCAGGTGGTACAGCAGCTGGGAGATCTCCTCCGCGGTGCGGTCGGCGCCCTCGTACTCGGCTGCCATCCACACCTCGGCGGCCTCCTCGACCACCTTCTTGCCGATCGCGTGCACTCCCTTGCCGACCAGTTCGGCGGTGCGGGAGGTGCTGGGGTCGCCGGTGGCGGCCTTGTGCTGGAGCTCGGCGAAGAGCTCCTCGAATGTCTTCTTGGCCATGGTGGTCCCCACCCTACGCGGAAGCGCCCCTACCTCACCGCCACGGCTCGGATACCGAACGCAGGACGGTCGCGGTGGCGATCGCGGCGGTGACGGCCTCGTGCCCCTTGTCCTCGTTCGAGCCGGGCAGTCCGGCGCGGTCCAGGGCCTGTTCCTCGGTGTCGCAGGTGAGGACGCCGAAGCCGATCGGCACGCCGGTGTCGACCGACACCTGGGTCAGGCCCTGGGTCACGCCCTGGCAGACGTACTCGAAGTGCGGTGTGCCGCCCCGGATGACGACGCCGAGGGCGACGACCGCGTCGTAGCCCCGGCTCGCCAGCACCTTGGCGGCGACCGGCAGTTCGAAGCTGCCCGGCACGCGCAGCAGGGTGGGCTCGTCGATGCCCAGGTCGCTCAGCGCGCGCAGCGCGCCGTCGACCAGCCCGCCCATCACCTGCTCGTGCCACTGGGCCGCGATCACGGCCACACGCAGGTCACCGCAGTTCTTCACGGTCAGCTCGGGGGCGCCCTTACCGCTCACGTCGGTCTTCTCCTTGCTCGTTCTCGTACAGGTGGTTCGGTGGTTCGGTCTGTCGTGCGTGGTGCCGCGTCCGGGGCCTACTGGCCGGCGCAGGCACCGGTGGGGGCCGGGTCCAGCCAGGGCAGGTCGTGGCCCATGCGGTCCCGCTTGGTGCGCAGGTACCGCAGGTTGTGCTCGCCGGCCGCGATCGGCATGGCGACGCGTTCGACGACCTTGAGGCCGTGCCGCTCGAGGGCGTCGGTCTTCTCGGGGTTGTTGGTCATCAGGCGCAGGGAGCGCACGCCGAGGTCGTCGAGCATCTGGGCGGCGGCGCCGTAGTCGCGGGCGTCCGCGGGCAGTCCGAGTTCCAGGTTGGCGTCGAGGGTGTCCCGGCCGCGCTCCTGCAGTTCGTACGCCCGCAGCTTGGACATCAGGCCGATGCCCCGGCCCTCGTGGCCGCGGAGGTAGACCACGACGCCCCGGCCCTCGGACGCCACCTTCTCGAGTGAGGCCTGGAGCTGGGGGCCGCAGTCGCAGCGCAGCGAGTGGAAGACGTCGCCGGTGAGGCACTCGGAGTGGACGCGGACGAGGACGTCCTCGCCGTCGCCGATCTCGCCCGCGGCGAGCGCGATGTGCTCGACGCCGTCGACGGTGCTGCGGTAGCCGTAGGCGCGGAAGTCGCCGAAGGCGGTGGGCAGCCGGGTCTCGGCCTCCCGGCGCACGGTCGGCTCGGAGGTGCGGCGGTGGGCGACCAGGTCCTCGATCGAGATGATGGCGAGGCCGTGCTTGCGGGCGAAGTGGACCAGTTCGGGGAGGCGGGCCATCGTGCCGTCCTCGTTGGCGATCTCCACGATGGCCGCGGCCGGGCGGAGTCCGGCGAGCCTGGCCAGGTCGACGCCCGCCTCGGTGTGGCCGTTGCGGGTCAGGACGCCACCGGACTTGGCGCGCAGCGGGAAGACGTGGCCGGGCCGGACGAAGTCGCCGGCGGTGGAACCGCCGGAGGCCAGCAGCCGGATGGTGGTCGCCCGGTCGGCGGCGGAGATGCCGGTGGTGACGCCGTGGGCGCCGCTCGCGTCGACGGAGACGGTGAACGCGGTCTGCATCGACTCGGTGTTGGAGTCTACCATCTGCGGCAGGTCGAGCCGGTCCAGGTCGTGCTCCTCCATGGGCACGCAGATCAGACCGCGGCACTCGGTCATCATGAAGGCGACGATCTCCGGGGTGGCCTTCTCCGCCGCGATGATGAGGTCGCCCTCGTTCTCGCGGTTCTCGTCGTCCACCACGACGACCGGCCGGCCGGCCGCGATGTCGGCGATCGCACGCTCGACGGGGTCGAGGACGATCGGGGCGTCCTCCGCCACGTAGAGGGTGTGCAGTGCGGTGGTCATGCGGCCACTCCTTCCAGGACGGGCCCGCCGTGCCGCGGGACCCGGGTCTGCTGCCACCAGGCGTACAAGCCGGCGATCACGAGAACGAAGTAGATGACGTACACGAGCGCGGAGAACTTCAGGTCGCTGCTCCAGGCGAGGGGGACGCCGACCGCGTCGACGGCGAGCCAGGCGAACCAGAACTCGACCCAGCCCCTGGCCATGGCCACCATCGCGGCGACGGTGCCGACGAAGATGTAGGCGTCCGGCCACGGGTTCCAGGACAGCGACGGGTAGAGGGTGAAGAGGCCGACGACCGCGAACAGTCCGGCCGCCGTACCGGCGACCAGCAGGCCCCGCTCGCGCCAGGTGGCGAAGCGGACCCGGACCTCGCCGCCGTCCCGGACGCCGCGGCGCCACTGGAACCAGCCCCACACGGCGACGGCGATCACCAGCAGCTGCTTGCCGACGCCGCCGGTGAGCTGCGCCGACCAGTACGCGGCGACGAGCACCGCACCGGACAGCAGCTGGACCGGCCAGGCCCACACCGAGCGGCGCCACCCCAGGGCGAGACCGCCGAGGCCGAGGCCGTTGCCGACGACGTCGGTCCACTTGAAGTGCTCACCGAAGGCGGAGAAGGCGACACTGTTCAGGGTGTCGAGGGCGCTCATTCCGCCGGAGCCCCCTCCGGCGCGCCGGCCCGCTCCCCGTACAGCCGCTCGACGTACTTGGCGATCACGTCGACCTCCAGGTTCACCGGGTCGCCGGGCTGCTTGAAGCCGAGCGTGGTGAGGGCGAGGGTGGTCGGGATCAGGCTGACGGAGAAGAAGTCGGGGCCGGCCTCGACGACGGTGAGGCTGATGCCGTCGACCGTGATCGAGCCCTTCTCGACGACGTAGCGGGAGAGCTCCGCCGGGAGCGAGATCCGCACGATCTCCCAGTGCTCGGCGGGGGTCCGCGAGATCACCGCGCCGGTGCCGTCCACGTGGCCCTGGACGAGGTGACCGCCGAGGCGGCCGCCCAGCGCCATGGGCCGCTCCAGGTTGACCCGGCTGCCGGCCTCCAGCGCGCCGAGGCTGGAGCGCTTGAGGGTCTCGGCCATCACGTCGGCGGTGAACTCGCCGTCCGCGGTGTCGACGACGGTGAGGCACACCCCGTTGACCGCGATCGAGTCGCCGTGCTTGGCGCCCTCGGTGACGACCGGACCCCGCAGACGGAAGCGGGAGGCGTCGCCCAGGTCCTCGACGGCGACGACGTCGCCCAGCTCTTCGACGATTCCGGTGAACACGTCAGTTCTCCTCAGTGCGGCTCGGGTAGGCAGTAATACGCAGGTCGGGGCCGATGCGTTCGATCTCGGCGACGTCGAGCCGCAACGCGTGCGCGATGGTGGTGATTCCCGCGTCCCCCAGGGCGGCCGGTCCGGCTCCCAGGAGGGCCGGTGCGAGGTAGCCGACTACCTTGTCGACGGCCCCGGCGGCGACGAAGGCGCCGGCGAGGGTGGGGCCGCCCTCCAGCAGCACGGAGCGGACGCCGCGGCCGTACAGCTCGGCGAGCAGGGTGGCGACGTCGACGCCGCTGCCGGTGCGGGGCAGCCGGGCCACGTCGACGCCCGGCAGGTGCGCGGTGTCGGTGTCCTCGGCGACCGCGACCAGGGTCGGGGCGGTGCCGTCCAGCACCCGGGCGTCGGGGGTGATCTTGGCGTTGGTGTCGACGACCACCCGCAGGGGCTGAGTGAAGGTGCCCGTCACCCCGCGCACGGCCAGGTGGGGGTCGTCGGCGCGCAGGGTGCCCGAGCCGACGACGACGGCGTCGGACTCGGCGCGCAGCCGGTGCACGTCGGCGCGGGAGGCGGCGGAGCTGATCCAGCGGCTGGTGCCGTCTGCGGCGGCGATGCGGCCGTCGAGGGTGCTCGCGTACTTCCACAGCACGAAGGGCCGCTGCTCGCGGGTGGCGGTCAGCCACACCTCGTTGCCGCGGGCGGCCTCGGCCGCCAGCAGGCCGCTCTCCACGTCGATCCCGGCGGCGGCCAGGGTGGCGCCGCCTCCGGTCGCCGTGGGGGTGGGGTCCGAGACCGCGTAGACGACGCGGGAGACGCCGGCCGCGATGAGGGCCTGGGCGCAGGGGCCGGTGCGACCGGTGTGGTTGCAGGGTTCGAGGGTGACGACGGCGGTGCCGCCGCGGGCCGCGTCGCCGGCCGCGCGCAGGGCGTGGACCTCCGCGTGGGGGCCGCCGGCCTGCTGGTGCCAGCCCTCGCCGGCGATCTCGCCGTGGGCGTCGAGGATCACGGCGCCGACGACGGGGTTGGGGCTCGTCGAGCCCAGGCCACGGGCGGCGAGCTCCATGGCCCGGCGCATCGCGTCGGCTTCACCGGGTGTTGCCACCGGGTCCTCCTGCCTCATCGGGCACGGACTCCGGGGCTGTGCGGAACACAGAGCGGACATCGGGCTCGGGGACCACCGCGCGGTACGGGACGGCGCCCGTCCGTGTCACCCGTTGTCCGGGGGACACGCACCCGCGCTGCCGCCGACGGCGGTGTACCGATGCCCGTCCGCCGCGCACTGCCTCCCATCCGGACTTTAACCGTCGGTCCAGGAATTTCACCTGGTCAACCGGCCGCTGGATGCGGACGGGTCGCGGACTGTAACCGCCGGTTCGGATTTTCACCGACCCCGGAGTGCGCTGAACGTCACTGGTACTGCCCCACCAGTCTGCCACGAACGTTCCTTGCGGACGCAAGGGATTGCTGTGGATTGCCTCACACGGGCCGGATCGGCCGGTGCCGGCCCCGCCGGCCGTCACCGCGGACCGCGGCCGACACGGCCCGCGGGAAGGCCCGTTGGGACCCGCGCGAGCCGCCTCGTACCGGGGCGTCACCCGCACGGCCCGGGCCGCGCGCCGGCGCCCGCGAACGTGCCGCGGCGCAAGGGCGGTTGCACGGGCGCGCCGTACGTCACCCCTCGGGGGTGAACAGGGCGTCCTGCGCGGCGTCCATCGCCGAGAGCACCGCGCCGCGCAGCACCGCGCTGCCCGCGACGGTGCCCGCCCGCACCTCGGTCGGCAGCGGGGACATCCGCGCGAGCCGTTCCTCGACCCGGGCTGCCAGGTCCGTGCCGCCCGCCCGGCCCACCTCGCCGCCCAGCACCACGCAGCCGGGGTCGAGCACGGCGGTGACGGCGGCCACCCCGATGACCACCCGGTCCGCCAGCGCGTCGAGGAGGAGTTCGCCCGGCTTCCCGCCCGCCCGGGCCGCCGTCACCACCGCCTCCGCGGCCGCGGCGTCGTCCTCGCCCGCCACCGCCATCCCGTGCGAGCGGGCCAGCGCGCACACCGCCGCGCTGCCCGCCAGCGAGTGGAAACCGCCCTCGCACCCGCTGGCCGTCGGCAGTTGGAAGGTCCCCGGCACGGGCAGGAAGCCGATCTCCCCCGTGCCGCCCGAGGCCCCGCGCCGCAGGACACCGCCCAGCACCACCGCGGCGCCCACCCCGTGGCCCAGCCACAGCAGGACGAAGTCCTCCCGGTCGCGCACCGAGCCCAGGCGCCGCTCGGCGACGGCCGCGAGGTTGACCTCGTTCTCCAGGAGCACCGGCAGCGAGAGCCGCCTGCGCAGTTCGGCGACGAGCGCCGAGTGCCAGGCCGGCAGCTGCCCGGTGGCCCGCAGTTCACCGGTGGCCGGGTCGACCAGGCCGGGCGCGCCGACCGCGATCGTGTGCAGCGCGCCGGCGCCGGCGGTGTGCGCCGTACGTTCCAGCATCGCCACCGAGCGCCGCACGGTGCGCTGCGGGTCGCCGAGGGGGTCGACGGGCAGGACGGCGCTGCCGATGGCGTTCCCCAGCAGGTCGGCCACCTCGATCGCCACGCTGTGGGTGCGCACGTCGAAGGCGGCCAGGTGCGCCCGGTCGGCGACGATCCCGTACACCCGCGCGTTGGGGCCGCGCCGGTCGGCTCCCGTCTCGCCGACCACCGCGATCAGCCCGGACTCCTGCAGCCGCTCCACCAGGTCGGCGACGCTGGGACGGGACAGCCCGGTCAGCGACTTGAGCTGGGCGGCCGTCAACGGGCCCTCGCGCTGCAGCAGTTCCAGCGCCAGCCGGTCGTTGATCGCTCGGGCCGTGCGGGGTGACGCGGTACGCCCGGCGTGGGATCGGATGGCGGTCATGGACGGATCCTTCCAGAAGCCGGCGCGGGAGCAAGGGCGGGCGGGGCCGGACCCGGCCCGGGCCGGACCGGGTGCGCGGTCCTGGCCGGAGGCAGTCTATCTTTCAGGAAGCCTGCCTGATAATTTATGCCGAGAACCGGGGCGGGACCAGACTGGGAGGGAACATGCCGACGAAGCCGACGACCCCGACGGGGAAGACCGACCCGCGACTGCGGCGAGCCCATCTCGCCGTCGCCGCGGTGTTCGCCGTGCACGGCGCGGTGACCGGCAGCTTCGCCACCCGGGTGCCCTGGATCCAGGAGCACGCCGGGCTCAGCGCGGGACAACTCGGCTTCGCGCTGGTCTTCGCGGCCCTCGGTGCCTCCGTCGCCATGCCGCTCGCCGCCCGCATCGCCCACCACATGGGCATGCGCAACGCGCTGCGCCTCCTGCTGGGCCTGTGGTGCGCCTCGCTCGCCCTGCCCGCCCTCTCCCCCGGACTCGGCTGGCTGTGCGGGGCGATGTTCGTCTACGGGGCCTCGGCCGGCATGGCCGACGTCGTCATGAACGCCCAGGGTGTCGAGGTCGAGGAACGCCTCGGCCGCTCGATCATGTCCGGGCTGCACGGCATGTGGAGCGCCGGCACGCTGGTCGGCTCCCTCTTCGGCGTCCTCGCCGCCCACGCCGGACTCGACGCGCGCGTCCACCTCGGCATCGGCGCCGTCCTGCTCGTCGTGCTCGGCCAGGTGGCCTGCGGCGGGGTGCTCGACCTGCGGCCCGCGGCCACCGAGGAGGCCCCCGCGCGCTTCGCCCTGCCGCCGCGCGCGGCCCTGGTCATCGGCGCCATCGGCTTCTGCGCCGTCTTCGCCGAGGGCGCCAGCATGGACTGGAGCGCGGTCTACCTCCGCGACGTCGCCGGCGCCTCCCCCGGCGTCGCCGCCGCCTCCTACACCGCCTTCGCCTGCACCATGGCCGCCTCCCGCCTCCTGGGCGACCTCGTCGTCCGCCGCTTCGGGGCGGTCCGCACCGTACGGGCCGGCGGCCTGCTCGCCACGGTGGGCGGCGTCCTCGTCGCCACGGCGGTCAACCAGGTCACCGCCATCGCGGGCTTCGCCCTCATCGGCGTGGGCATCGCCGTCGTCGTCCCGCTGTGCTTCGCGGCGGCCGGACGCAGCGGGCCCAACCCGAGCCAGGCCATCGCGGGCGTCGCCACGGTCACCTACACCTCCGGCCTGGTGGCACCCGCCGCCATCGGCTCCATCGCGCAGGCCAGCTCCCTGCAGATCTCCTTCGGGCTCGTCACGCTCCTCGCCGCCGGGCTCGCCGTCGGCGCGGGCGTGCTCCGCAGCGCGGGCACGGTCTCCGTGGAGCACGACCGCAAACCCGTGGCGGCCACGACCCCGCAGGCCTAGCGTGCCGCCCATGCACACGCGGATCTTCCTGGAGACCGAGCGGCTGCGGCTGCGGTACTTCACCGACACCGACGCGGACGCCGAACTGCTCGTCGCGCTCGACAGCGACCCCGAGGTCATGCGCTACCTGGGCGACGGCCGCCCCACGCCCTCCGACGTCATCCGGCACGACGTGCTGCCCCGCTTCGCGCGCTCCCAGGTCTGGGCCGCCGAAGAACGCTCCACCGGGGCGTTCGTCGGCTGGTTCGCCCTCACCCCCCGCCCCGGCGGGCCCGCCGACGACCTCGAACTCGGGTACCGCCTGCGGCGCGCCGCCTGGGGCCGCGGCTACGCCACGGAGGGCTCGCGCGCCCTGGTCCGCAAGGCCTTCACCGAGCTCGGCGCGGGGCGCGTGTACGCGGAGACGATGTTCGTCAACGCGCGGTCGCGGAGGGTGATGGAGAAGGCGGGGCTGTCGTTGGTGCGGGTCTTCCACGAGGAGTGGGAGGTGGTGTTGCCGGGGGCGGAGCAGGGGGAGGTGGAGTACGCGGTGGCGCGGGACGCGTGGGTGCGGTAAGGGTGTGGCGGGGGTCGTGATGGTGCGGCGCCGTTGTGGTTGATGTTGGGGGTTTTCCCCGCCCTCCCGCCCGATTGCCCGGCGCGATTGGTGCGGGCCTGCGCACGTCGTTGTGGGGTCGGCGCCGCGCCGGCGCACGTCCTCAACGCTCGCGGTTTACGTCCACATCCTTGGGCACCGCGTCCGCCGCTCGTCGTTTCCGGGCGCACCCCGACACACCCCCTCCCGTCGTATGAGCGCACAACGGCCGGTGGGGGGTCCGGGGGCAGTCCGGGGTTGCCGCACGTTCCTTGCTGAACCCCCACAGCCCCGCCGCTCAAGCCCACGTCACCGGGTCCGCCGCCCGCCTCCCCCAGCCTTCGGCCAGGGGGAGCACCCCGCCACGCCTCCTCTTTCGTGTGGGCGCATGACGGCCGGTGGGGGTCACATAGGCAACCGGAGTGGCCCGGATCGCTCTGTGCGCCCCACAGCGGGGTTCGCGCCGACGTTCGGCAATAGGCTCGCCGCCCGTCTCCTCCAACCTGCGGCCAGGGGGAGCACCCCGCCACACCCCCTTCCCCTTGTGCGGGCGAAGGGTGTCCCGTTGGGGGTGCGTTAGGCAGGTGCGGCGCCCCGGACTGCCTTCTGACCACCCACCGGCCGTTGGTCGCCACGGATACCGAGGGGGTGGGGTCGTAGGGGTGGGCGTTCTGGACGCTGACGTGTATTTGATGTGCGGCAGCGACGGCAAGAACGAGTGCTGCCCGCCATGCACATAAATATGCGGTACAGAATGCCCACCCCGGAGGCCCCGCCCCCGGCCCACCCATGCACAGTGCGCAGGCCCGCACCAATCACGCCGGGCAATCGGGCGGGAGGGCGGGGGAGAAACCCCAACAGCAACCACAACGGTGCCGCACACGACAACGGACCCGGGCACACAACGACGGGCGGGCACAATCCGACTCACCCGATCCGGGGACCGCACGGCCGCCGTGCCGTGCCTGCCGCCCGGCCTGCTGGGACGCTGTGCGCATGACGACGGCACGGCGGCCGGCCCCGGTGGGGGTGGGCCAGGTGGTGGCGCGCATGCGCGCGCTCGGCACGGCGCTCCCGCCGCGGGACGGGGTGGCGGTGTTCAACCGCGTCTACCTGTCCGTGACGGAGGAACTGGACGGCTGCCTGACGGGCGGCGGCTTCGGGGATCCCGTCGCCGCCGCCGTGCTGGCCGCCCGCTTCGCCGAGCGCTACCTGCGGGCGGTCGACGGCGCGGCCGACCGCCGTGCCGTCCCGGCCTGCTGGCGGCCGTTGCTGCAGTTGCGGGGCCACCGCGGCATCCGCCCGGTGCAGTTCGCGCTGGCCGGGATCAACGCGCACGTGGGGCACGACCTCGCGCTCGCGGTGGTGGACACCTGCACGGCGCTGGAGTGCGAACCGCCGTCCCTGGAGCGGGACTTCGACCGCGTGGGGGATCTGCTGACGTCCGTGGAGGAACGCGTCAGGGAGGAGCTGATGCCCGGCCCCGACCTGCTGGACCTCGCCGACCCGCTGACCCATCTCGCGGGTTCGTGGAGCCTGGAGCGCGCGCGGGACGCGGCGTGGGCCGCGTCCCGTGTGCTGTGGTCCCTGCGCGGAATGCCGGAGGTGCACGAGGAGTTCGCCGAGAAGCTCGACACGGGCGTCGGGCTGGTCGGGCGCTTCCTGCTGACCCCGCTGGGCCGCTGAGGGGTGGGGGTCAGTCCTCGTCGAGCATGACCGGCGCGATCTCGTCGTAGAGGTCGCCGGGGCCCGGGTTGGTGGGGTCCGTGGTGCCGCCGAACTGGTGCATCACGCCCCACACGGCGTTGAGCGCGGTCTGCACGGCGCCCTCGGCCCAGCCGGCCGTCCAGGAGACGTCGTCGCCGGCGAGGTAGATGCCGCGCTTGTCCTCGGGGAGGGTGTCCTGCATGAAGTGGGTGAACAGGCGCCGCTGGTAGCGGTAGTGGCCGGGCAGGTTCGCCTTGAACGCGCCCATGAAGTAGGGCTCGTTCTCCCAGGACACGGTCACCGGGTTGCCGATGATGTGGCGCCGGATGTCGACCTTGGGGTAGATCTCGCCGAGCGACTTGAGCATGACCTCCATGCGCTCGGAGGCGCTGAGCGGCAGCCACTTCAGGCTGTCGTCGCACCAGGTGTACGACAGGCAGATCACGGCCGGTTCGCCGGGCCCGTTGTCGAGCAGGTAGGTGCCGCGGGTCATCCGGTCGGTGAGCGTCATGCTCATCACGTCCCGGCCGGTCTGCTCGTCCTTGTCGAGCCAGAACGGCCGGTCGACGGGCACGAAGAGCTTGCTGGACTCCATGTAGTGGGTGCGCTCGATCGCCGTCCAGTGGTCGATCGGGAAGAGCGAGTCATCGCAGTCGATCTTGCTGAGCAGCATCCAGCTCTGCGCGGTGAAGATCGCCGCGCGGTAGGTGCGGATGTCGCCGTCGGCGTCGGTGACGGTGATCCGGTTGCCCGCGGTGCGGTGCAGCCGGGTCACGGCCGGGCGGGGGGCGCCGTCGTGCAGCGACTTCAGGGAGGTTCCGTGCGGCCAGTGGACGATCTTGCCCGGCTCGCGCTCCCACAGCCGCAGCGGCAGCTGCTGGCTGCCGCCGACGATGCCGCGGTGGTGGTCGTCGGCCTCGGTGTAGACGACGCGCAGGATCTCCAGGATGGAGTTGGGGAAGTCGGTGTCCCAGCCGCCGGTGCCGAAGCCGACCTGGCCGAAGATCTCGCGGTGCCGGAAGGACGCGAACGCCTCGGAGTCGCAGAGGAAGCCGTAGAAGGTCTGGTTGTCGAGCTTCTCGACGAGCTTCGCCCAGATCTCGCGGATGCGCGGGACGTCGCGCTCGCGCATGGCACGGTTCATGTCGGAGAAGTCCGCGCCCTCCTCCAGGCAGGCGTTCCAGGCGTGCGCGACGTCGCGGTAGACCTGGGGCAGGTCGTCGATGGTCTCGGCGTAGTGGGACTCCCCCTTGAGGTCGACGACGGTCGACGGGGTCTCGGGGGCGAGCGGGTTGGGGAAGGGCCTGGTCTCCAGGCCCGCCAGGTCGATGTAGTGCTGCAGGGCGGTGGAGGACGGCGGGAAGCGCATCGCGCCCATCTCGGCGGTCAGGTTCTCGTCGCAGCCCTCGAAGCCGACGGTGCGCAGCCGACCGCCGATCCGGTCGGCCTCGTAGACGACGGGCCGCAGGCCCATCTTCATCAGCTCGTACGCGGCGACGATGCCGGACAGGCCGCCGCCGATGACCGCGACCTCGGCGCCGTGCCCGGTCGCCGGTATGGAGCCGAGGCCCGCGGGGCTCGCCAGGAAGTCGTCGTACGCGAACGGGAAGTCCGGGCCGAACATGGTGATCGGCGGGGCCGACCGCACCTCGGGGTGCTGCTCGTCGTGGACCGCGGTGGGCACCGTGGACGTCATGGCGTGGTTCTCCTGGCTGTGGAGCGGTGGGGCGGGGCGGTGTCGGGGGGGGCGGGATCAGCCCAGCGAGCGGTACAGCTCGGGGCGGCGGTCCTCGAGGTAGGGGGTCTCCTCGCGGACCGCGCGCAGGAGTTCCGGGTCGGCGTCGGCGACGACCAGTTCCTCGGTGGCTCCGGCCCGGGCGCGTACGGCGCCGTCGGGTCCGGCGAGGCAGCTCTGCCCCGCGAAGTCGAAGTCGCCCTCGGGACCGCAGCGGTTGGCGTAGGCGACGTGCAGCTGGCTCTCGTACGCGCGGGCGGGCACCAGGGTCTGCGGGACGAACTCGTAGGGCCGCATCAGCGCGGTGGGCACGGCGAGCAGCTGGGTGCCGGCGAGGGCGTGGGCCCGCACGGTCTCCGGGAACTCGACGTCGTAGCAGATGAGGAGGCCGATCCGGACGCCGTCGAGGTCGGCCTGGACGACGGCCTCGTCGCCCGGCGTGAACCAGGTGCGCTCGAAGGCGCCGAAGAGGTGGGTCTTGCGGTAGTTGGCGAGGCGCCCGCCGTCCGGGCCGATCAGCTGGGCGGAGTTGAAGACGGCGGAGCCGTCGCGCTCGGGGTAGCCGTAGACGATGCCGAGGCCGTGGGCGGCGGCGATCCGGGCGACGCGGACGGCGGCGGGCCCGTCGGCCGTCTCGGCGAGCTCCGGTACGGCGTCGCCGAGGGCGTAGCCCGTCAGGTACATCTCGGGCGTGACGAGCAGGCGGGCTCCCGCGGCGGACGCCCGGCGCGCGGCGGCGTCGAGCGCGGCCAGGCTGTCGTCCACCGAGGAGGGGACGCCGCTCGGGCCTTGGTACAGCGCGGTGCGCAGCGGCGCCATGGAGCCTCTTTCGCCTGGTGGAAGCCGGTTTCGGGTCTGCCTCGACGGTACGATCGCGGGCCTGGCGGCGACAAGACGCGTCCGTTGCGCACCGACCGTCGATTCGTTGCGCGCCGGGGCCCGGCGGCGGCGATTCGTTGCACGGCGGCGCCGCGGCGGCCCTCCCCCGCGGGTGTACCGGCGGTCACCCCTCCGGCTGGTCGGGCGCCCCCGAGTAGCGGCGCAGCAGCGGCGACAGCACCAGCACGGACTTGGTGCGCTCGACGAAGGGCTCGCCGGCGATCCGCTCCAGGACGCGTTCGAAGTGGCGCACGTCGGCGGCGTAGATCTGGACGACGGCGTCCGCCTCGCCGGTGACGGTGGAGGCGGAGGCCACCTCGGGGTAGCGCGACAGGCCGCGCCGGATGTCCTCGGGCGAGGTGTTGTGCCGGCAGTAGAGCTCGACGAACGCTTCGGTCTCCCAGCCCAGCGCGGAGGGCTCGACGCGGACGGTGAAGCCCGTGATGGCACCCTCCGCCAGCAGCCGGTCGACCCGGCGCTTGACGGCGGGGGCGGAGAGCCCGACGAGGCCGCCGATGTCGGCGAAGGAGCGCCGGGCGTCCTCGGCGAGGGCGTGGACGATGCGTTCGTCGAGTTCGTTCAGTCGCACTGGGGGTGGGTCACTTCTCTTCGCGAGCGAGCGGGGGACGGCGCGTGCCGTACGCGCACCAGCCTACGAGGCGGACCGCCGCCCTTCCCGCGAGGCACTCCCCGGTGACCGCGCCGGGGCGGGGCGGCGAACCCCGCGCCGGCGCCCGGGTGCCTACTGCCAGCTCGCGTGCAGCGGCTTGCCCTCGGCGTAGCCGGCGGCGCTCTGGATGCCGACGACGGCCTTGTCGGCGAACTCGGCGAGGTCGGCGGCGCCGGCGTAGGTGCAGGAGCTGCGGACCCCCGCGATGATCGAGTCGATCAGGTCCTCCACACCCGGGCGGGCCGGGTCGAGGAACATCCGCGAGGTGGAGATGCCCTCCTCGAAGAGCCCCTTGCGGGCGCGGTCGTACGCGGACTCCTCGCTGGTGCGGTTCGCCACGGCGCGGGCGGAGGCCATGCCGAAGCTCTCCTTGTACGGCCGGCCGTCGGCGGTCTGCTGCAGGTCGCCGGGCGACTCGTAGGTGCCCGCGAACCAGGAGCCGATCATGACGTTGGACGCGCCGGCGGCGAGCGCCATGGCGACGTCGCGCGGGTGCCGGACGCCGCCGTCGGCCCAGACGTGCTTGCCGTACCGGGCGGCCTCGGCGGCGCACTCCAGGACGGCGGAGAACTGGGGCCGGCCCACGCCGGTCATCATGCGGGTGGTGCACATGGCACCGGGGCCCACACCGACCTTGACGATGTCGGCGCCGGCCTCGATGAGGTCGCGGACGCCCTCGGCGGAGACGACGTTGCCGGCCACGACGGGCACCCGCGGGTCCAGGGCGCGGACGGCCTTCACGGCCTGGATCATGCTCTCCTGGTGGCCGTGGGCGGTGTCGACCACGAGGGTGTCGACCCCCGCGTCGAGCAGTTGCTTGGCCTTGCCCGCGACGTCGCCGTTGATGCCGACGGCGGCGGCGACGCGCAGCCGCCCGCCGGCGTCGGTGGCCGGGGTGTACAGGGTGGCGCGCAGCGCCGCCTTGCGGGTGAGGATGCCGACCAGCCTGCCGTCGGCGTCGACGGCGGGGGCGAGCTTGCGGTTGGCGTCCTCCAGGCGGTTGAAGGCCTCGCGCGGGTCGATGTCCGCGGGCAGCAGCAGGAGGTCCCTGGACATCACCACGGAGACCTGGGTGAAGCGGTCCACGCCGGTGAGGTCGTGCTCGGTGACGACGCCGACCGGGCGCCCGTCCTCGACGACGACGGCGGCGCCGTGCGCCCGCTTGGGCAGCAGCGCGAGGGCGTCGGCGACGGTGGCGTGCGGGCCGAGCACGATCGGGGTGTCGAGCACGTGGTGGCGCTGCTTCACCCAGGTGATCACCTCGGTGACCACCTCGATCGGGATGTCCTGCGGGATGACGACCAGTCCCCCGCGCCGGGCGACGGTCTCGGCCATCCGGCGTCCCGCGATGGCGGTCATGTTGGCGACCACGAGCGGGATGGTGGTGCCGGTGCCGTCGGGGGCGGAGAGGTCGACCGCTTGGCGGGAACCCACCGCCGAGCGGCTGGGGACCATGAACACGTCGTCGTACGTCAGGTCGTACGGAGGCTTTGCATCATTGAGGAAACGCACGTACTTCATTTTTGCACGGACGGAGCCGAATCGGACACGGAGGAAACTCCGGCGATCACGAAGGGTCGTCCGTAGGTTCCTCCAAGACGACCTGGAGGGGCGGCACGGCCGGGGCGCGGAAGGCCGCCGCGTCCGCGAGGACCCGGCGCGCCGTCCGCCACTCCCCCGGCTCGGCCGCCGCGAAGTCGTGCCAGCCGCGGACGACCAGCCGCAACCCGCCACGCTCGGAGTCGGGCAGGTCGGTGAGGCAGTCGTAGAGGGCGTCCCAGTTGCGGCCGAACCAGCCGGGGAGCCGCAGCTGCTCGGCGCAGCGCTCCATGAACGCGCTCTTGGTGGTGACCCCCTGCAGGTCCAGCACCGTCGTCGCCGTCATCTGCGGACCGCCCTGAAGGTCTTGTAGTGGTCGTCGGTGTAGTACCCCTCCCCGCCGGCGCCGGTGACGATGCGCCGGGCGCCGCGGTCCGGTGCCCCCGGGGTCGGCACGGTGTACTCGCGGTAGTAGTTGCTCGGGCGTTTCGGCAGGATGCCCTCGAAGTTGTGGAAGACGGTGCCGTCATTCGCGTACGGGAAGGGCCCCCCGGCGTCGATCAGCCGGAGTGTCTCGCGGGCCTCGGGAGGCAGGCTCGCGGCGGACACCGTGGGCACCGCCGCGACGGGTTGGGCGGCGGGCCGGGAGCAGCCGGTGAGCAGCAGTACGAGGCAGCCCAGCAGGGCGGCGGCGATCGCGGCGGCACGGCGGACGGGCCCGGTCGGCATGCCGCGATGCTGCCACAGCCCGCGCCGCGCGCCGCGCAGGCCACGCACACGAAGGCTAGACCCCGCGCTGCGCCTCGGGGTCGGCGCGGTCGAGGGCGGGACGCGCCATGGGCGCGGTGGAGTCCAGCAGGTAGTCGGCGGCGGCGGTGTCCGTCACGATGCTGGTGACCAGGCCGGACCGGAGCACGGCGTCGACCGCGGCGGCCTTGCGCAGGCCGCCGGCGATGGCGAGCACCTCGGGGATGCGGCGCAGCCGGTCCGCCTCGATGGTGATGCAGCGCTCGCCCAGGTCGCGGCCGACGAGCCGGCCCTCGGCGTCGAAGAGGTGCGAGGACATCTCGGCGGCGACGCCGAGGGAGGCGTAGTGCTCGCGCTCGGCCTCGGTCAGGGCGTCGTGGACGGTGGAGATGCCGGCCGCCCAGGAGCCGATCGACACCACGGCCACGGTGACCTTGTCGAAGTAGCTCATGGCCGCCGCGATGCCGCTCTGGGCGCGCAGCGCCGCCGCGGTGGCCGGGTCGGGCAGCACCATCGGGGCGTACATGGGGTGGGCCTCGCCACCGGAGACGGCCGCGGCGGTACGGACCGCCTCGACCGAGCCACGGTCGGCGGTGCCCGCGTCGTACACGCCGGTGAGCTGGACGACCGTGCACGGCGGCAGCCGGTCGAGGGCGTTGGCCATGGTGATGATCGAGCGTCCCCAGGCAAGACCGAGGACGTCGCCCTCGCTGACCAGTTCACCCAGCAGCTGCGCGGCGACCGCGCCCAGGTTCTCCGGGTCGGGGCCGTCGGTCTCGTCGGCGGGCGACTCGACGACGACGGCGTGCCGCAGTCCGTAGCGGGCCCGCAGGGCGTCCGAGCGCTCGGCGTCGAGTTCCGCGGGGACCCTGATCTCGATGCGCACCAGGTCGCGTTCGAGGGCGGTCTCCAGGACCCGGGCCACCTTGAAGCGGCTCACGCCGAACTCCTCGGCGATCTGGATCTTGGACTTCCCCTCCAAGTAGAAGCGGCGTGCCATCGCCGCCGCCTGGACCATCTCGCCGGGGCCCATGCGCACCCCGGTGCGGCCTGTGGTCACGTTCTCTCCCCAGTTGCCCATCTGATCGGCTCCGCGCTCATCCTCGCACGTACTCCGGAGTACCGGGGCACGGTGCCCACGGAGTGGTCAGTGCGCGGACGGCGCCCGTGCGGGCGCGCGGTCAGTGCGCGCAGGCGGCCACCGCCTGCTTGCGCAGCCCCCGTACCGCCTCGGCCGGATCCTCGGCGCCGTAGACGGCGGAACCGGCGACGAAGACGTCCGCTCCCGCCTCGGCGCAGCGCTCGATGGTGGAGGCCGAGACGCCGCCGTCGACCTGCAGCCACAGGTCGAGTCCGTGCCGGTCGATCAGCTTCCTGGCCCGGCGGATCTTGGGGAGCATGATGTCGAGGAAGGCCTGGCCGCCGAAGCCCGGTTCCACGGTCATGATCAGCAGCATGTCGAGCTCGGGCAGCAGGTCCTCGTAGGGCTCGACCGGCGTGGCGGGCCTGAGGGCCATCGAGGCCCGGGCGCCCTTGGCGCGGATCTCCCGGGCCAGTCGCACCGGCGCGGCGGCCGCCTCCACGTGGAAGGTGACGGAGCCCGCGCCCGCCTCGACGTAGGCCGGGGCCCAGCGGTCCGGGTCGGCGATCATCAGATGGCAGTCGAGGGGGGTCCGCGTCGCCTTGGCGAGCGACTCCACGACCGGCACGCCGAGCGTCAGGTTGGGGACGAAGTGATTGTCCATCACGTCGACGTGGAGCCAGTCCGCGCCCTCGACGGCCCGCGCCTCCTCGGCGAGGCGCGCGAAGTCGGCGGAGAGGATACTGGGGTTGATCTGGACGGCCATGCGTCCAGTATGGCGGTGCCCGCCCCCTCCCCGCGCACCGGGCGCACGGCTGTGGACAACCACCTCGCATCCCTTGCGGGTGTCGGACGGCGGGGAACCGGCCGCTCCGCGCGCCGGTACGTGAGCATCGACCCCTGCCCCGGACAGCGGTGACCGCCCGCGCCGGGCGCGGGCGGTCACGGGGGCACGGCGTGCGTCACGCGTTGGGGCGCTTGCCGTGGTTGGCGCCCTTCTTCTTCCGGGCGCGTCGCTTGTTGCCTCGCTTGGACATGATGCCCAACCCTCTCATAAGGGATGTTTCGGCCGCGGTCAGTCTATGACCGCGGCCGGCGGACGGCACATCATCAGCGATCCGGGGCGCGGACGCCGGGTCAGTCCGGGAAGTGCTCGCGCATGAAGGCGTTGCGGAAGACCCCCGCCGGGTCCTGCCGGGCCACGAGTGCCCGGAAGTCGTCGTAGCGCGGGTAGAGCCCGCGCAGCGCGGCGGGCGCCGGCGTGAAGAGCTTGCCCCAGTGCGGACGGGCGGAGAAGGGACGCAGGGCCTCCTCGACGACCCGGACCGACCGCGCCACCGCCGCGGCGTCCGGGGTCCAGGTGAAGTGGAAGGCGACGCTGTCCCGTCCGTACGCGGGGCTGAGCCACAGGGAGTCGGCCGCCACGGTGCGGATCTCGCCGATCAGCACCTCGGACGAGAACCGCTCCCGTACCCGCCACAGGGCGTCGAACGCCGCCACGGCGTCGCTCCGGTCGACGAAGAACTCCGACTGGATCTCCTCGCCGCTGCTCGGCGTGAACTCCAGCCGGAAGTGCGGCAGCCGTGCGTACCAGGGGCCGGCGAGGCCCTGCTGCGGCGTGCAGTGCGTGCCGGGCATGCCCGGGATGGGGTGCCGCGGCCCGTCGGCGGCGGTGGCCCCGAACCACGTCCGCGGTGCGGGCTCCGCGCCGTCGGCGTCGACCCGCTCCTTCAGCCACACCTGGTCGGCGGCCCGGTCCCGCCAGCGGGTGAAGACCGACACGCTGTACCCGGCGGCCATCACGGCGTCGAAGTTCCCCCGGAACTCCTCCCCCGGCATGTCCTCGTAGACGGTCTGGCGCACGGCGAAGGCCGGGACGAGGTCGAGGGTCAGGCGGGTCACGACGCCCAGCGCGCCCAGGGCGACGACGGAGCCGTCGAAGCCGTCCTCGCCGCGCCGGACCTCGGTGAGCTCGCCGTCGGCGGTGACCATGGTCAGCCCGCGGACCGCGCCGGCCAGGCTGCGCCGCCCGGTGCCCGAGCCGTGCGTGCCGGTGGCGCACGCCCCGGCCACCGAGATGTGCGGCAGCGAGCCGAGGTTGTGCAGCGCCAGGCCCGCCTCGTCGATCGCGTGGACGATCTCGCCGAAGCGCAGCCCCGAACCGACCGTGGCGGTACGGGCGGTGCGGTCGACGTCGATCAGCGCGGGCAGCCGCGAGGTCGAGACGTGCTCGCCGTCGGTGTCGGCGACGGTGCTGAAGGAGTGCCGGGTGCCCAGCGCGCGTACCCGCCGGGACCGGGCCACGATCTCCTGCAGCTCGGCGACGGACTCGGGGTGGTGGAGCCTTCGTGCGGTGAAGGCGACGTTGCCGCCCCAGTTGCTCTCCGCGGACATCGCGGTCGTTCCTTCCTGTCCGGCCCCGCCGCCGGCCGCCGCGCGGCGCGCGGCCTGCCGGGACGGCGGTTCGGGGCCTGCCGTTCCGGTTCGATTCTCGCCGCTGCGGCCGGGGACGGAGGACCGGGGTGGGGCACAGGAGTGGGGCGCGGGCCCCGGCACGCCGGGCGCGACCCTTCCTTCAAGTATTGACGTGACCCCGTCACCCTGGCATGGTCTAGACCTAGCTGGGCTCAACGGGACGGTGCAGCACGGAAGTTCACGCCGCCCTGGACACGACGCACGCCGCGCCGCGCCCGTGCGTGACCTCCTCGCGACCACCCGCGCCCGCCGTGCGGAGCACCCCCACGAAGCTCCCTCCCCCCACGACCACGGCCCCGGGCCGGGTAAGGAGCGACTCACCCATGTCCACGTCCCTCGCCGGACGGCTGCCCGCAGGGCGTACCGCCCTCGGCCCGTCCGCGGTGTTCGCCGTCCTCGCGGCGCTCCTGGCCACCCTGTTCGTCGCGACGCCGACCGCCCGCGCCGCGGACGGCCAGATCAGCGGCCTGGCGGGCAAGTGCGTCGACGTCGCCGGGGCGAACAACGCCAACGGCACCGCCGTACAGCTCTACGACTGCAACGGGACCGGCGCCCAGCGCTGGTCCAACCCCGGCGACGGCACGCTGCGCGCGCTCGGCAAGTGCCTCGACGTCGTCGACCGCAGCACGGCCGACGGAGCCGCGGTCCAGCTGTGGGACTGCTCCGGCAGCGCCAACCAGCAGTGGGTCGTCACCGCGGCGCGCGACATCGTCAACCCCGCTGCCAACAAGTGCCTGGACGTCCGCGGCAACACCTCCGCCAACGCCACCCGGCTCCAGATCTGGACCTGCACGGGCGCCGCGAACCAGAAGTGGAACGCCCCCGCGAGCGGCGGTGGCGGCGGCACGAACCCGTCCGGATTCGTGGTCAGCGAGTCCCAGTTCAACCAGATGTTCCCGGGCCGCAACGGCTTCTACACCTACAGCGGCCTGGTCGCGGCGCTGAGTTCCTACCCCGGCTTCGCCAACTCCGGCAGCGACACCGTGAAGAAGCAGGAGGCCGCCGCCTTCCTGGCCAACGTCAGCCACGAGACGGGCGGCCTGGTGTACGTGGTCGAGCAGAACACCGCCAACTACCCGCACTACTGCGACTGGGGCCAGCCCTACGGCTGCCCGGCCGGTCAGGCCGCCTACTACGGCCGCGGCCCGATCCAGCTCAGCTGGAACTTCAACTACAAGGCCGCCGGCGACGCCCTCGGCATCGACCTGCTGGGCAACCCCTGGCGTGTGGAGCAGGACGCGGCCGTCGCCTGGCGCACCGGCCTGTGGTACTGGAACACCCAGAGCGGCCCCGGCACCATGACCCCGCACAACGCCATGGTCAACCAGGCCGGCTTCGGGCAGACCATCCGCTCCATCAACGGCTCGCTGGAGTGCGACGGCCGCAACCCGGCGCAGGTGCAGAGCCGCGTGAGCAAGTACCAGCAGTTCACGGCGATCCTCGGGGTCGGCCAGGGCGCCAACCTCTACTGCTGAACCACCGCCGCCGAACCCCGCCGCGCGGGGGGGGGGCGGCCGCGGGGCGGGGGCGCGCCCCCCCGCCCCGCGCGCGCCGGGGGGGCCGGGGCGGGGGCCGGGGGGCGGC
>NZ_JBEXYN010000069.1:0-33137 GCF_040630935.1 Streptomyces sp. NPDC005722
CCCGGGGCCCCGGCGCGTACCGCGAGCGGTACGGCGCGGAACGGCGGTCAGGCGGGCGTGAGCCCCGGGTTGCCGGCCTCGGTGACGAAGGAGCCGGCCGTGGTGACCGGGGCGCCCGGCGTGGTCACCGCGGAGACCGTCTTGAAGTCGGCGCGCGCCGAGTCCTTGCCGAGGGTCACCAGCGCGTAGCCGCGGCGGCCGTTGTAGAACTTCAGGTGCGGGTTGGCCTGCATGTAGCCGGCCCAGTTGGACGGCTTGTCGGAACCGTCCTTGCCGCTGCTGATCGAGCTGGTGACGATCTCGGTGCCGAGGGTCCTGGACGCCGGGTCGTCGAAGTCCTTCTTGAGGTCGAAGCCGTAGTGGACGTGGACGTCGCCGGTCAGCACGACCAGGTTGTCCCGGCCGGCGGCCTCCCAGCCGTCCAGCAGGCGCTTGCGGGACGCCGGGTAGCCGTCCCAGGAGTCCATGGAGACCTTGAAGTCGGGCGTCGAGCGGTCCTTGCGCTGGGCGAAGGTGACCTGCTGGGGGACGACGTTCCAGGTCGCCTTCGAGGCGCGCCAGCCGTCGAGGAGCCAGCGCTCCTGCGTGGCGCCCGTCATCGTGCGGGCCGGGTCCTGCGACTCGGGGCCCGGCACCTGCCAGCCGTCGCCGTAGGCCTGGTCGGAGCGGTACTGGCGGGTGTCGAGGATGTCGAACTGGGCGAGCCGCCCGAACTGCAGCCGGCGGTAGAGCTGGGCGTCGGGGCCGTGCGGGAGCTGACGGCGGCGCAGCGGCTGGTTCTCCCAGTAGGCGCGGTAGGCGGAGGCGCGCCGCAGGAGGAACTCCTCGGCGGGCACGTCGTTCTCGGGGACGTCGTCGGCGTAGTTGTTCTCGGTCTCGTGGTCGTCCCAGGTGACCACGAAGGGGTGCGCCGCGTGGGCCGCCATCAGGTCGGGGTCCGACTTGTACAGGGCGTACCGGAGCCGGTAGTCCTCCAGCGTGAGCGTCTCGCGGTTGAAGTGCGAGGGCAGCACGCGGTCGGTGTAGGCGCGGGCGCCGCCGGTGGCGGTCACCGCGTACTCGTAGAGGTAGTCGCCGAGGTGGAAGACCGCGTCGAGGTCCTCGTCGGCGAGGTGACGGTAGGCGGTGAAGTAGCCGTCGTGGTACGCCTGGCAGGACACGGCCGCCAGGCGCAGCTCGGTCAGGCGGGCGTTCTTCGCGGGGGCGGTGCGGGTGCGGCCCACGGGGCTGGTCCACTGGCCCACGCGGAAGCGGTAGTACAGGACGCGGTCGGCGTCCAGGCCGTCCACCTCCACGTGCACGGCGTGGTTGTACTCGGGGTGCGCGTCGACGCTGCCGCGCCGGGTGACGCGGGTGAACCGCTCGTCGTGGGCGAGCTCCCAGCGCACGTTGAAGCGCTTCTGGGGCAGGCCGCTGCCGCTCTCGTAGGGGCGGGGGGCGAGCCGGGTCCACAGCAGGACGGAGCCGGGCATCGGGTCGCCCGAGGCCACGCCCAGCGTGAAGGGGTTCTCGGTGATCTGCGCGGCACTCGCCTCGGCCGCCGCGGCGGTCCCGGCGAGCGGGATGTTCACGGTGAACGCCAGCGTCGCCGCGGCCCCGGTGACGGTCAGGAAGCGGCGCCGGTCCACGTGGCGTACGGCGTCACGCAGTTCGGCGGAGTGCCCGGTCGAAGAAGGTGATGCTGAAGGCTTCATGTGTGTGCGCAATCCCTGACGTGAGAAGTGCGGCCGTACGGCCCGGTCGGTCTTTGCCAGGGCATTGCAATGGCGCAGTGCGGCACACAGCCGCCGAAAAGTTGTCGCGTACATGTATGGAGGGTGACCGTTGGCCCCGTGGGCGGCATGAGGCCCGTTCCTTCACGACTCCCCCACGAACCCGTCATTCCCCAGGGGCAGTTCGTTCCACGGCCCGCAGCCCGCACCGGCTTGCGGGCGGCGGAACGGACCGCCGGCCGGGCGACCGCGAGCCGGCTCGGCGGCGATGTCGGTCACGCGGCCTAGGGTGCCCCTCGTGAACATCGATGATCTTGAATGGCAGCGGGAGCGGTACGGCGGCGTTCCGCCGCGCATCGTGGACGAGGTCCTCGAACGCGGCGACCTCGACGTGCTGGTGGAGGCGGCGGAACGGCGCGGGGACTGGTTCTGCGCGGAGGGCGCGGTACGCCGGCTCTGTGCGGCGGGCGAGTTCGCGCGGGCCTGGGCGGTCATCGAGCCGTTCACGGCCACCGGCTGGCAGCCCGCGGTCCGCGCCGGCGCCGGCGTCCTGCTGCGATGGGGCCGCGTCGACCGGGCGCTGGAGCTGGCGCACCCCGGGGGCCGGGACGCGAAACCGCGGGACATGTTGTCCGACTACGCCGAGGTGCTGGTCGGTGCGGGGCGGGTGGACGAGGCGATCGACGCGCTCGTACCGCACCTGGGCGAGCTGGGCATGGTGCATGCCCTGGTGCGGATCACCGAGGGCCAGGACCGCGACGACCGGTTGCTGGAGCTGCTCACCCCGGTCGCCGAGGAGTTCAGCAGCGACCCCTGGGGGTGCGACGTGCGCCACATCTGGGACGCGCTTCCCGGGCGGGCCACCGTCCTGGAGCGTTCCGGCCGGGCGGACGAGGCGATCTCACTGCTCGGCGCGGACGTGGACGCGCGTCGCCACGGCCCGGAGAACACCGTGGACTTCTACGCCGAACTACTCGCCCGGCACGGGCGGACCGAGCAGTTGCGGGACCTGGCCACCGGCACCCGGAACCCCAAGGCCGTCCGCGCGTACGTCACGGCCATGGAGGACCTCGGCAGGGCCGCGGAGGCCGAGGCGTATCTGCGCGGCTTCCACGACCCCGCGGCGCACCCGGGCATCTTCACGGTCGCCCTGCAGGAACTCCTGATCCGGCAGGACCGCCTCGACGACGCCGTCCAGGTGGTGGGGCACACCTTCGACGACCTCCACGAGAACCTCCTGCAGTCGACCCTGATCCTCATGGCCGAACAGGGACACCCCGACAGGGCCGTCGAACTCACCGAGGGACGCAGCCCCGAGTTCCTCGAGGAGAACGAGAGGTACTGGCTGCGTTCCAACCGGTGGTGGCTGATGGGCGAGGCAGGGCGCAGCCGGGAGGCCATCGCCGAGATCGAGGCGCTGCCGCCGGACGAGGTCGACGACCGGGAGACCACCATCGCCTGGCTGCTCGCCCGGGACGACCGGGTGGAGGAGGCCATCGCCCTCCTCCGGCAGTGCTCCGGCCGGTGGGCCGCAACCGACCTCGCCCACCTGCTCGTCGGGCAGGGCCGCTGTGCGGAGGCACTCGCCGTCATCCCGGACGTGGCCGCGCAGCGTGCGGAGGAACGGCGCTCCCGGTCCGCGGCACCGGGGTGGGCCTGAGGGCGGTGCGGGCGGCCCCGGCGGCGGGGCTCCGGTGCCGGCCGTCGCCGTCCGGACCGGAGCACCGGGCACGCCGGGGTGCTCGCCCGCGTCAGACGCTGGATCCGCCGTCGACGGTCAGCCGTGCGCCCGTGATGTACGCGGCGTCCTCGCTCGCGAGGAACGCGACGGCCTTGCCGATGTCGGCGGCGGTGCCGAAACGCCCGAGGGGCGTCATGGCCACCTGGGCCGCCGCGTTCGGCCCGTCGGCGGGGTTCATGTCGGTGTCGACGGCCCCCGGCTGCACGACGTTGACGGTGATGCCGCGCGGACCGAAGTCGCGGGCCCACCCGCGACCGAGCTGGTCGATCGCCGCCTTGCTCGCCGCGTACTCCGCGACGCCGGGGCTGGGGATGCTGTGGGCGACGATGCTGCCCACGAGGATGACGCGTCCGCCGTCGGGCAGAAAACGCGACGCGGAATGCGTCGTGACGACGGTGCCGAGGACGTTCGTGGCCATCATGTGCTGGACGCCGTCGAGGAGTTCCAGGTCCAGCTGGTCGACGGTGCCCAGGACGGCGACACCGGCGGAGTTCACCAGCACGTCGATCCGGCCGCCCAGGAACTCGGCGGCCTGTTCGACCGCGGTCGACGCCTCGTGGGGAACGGACTGGTCGGCCTGCACGGCGAACGCCTTCGCGCCGAGGGCGCCCAGTTCGGCGACGACCTCCTCGGCCTGCTCGCGCGACTTCCGGTAGGTGATGACGACGCTCGCACCCTCGCGGGCCAGTTCACGGGCGATCCCCGCACCGATACCCCGCGACCCTCCGGTCACGAGCGCGGTCCGTCCGGTCAGAGCCTTGGGCATGGCAGATCTCCTAGCAATGGTCAGGTGACTTCCGCTTACTCGCCCGAAGCTAAAGATTGACACTAGTGTGAAGGTCAAGCGCGGCGGCGTTCCGCGGCGATCGATCAGCCGCATCATCCGTGTCGGCCTGTAGACAGCGCGTGGCACACTCCTCGCTGATCATGGGGGTGAACGGCCCCTGACCTGGGAGGGGACGCTGTGCGCAGGACTTGTTGGGCAGCCGTGGCGGTCGCGGTCATGGCGCTGGGCGGCGCAGGCTGCGGTACCGGCGACGCCGGCACGGAGGCGTCCGCGTCCTCGAAGCCGGCGGCGCCTCAGCCGCGGCCCGCGGGCACCGGACCGCTCACGAAGGAGTTCGTGCCGGCGGACCTCGACGGTTCCGCGGCGGACGCGGGCGTCCCGGCGAACGCGCCGGAATGGGGCGGAATGAACGAGGACGCCGAGCCGGGCACGCCGCGATCGTGCGGCGTCGGCTTCAAGGACTTCGCCACCAAGACCGCCAAGGTCGACGTCGCCCGCTGGGAAGCGGTGGTGCACGAGCTGCGTGACCGTGAGTGGGAGCAGGACGGGAAGCCGGAGAGGCTCACCGGAGGCAGTTCCGGGGTGGTCTTCGAGGTCCGTGTGGCGATCAAGCAGCGCGGCTGGACCGTGGTCGCGAGCTGGGTGGACCTCCACGACGGCACGATCACCCTCAGCGCCTTCGACGACGCGTGCATGAAGACGGTGGACGTCGACGCGAGCCCGGGCGGCTGACCGGCCGGTCCTCCCGCCTCGGGCCGCACAGGGCCGGACCGGCCCCTGGGAGGGACCGGCCCGGCCGCGTTCGTGTCCGGGGTCCGGCCGGGGGTGCGCCGACGGCCCGTACGCGTACGCGGACCGTCGGCGCCGTTCCCCGGCGCGTACCCGGTTACTTGCGCTTGAGGGTGAAGTTGGCGGTGACCGTCGCTCCCTTCGTCAGCTTCACCGTCGTGACGGTCGGCTGGTAGCCGTCCTTGGCGACGATGACGGTGAGCGGGTTGTTGCGCACGTCGAGCCACAGGGCGTAGGTGCCGTCCGAGGCCGTGGTGAGCGTGTAGCTCGCGGCCCAGCTGTCGAGCTGCACGGTCGCCCCGGCCAGCGGTGCGCTGCCGCCGGTGGCCTTGTTGCCCAGGACGACGCCGGTGATCTTGCCCCAGGTCTTGGGCGGGTTGACGTGCAGGCTCACCGGGACGGGCGCCGTGGAGTACGGCGTGTCGGTGCCCACGCTCAGGCTCGCGGTGAGGTCGCCGGGCTGGGTCACCGAGGCGGCCTTGGCGTCCAGCGTGACGGAGACGGTCGCGCTCGCGCCGGGCTGCAGCGTGAGCTCCTGGACGCTCTCGCTCAGCCAGTCGACGTCGCCCGCGCCGCCCTGGTCGTAGCCGGGCAGCACCTCGACCTTGCTGATCGGCCTGCCGGGGGCGTTGCCGCCGCCGACCTTGTAGAAGCCGGGCGCGCCGCCGCCGCGGTAGGTGGCGACGTTGGCGTTGGGCAGGGTGCCCCAGGTGCCGGACTGCGGGTCGAAGGCCTGGCCGCGGTTGGTGAGGGCGTTGTTGCCGACGCCGCCGACCATCAGCAGACGGCCGTTGGCCGCGGCGTAGGAGGTACCCCACTGCGCTGCCGGGACGTCCGCGAGCTGCGACCAGCTGTCGGTGCCCGGGTCGTAGGCGTAGGAGTGGACGACGTCGTTCTCGCTGGCGCCCAGTCCGCCGGCGCAGTAGATCTGGCCGTCGATGGCGCCGCAGGCCTCCCACGAGATGGGCTCGGGGTAGGCGGCGATCTGGGACCAGCTGTCGGAGCCCGCGTCGTAGACGCTGGCGTCGGTCGTGCCGCAGAAGTCCGCGCCGCAACCGCCGATCATGTACAGCTTGCCGTCCAGGACGGCGGTGCCGGAGCCCGCGTACGGCTTCGGCGCGGACGCACCGGTGGTCCAGCTGTCCGACTGCGGGTCGTAGATCTCCAGCTTGGCGTCCGGGGCGCCCGAGGGGCCCCAGCCGCCGACGGCGTAGAGCTTGCCGTCGATGAACCCGTGCGCGGGGTCCTCACGGGTGTCGGACGCGGAGGCCAGCTTCGTCCAGCTGCCGGCGACCGGGTCGAGGACGTAGAGGTCCTTGACGTCGGCCGAACCGTTGTAGCCGAAGGCCGAGTAGACCTTGCCGTCCAGCGAGTCGACGGCGTTGTCCATGAGGGCGCCCGGCAGGTCCGGGGCCGTCTGCCAGGTGTCGTCGGCCGGGGCCGCCGCCGTCGGGCCGGCCTTGGCGCCCGCCGCGTGGGCCTTGCTGGACAGCGGGTTGAAGTCACCCTTGACGGTCTGCAGGGCGGCGCCCTCGGCCTGTTGGGTGAACCCGCCGGACTGCTCGCCGAGCTTGACCGTGGCGGCGGCGCCGCCGGTGTTCTTGACGGTCAGGTTCTGCGTCTTGGAACCGCCCCAGGCGACGGTGGCGGAGACCGAGGCCGGAGTGATGGTGACCTTGCCGGCCTTGAGCTTGAAGTTCGCCTGGACGGCGCTGTCGGCCCCGACCTTGACGTTCTTGCTCAGGGAGGTGTACTTCGCCTTGGCCGCCGTGAAGGGGTGGCTGCCGAAGGCGGTCGAGATGAACGAGTAGAAGCCGTCGGACAGGTTCGGGTCCTCGGGCGTGGCCGTCGTGGTGGTCTTCTCGGACGGCTTGTCCTGGCTGGTGACGGTGGCACCCACGACGCCCGTACCGGTGTTGGCGTCGGTCACGGTGCCCACGACCAGGCCGGCGGGGACCGCGGTCAGCTGCCGGTCGCCGACGAAGACGTCGTCGACCGCCCACCACCAGCCGAAGCTGCCGGCGAAGTGGAAGCGCAGCTGGACCTCGGACTTGCCGGCGAAGTCGGCCAGGGAGGCCTCGATGCGGTCGCCGGTGACGTCCGCGCCGGGCGACCAGACCTTGGTCCAGTGCTCGCCGCCGTCCGAGGTCGCCTCGAGGGCCGCGGACTGGCCGCTGTACTGCTTGTACTCGGTGCTGAAGGCGACCTCGGGGTCGTTCTTGCCGGTGAAGTCGTACACCGGGCTGAGCAGCGAGCTGTCCTGGACGGCGCCGCCGCCGAAGTGGTCGCTGTCGATGACGGCGAACGCGCCGTCACCGCCGGTGTGGTTGCCGCGGTCACCGGGGTCGTCGAACTGCCAGCCACCGGTGGTGTCGTCGGCGTTGGAGACCTTCCAGCCGGCCGGCGGGGCGTCGGTGGCGTCGAACGGCTCGGTGGTGCCGGTCACGTCGACGCGGTATCCGGGCGTGTTCGCCGTCCAGGAGTCGGCCGGGACCGCGATGCCGACCGTCTGCGCGGAGTCGCCGACGGTGATCTTCTTGCTGACGGTCTTGTAACCGGGCGTCGCCGAGGCGACGTGCAGCGTGTAGGAGTGCCCCTGGGGCAGGTCCATGCTGTACGAGCCGGTCGCGGGGTCGGTCCACACCGCTCCGGGCACGCCGTCCGCGGTGATCTTGGCGTAGAGCGGCCAGCCGTGGCCGGAGCCGTCGCTGACCTTGCCGGCGACGGTCTGGCTCGGCACCGGGGAGAGGGTGAAGTTCTTGGTGACGGTGGCGTCGTCGTCGACCACGACCCCGTCGGCCGAGCCCCCGGCGTAGCCGAACGCCTCGACGGAGACGTCGTAGGTGCCGGTGGGCACGGTCAGGGTGTAGGTGCCGGCGGCGTCGGTGTGGGTGATGCCGGTGCCCGCCGTGACCGTGGCACCGCTGACGGCCTTGCCGGTGGTGCCGTCGGTGACGGTTCCGGAGATCACGCCGTGTGCGCCGGTGCGGAACGCGGTCAGGCCGGCGGGCGTGCCCAGACCGGTCGGGCCGTCGAAGCCCTCCGCGCCGTTGCACAGGTACGACGGGGAGCAACTGCCGTTGCTGCCGGTGGTGATGTCGTTGATCCCGGTGCCGGCCGCGTACGGGTACGCGTTCGGGTACGAGCCGGCGGCGGGGGTGCCGGCGGCGGCGTACACCGAGGCGATGATGGGCGACGAGACACTGGTGCCGCCGTAGACCGCCCAGCCGCCGTGGCCGTAGGTCTGGTAGACCGCCACGTCCTCGGCGATGGCCGAGACGTCGGCCAGCGCACGGTTGTCACAGCCGGTGTCGTGCTGGAAGGCGGGCTTGGGCTCGTACAGCGAGCAGCCCGAACCGGCCAGGCTCCAGGCGGACTCGGTCCATCCGCGCGTGGTGGACGGGGCGCGGGTCAGCGTGGTGCCGCCGACCGCGGTCACGTACTGCGAGGCCGCCGGGTAGCTGACGCCGTATCCGTAGTCACCTGTGGACGCGGTGATCGCGACGCCGGGGTGGTTGTAGTGGGCGTCCAGCACGGTGGTCTCGGACGGGTCCTCGCCGTTCCCGCCACGGTAGTCGGTGCCGTAGGAGTTCGACACGTACTTCGCGCCCATCGCGACCGCCTGGTCCACGGCGGCGGAGAGGTTCTCGAAGCTGTTGTCGTCGGCCTCGACCAGCAGGATGTGCGCGTTGGGCGCGGCCGCCGAAACCATGTCGACGTCGAGCGAGATCTCACCGGCCCAGCCCGGGTCCGGCTCGGGGTAGTCGGTGCCGCCGCGCTGGTCGACCTTGCGGAAGCAGCCGTTGTCCGTGGTGCAGGCCGGCAGCCCGAACTGGGCACGGTAGACGGCGAGGTCGGATTCCGCGGTCGGGTCGTCGAAGGCGTCCACGATCGCGACGGTCTGTCCGGCGCCGCCGTCGGCCGGCAGGTTGTAGGCGCTCTGCAGGTCGGCCGCTCCGTAGCCGGACGGTGTGTCCGCGGCCGGCACCAGGCCCTTGACCGGCTTCACGTCGGTGCGCCGCAGGGCGAAGCAGCTGAAGTGGCCGGGCTTGGCCGTGTCGCAGGTGGGTTCGAAGGAGCGGCGGACGCCGTTGGCCGCGGCGGAGTTCGCTCCCGCGGCACCCGCGGCTAACGCCGGTGCCTGTATGCCGAGCACCGCCATGGCGGCGGCACCGAGGACCGCGAGGCCTCTGTTCACCGTCCGGCGGAGGGGGTGGGGGGTACTTGCTGGTCTGCGCAACGTGACTCCCATGCGTGCTTGCAGGGATCGCGAGCCGTGTACGGCTCCTGGCGGCGGCGAACGTCCGAGCATTCGCCGGAGCCCATTAGCGTGTTGGGTTCTGTTCATGTCAATAAGGAGCCTGAGGCGACGAATGTGACCCAACGTCACAACGCGAGTGCGGAATGTGCGCGGCACGTAGCGGCTTTTTGATGTTTTGGGCGAAACGGATGTTCCTTTCGTGTTCGTTGAGTGAACGCCGCGCTTCCCGTGTTCGAAAGTGTTCACTGGGCGTATCGGGGGCGTGAATACGACACGCGACGCAAAGCCGCCAGCACCAACGGAGCCCCGGAACAGCCGCCCCGACGGGCATCCGCGCTGGTCAGACAGGCCCCGCGGGAGCAACTCGGCGACGCGGGGGGCCCGCTGGGCCGCGAAGCGCCTTTGCCGGCCCTTGACCTGCCCGTCCTCCCCTCGCGCACCCGTCGGGGGCTCCGGCGGCGTCCCGCCGACCGGCCGGGTACGGGTGAGGAACGCGGACGCCGCGTCGGGCCCCACCCCTCCCCGGCGGAGCTGAGCGGCTCTCCCGCCGCCCTTGCGGGACCCCCGAAACCGACGCGGCCGCCCCTCACCCGCCGGGTCGGATCACCTCGAGCTCGATGATCTTGAACTGGAATCCCGTGGCGGTGACGGCCGTGCGCCGCCACCCGGAGGCGGCGAACAGCGCGTCGAACTCGGGGAGATCGCGCTCCTGACCCGGCAGCATCGCGAGCATGTGCATGTCCGCAAGGGGCTCGAAGCCGGGCGCCCCGATCTCCCCGATCACGTTCTCCACCACCACCGCCCGCGCGCCCGGCCGGGCGGAGGCGCGGCAGTTGCTGAGGATCGTGACGCAGTCGGTGTCGTTCCAGTCGTGCAGGACCATCTTGAGGAGGTACAGGTCCGCCGGCGGGACGGACTCGAAGAAGTCGCCGGTGACCGCCGTGAAGCGGTCGGCCAGTCCCTGCTTCTCGGCGGAGTCCAGCGCGGTGGCGGTGGCGTGGGGCAGGTCGAGGCTCTCCCCGCGCAGTTCCGGGTTCGCCTGCATGAGGCCCTGCACCAGCGCCCCGGTGCCGCCGCCGACGTCGACCGCGACCGCGCTGCCGGTGGTGTCGAGCGCCCGGGCGAGGTCGCGGTTCAGCTGCTCCGACATGCCGGACATGGCGACCGAGAAGAGTTCCGCCTCGGCGGGGTGGTCGCCGAGGTAGCTGAAGAAGTCCGTGCCCAGTGCGCTTTCGATCTGGGTGCCGCCCTTGCGGACGGCCTCCGGGAACCGCTCCCAGGCACGCCAGTGGGAGGGCCCCGCCCACGTGAGGGCCACCTCCCGCAGGGTGTTCGGCACCCCGGTGCGGAGCAGCTCGCTCAGGGGGGTGCCGGAGAACCGGCGCCCGCCCCGGTGGGCCACCAGGCCGAGCGAAGCGCAGGCGCGCAGGAGCCGGTAGGTCGTCGCGGGGTCACTGGCCTCCCGTTGCGCGATCTCCCCGGCGTCCAGGGGTCCGTCGGCCAGGTGGTCGGGGAGGGAGAGGTCGACGGCGGCCCGGACGATCTGGGTGACCCAGTAGCCGCTGAGCATCTGCATCAGGACACCGGCGTTCGCGGCCTCGGTGGACGAGTTCAGGGGATTCTCGGTCATCGGCAAGCACACCCATCGGAAACGAATTGGTTCAACGATCAACCAAATGTAACCCGGTCCGGGGCGCCGAACGCGTGCCCGGTACATCAAAAGGGCCTGGTGCCGGATCGTTCAGCGCCGCGTCGGTGAAACGTCCCCGGCGGTTCACCGGCAGGTCCTGCATGGACGTCCCGGCACGGGGGCCGGACGCGGTGGCCGGCGACCGCCCAGGGGCACCCGCCGGGTACCTCGGCGGGCCGGGGGAAGCGGGTGCGGCGCCGTCCCCGTGGTGCCGCGGACGGCCGGGCGGCGTGCCACGAAGCCCGGTGCGACGGGCCCCGGCGGCCGGTGCGACAGGCCCCGACGGCCGGTGCGACAGGCCCCAACGGCCGGTGCGACAGGCCCCGACGGCCCCTCCAGGCAGCCGAGATGGCGGCGTTGTCAGACCGCCGCACTACACTCACGGCGCGTGGTTCCTCCTGCCCGCCGTGCCGCCGTTGCGCGTTCGGGCGCGGGGAGCCGGACACCTCTGCGTCCCCTCCGGGGCGGCGATGCCGGCGCACCCACCGCTCGGCCATGTGACGTGACGTCACCACGGGCCCGGCCGGTGGGCCGTGGCCACGCCGCCGCCGCGGGTCGCCGAACTGTCCGTGGTTACACGAAGAAGGGAAAGAAAGTGAACACCGAGAAGGTTGCAGCCCGACGTCTCACGGCCGAGGAGGTTTCGGAGCTGGGCCTCCAGGACGAGATCTTCGTCCAGGCGGAGATGGAAGAGCTCCGGCTCGACTGCTTCGCACCGGCGACGCTCACCAAGTCGGGCAAGAATTTCGAGGGCGGATCCTTCACCGCGAGGACCGTCTTCGGCGACGAGGTCCACGTGCTGCCGGACGACGCCGAAGAGCGCGGCATATGGGTCGCGGACAAGGCGGGTGAGGAGATAGAGGTCCTGCAGAGGGCCGGCGTCCTCCTCAACCTCGCCCTCTTCGTGCCCAACGGGAACGCGGAGTCCCTGGCGTCGCTCTACGCCGCCGCCCGGGAGGCGTTCGGCGCGGGGATCGTCCAGCGCTGGAACGAGGAAGTCGTCGCGGTGCCGGACGTCAAGGTCGACCTCTTCGAGGAGCCGGCCCGCGGGCGGAAGGGGGGCACGGGCGGCCAGAACCGCGACCGCCGCGCCCTGGACATCCACCCGACCCGCGTGCGCTTCATGGAGGCCAGCGCCGGCTGGAAGTTCGTCCTCGAGGTGCACAAGGAGCACGTCGACGACACGCCGACGATCTGACGACGGCACAGCACAACGCCCCCTCCCGCCGGAGGGGGCCCCGTCGTGCGCGGAGCCCCCGTGGCGTCAGGCGATGCCGCCGTTCAGCGTGAGGTCGATGGCGTTGGCCAGCGGGTTCTCCAGCAGGAAGACGCAGCCGTCGACGACGTCCGCCATGGTGCCGAGCCGCCCGGTGAGCGTCATCTTCCGCGCCGTGTCCTGCAGGTGCTCGTTGTCCACGACGAACGGGCTGTCCACGATGGCCCACGGGTGCAGCGAGTTCACCCGCACCGGGGCCAGTTCGACGCTCAGCGTCCGCACCAGGCCCTGCACGGCGGCGTTGACCGCGGTCAGCGTCGTCGAGCCCGGGTACGGGAAGTCCTTGGCCATGCCGCCGAACAGCAGGACCGAGGCGTCGGGGGACATCCGGGGGCGCAGCGCGGCGACCACCGCCGTGTAACCGACGATCTTCGTCGTGGCCAGGGTCGTCGCCTTCACCACGTCGTAGGCACCGGTGGTGTTCATGTCGCGGACCATGCCGACCAGGGCCAGGCGGTCCACCTGGCGCACCGGTTCGAGCGCGGCGGCGATGCCGGCCGGACGGCTCAGGTCCAGCGCGAGGCCCGTGACCGTACCGCCGGTCTCCTTCGCGAGTTCCGCCGCCACCGTCGTGGCACGCTCCTCGGTGCGTCCGGTGATCAGGACGTCCGCGCCCCGCCGCGCGTACTCCGCGGCCAGTGCCCGCCCCGTGCCCTGCGTGGCTCCGACGACGACTACCGTGCTCATCTCTGCTCCCCTTGGGGTCTGCGAGAGCCGCCTGCTCTCACACCACCCAGACGCTCGCCGGCCCCCGCAGGTTCTGCGCCCGCCGCGACCGGCCCCGTGTTCCCGCCCGGGCCCGCGCCGGGGAGGCCGCCCGCGCCCTCGGCCCGCTGCTCCGGTCCGCCCGTCGCAGGCCGGCCGGCGAGCAGTCTCAGGGCGTCCTCGGCGGCGGTCCCCGGGGGCGCGCTGTAGACGACGACGCTCAGGCCGCTGCCGTCCGGCAGGCCCAGGGTCTCCTGGTCGAGTTCCAGGTCGCCGACGAGCGGGTGGTGGAGGCGCTTCGTGCTCTCGCGGAAGACGTGGACGTCGTGGGACCCCCACAGCACCCGGAAGGAGTCGCTGCGGGTGGAGAGTTCGCCGATCAGGTTCGTCAGGTCGCGGTCATGGGGGTGCCTGCCGGCCTCGACGCGCAGCGCGCCCACGGCGAAGCGGGCCATGCGCTCCCAGTCGGCGTAGAACCGCCTGGCCCCGGGGCTGAGGAAGGCGAACCGGGCGACGTTGGCGCCGCAGGCCGGGTCGGCGTACATCGGCGCGTACAGGGCGCGGCCCAGCGCGTTGGCGGCCAGGGTGTCGAGGCGGTCGTTCATCACGAACGCCGGCATGCCCGGCATCCCCTCGACGATGCGGGCGACGCTCGGCCGCACCGCCGGGCGAGCCTCGCGACGGCGAGCCGCGGAAACCGCCGGCGCCGGGCCGGCGGCGCGGGCGAGGTCGTACAGGTACATCCGCTCCGTGTCGTCGAGCCGCAGCGCCCGGGCGAGGGCGTCCAGCACGCTGTCGGAGACGCCTTTGAGGTTGCCGCGCTCCAGACGCGTGTAGTACTCGACGCTCACCCCGGCGAGCGTGGCGACCTCTCCCCTGCGCAGCCCGGGCACCCGGCGCTGCCCGTACGTCGGCAGACCCGCCTGCTCCGGGGTCATCCTGTCCCGTCGGGAGCGGAGGAAGTCGCCGACTGCGTCCCGGTTGTCCATGGGAACAGCGTAGGCACGCCGGACGGGGCGTGGGGGTCCCGGCCGGTACCCCTCACGGCGGGGACTCCCCCGTCCCGGCCGTCCGTCGTTGCATGGTGTCCGCCCGGATCCCCCGGGAGCCGGACCCGGCAGGGGCCCGGCCGCAGGACGAGCACGAACGAGAGGACACACGAGATGAGCAACGGCAGCGACACGACGGCGCAGGGCCCCGCGGATGTCGTGCGGGGGCTGTACGACGCGTTGGGCAGGGGCGATGTGGCGGGTGTCCTGGCCCGGCTCGCCCCCGATGTGGTCGTCGACGAGCCGGCCCAGCTCCCCTACGGGGGTGTGCACCGGGGGCGCGAGGCGTTCGCCCGGTCCGTCCTCGGCGTGATGGCGGGCCACGCCGTCGTCGCCATCGGCGCCGCCGAGGTGTTCGAGGGCCCGGCGGGCGTCGTGGGGACGCTCACCGGCACGCTCACGGCCCACACCACCGGTGAGGTGTTCCCGCTCACCATGGTCGAGATCCACCAGGTCGAGGACGGCACGGTCCGCGGGATCGACGTGTACACCAAGAACCCCCACGAGCTCGCCGCGTTCTACGCGCGGGCCGCGGCGGGCACCCCCCGCTGACGAACGCCGCCCCGGCAGGGTCAGGGGCGGGTCCACACCCGCAGCGTGGCCCCGTCGTCGGCGGTGGTGCACCAGGTGCCGTCACCGAGTGCGGTGGGTAGGCCGGTCACCGGCACGGGGTACGTGACGTGCCGGGGAGCGCGTGCCCCCGAGGTGTCGGTCAGCCAGTGCCGGCCCTCTCCCCACTCCTCGTCGCTCTCGACGGTGGAGGTGATGACGTCGGTCTCGTCGAGGAAGCCGCCCGCGTAGTCCCAGTAGGGCTCGGCCTCGTCGTTGTCGGGCTCGGTGCCGGGATGCCGCGCGACGGCCGACGCGGCGTCCAGTTCCGCCAATACGGAGCCGTCCGCGGCGTCGAGGACCACGAGGCGGTCCTGGTCGTGGGTGATCGTCAGCAGCCGGCCGCCGGAGGGGCTGACGCCGGTCAGCACCAGGTCCCGGCCGCCGAAGTCGTCCACCGTCAACCGCCGCCCGTCCCAGCGGCCCCAGCGCAGCGGCGCACCGTCCTGTCCCTCGCCGATGCTCAGGCCCATCTGCGCCGGGTCGGGGTGGGGCACGTGCACGCTGCCGGCGGCCGCGGCCCGGGCGTCGGCACGGGCCAGCACCGTCCCGTCGTGGGGGTCGAGCACCAGCCATTCGTCCAGGGTGTCCGCGTCCGGCACCCCCGGGGCGAGCGGTCCCCGCACATGGGCCCAGAGCAGCTTCCCGTCCGCGGAGAAGCCCGCCGAACCGCGCTCGGGGTGACGGTGGTCCCGCTTGCCGGCGTACTCGTCGAACGTCCGGTGCATCTCCAGGCAGGCCCCGTACCAGCAGCCGTGCCGCACCTCCCACCGGACGCCTCCCCCGGGTTCCACGGCCCGCACGGCGTGCGTCCCGGTGAAGACGGCCAGGCTCCCGTCCGGTGCCACCGTCGACGTTCCGAAGCGGCGCGGCCACGGTGCGGGGAAGCGGGCCGTCTCGTCCCCGATCCGGACGGGGTCGTCCTCCAGGGCGTGGACGACGAGTTCGTCCTCGCGGCGCTGCAGGAGCATGCGGCGGCCCGGCACGCCGAGCACCTCCAGGGCGTCGGCACGGTCTGCCGGGTAGGGGACGGCGAGCGTGGCGACAAGGCGGGCCTGCAAGGACATCGGGTCCTCCTGTACGGCGGTGAGGTTCCGCGAACCCTATGTCACACCGCCGACAGGGAGTCCGGGCCGGCGCCCCCGGGGTCAGGGGGCGGTGTAGTCGACGCCCGGCGCGGAGGACCCGCGACCGGGGTGAGGCCCACTGCGCCGCCTACGGCGGGCAGTTCCGGGGCTCCACCACGGCGGGTGGACGTGACCGCCGCTCCGCGGCCGGTTGCGCCGGCTGACGGGACCGGCGTGGCCGCCGAGGTACTGCCGGGGGCCTGCCCTCACGGGTCGTGGGCCCGCTCCTGGACGCGGAAGTCGCCGCCTCGTCCGTGCCCACTGCGGCCCCCGAGTCAAGCGGGCCTGGTCCGCGCGACGCGGTGAACGGGTCCGGCGTGACGCCGCCGGGCCCGTTCTCCGCCTCACCGCGTGGTCGGCCGGTCGTCACCCGCCGCTGCGGCCCCAGCGGGCGGCGCCGTCACCGTTGTCCTGCAGCCTGCCGTTCGCGGCCTTGGCGGCGGCGGTGCCGCGCGCGAGCTGGAAGGCGGCGACCGGGTCGGGCTTGCCGGTCCACGGTTCCGCGCCGCACCAGGGACCGATGAGCCGGAACTGCTCGAGCGCGGCGTCGTAGTCGCCGTTCTCGCCCAGGTAGTGCGCGAGCAGGTGGCGCAGGGGCGGCAGTTCGCCGGCGTCCCCAGGCACCTGACCGAGCGACCGGGTGACCTCCGCCAGGACGCCCTTGACCTTGGCCGTGGTCACGGACGCCATGGCACCGTGGCGTTCGGTGAGTTCCGACAGGGCGTGCAGGTAGATGCCGGCGAGGGGGCTGCCTTCGGGGGCGTTGCGTACGGCACGCTCGGCGAAGTCCATCATCTGCTTGTCGGTGCCGCACCACTTGGCGCACCAGTACTGCAGGGCCTGCCAGTGGCCCGCGTAGTGGTGCGGGGCGCGCTCGACGAGGCCCTCCCACAGCGGCTGGAACTGCATGCCGCGGTACTTCAGGGCGCGTGCGCTGGTGATCATGACGACCCACGGCCCGGGGTCGCGGGGCGCGAGCCCGGCGGCGTGCCGCGCGGCCTCCATGGCGGCGGGCAGCATCTGCTTGAAGCGGCGCATGCGGTCGGACGGGACCTGGTTCGCGTACCCGGCTCCCCGGGTCTCCCAGGCACGGTGCACGAGCAGTTGTGCGTGGAGGGTGGCGGCGTCCCCGTTGTCCGGGTCGTTGCGGCGCCACTCGCCCAGCCAGTCGTCGTCCTCCCCGGCGATCTCCTGCAGCAGTTCCAGCCGGTGCCAGCGCTCGTCCCACTCCTCGCCCGCGCGGTCGACGTAGGCGGCCGCCGTGCGCCAGTCGCCGCCCCACGCGGCGTCCGCGACCGCCTGCATCTCGTCGATCCGGTGCGCGGGCAGGGGCGGCCCGGCCCGCCGGGCGTCGAGCATCGCGACGGGCACCATCCCGTACTCGGTGGGGTCGAACCGGGTGCGGACCCACCGCTCGAGGCGGGCCTTGTGGACGGGGGCGAGGAGGTTCATCACACCGGAGATCATGCGGACGGCGGTCACCTGGGGCAACCCCTTAACCCCCGCCCCCGGCGGGCTCGTCGCCGCGTGCCCGGAGGCGGTGGAGACGGGCGGGCGGATGCTCGATCGGCAGACCGGGGCGCCAGGTGGTCAGGCACTGGGCACTGGGGACGAACAGGCCGTCGGGAAGCCGGTCGAGCGGCCACCACCGCCAGTCGCCCACGCTCTCGCCGGGCTGGTCACCCGGCTCGCCCTCCCACGCGGTGACCACCGCGACGGCCGTCGCCCGAACCGTGCCCTGGACCTCGTCGAGGAGCAGCCCCAGCAACTCGACGTCCTCCTCGCGCACGACGCAGCCGGTCTCCTCCCGCACCTCGCGGACGGCGGTGCCCGCCAGCGACTCGCCCGGCTCCACCGAACCCCCGGGCAGCTCCCACGTACCGAGCCGGTGCCTGCCGAGCAGCAGGCCGCGGGGGCCGTGGAGGATCGCCCCCACGCCGAGGGCGGTGTTCGGCGGCGGCGGGCCGGCCGTGCGGGGACGGCTGGTGACCCGGGTGCGGCGGCGCGCGTGGTAGAGGCGGCAGGAGGTGGGGACGTCCTCCTCCGGCGCGTCCAGGGTGTCGATCCGCTCGACGACCAGGCCGTGCTCCTCCAGCAGGTCGCGCCACAACTCCGGGGCCAGGACCCACATCCGGACGGTCAGTCGTCCGCCGCCCGCCAGCGGCAGGATCTGCGGGCGCGCCGTGACGGTGTCCGAGGGGCCCCGGCCGTCGGAGTCGGTGTGCAGGACCGAGAACACGAGCCGGCCGCCCGGGACCAGCGCGTCCGCGACGGCGGGCAGCAGCCGGCGCGGGTCGATGTAGGCGAAGCCGTGGACGGAGTAGAGGACTTCGTAGGGATCGGCCCGGCGCAGGTGGTCGACGGCGTCCGCCAGGACCAGGCGCAGCCCCGGCACGCCGGCGTGGCGTGCGGTGGCGCGCTCGTGCTGGGTGGGCGAGGCCTCGACGGCGTCGACGAGAGCACCGTGCGCGAGGGCGAGATGGGCGGCGTGCCGGCCCAGGCCCGAGCCGAGGTCGGCGACGCGCCGCCCCCGTACGTCGCCCAGGACACCGGCACTGTGGGCGTCCGCGCCGTGGGCGTCCGGCCAGAACCCCCAGGAGATGCCCTGCACGTCGGGGACCTCGGTGGCCCTCGCCAGGTGGTGGGTTCCGTAGTCGGTCCAGGCACGCGCGTTCGTCACTTCGGGATGGTCCACGGTGGAGTCCTTCCCCCTGGCGGGGGACGTCGATCAGGGAACGGTGCCCTCCGGATCCGCCGCGGGGGCGAGGGCCCGTTCCAGCAGGTCGTGCAGGGACGGAAGCCGTTCGATCCAGTCCGGTGCCCGCGACACCCGGGCGAACTCCGCCGATGCCTGCCGGGCCCCCAGTGCGTCGAGCCAGCGGCTCTGCGCGGCGAGGATCCGGCGGGCCTCGGTGGCCGCCGGGTCCGGGTCCGAGGGGACCGCCGGGCGGATCAGGGGCACGAGTTCCTCCACGGCCTCCCACATCATCGGCAGCACCTCCGGCGCCGTCGCGGCGTCGGGCGGCTCGACGCCCTCGACCAGTCCCGTCACCGTCCGGACGAACCGCGTGCGGTGATCCGACCAGAGCTTCCCGCGCCAGGCGCGGTAGACGGCGAGGCCCGCGCGCCGCGCCTGGTTCGCCTCCTCCAGGTCGCCGATGAGCGCCATGGCCGCGCCGTAGCGGCTGAACCCCTCCGCGACGGCCACGGGTCCGACGTCGCCGTCGTACCGGAACCTCCGGTAGGCCTCGATCGCCGTCCCCTTCGCCCGTGCGACCTCCACGTGGCCCAGTTCCGCGTGCAGTTCGCACTGGAGCAGGCGCATGAGCGGGACCTCCAGCGGCCCCGGGTCCTCGCGCCGTGCGCAGAGGACGATCGCGGCCTGCGCGTCGTCGATCGCGTGGGCCAGGTTGCCGAGTTGCTCGTGGGTACAGGCCCGCCAGCGGTACCGGTCGACGGCCGCCGCGAGGGCACGCTGGTCGTCGGGCATGCGCCGGAGGATCTGCCGCGTGAGCAGGACGCTCCGGTCCGCCGCCACCAACGCGTCGTGGTAGTGGCCGTCGAGGTAAGCCCTCCCCGCGAGCTCACCTACCCAGTTGGCCTCCTCGATCGTCCGCATCAGGCGCCTGTCCATGCGGGCCATTCGACACCGCGCCGCACGCCACCGTCGATGGGTGTGCGTCCGGACCGGCGTGGTCGGGCCGTTCCAGCGGGGAGCGCATCTTTCCGGCTGCCTCGCAGCCTCTGACGTCCAACGCCCTGAGACATCCGACCTACTTGAGCCACATGACCCCGAACTCCCCGCCACCGATGCCGAAATCGCGAACCAAAAGGGCATAAGTGCAACAGGGGCAAGGACAAAGGTCGGGTTAATCTGGTCGCAGCCGTTGACGCGGACGAAACAAGTTGATTATTTATGAATACTTTTTGTGGGCTCCTGCAACCCCCGGAAGGGAACCCTTGCCGTGTCCGCTTCTTCCCGCCGTGACTTCCTCCGCATCGCCGGCGCCACCAGCGGAGGTCTCGCCCTCTGGGGCGGTCTCCCGGCGTTCGCCGCGCACGCCGCTCCCGCCCGCCCGTCCAGCGTGGACTTCGTCCCGGAGGGCAAGGCCACGTCGCTCTGGTACCGCACGCCGGCCGACGAGGCGCACATCATCCAGGAGGCCCTGCCCGTCGGCAACGGCCGGCTGGGTGCGCTCGTCGGCTGCGATCCGGCGGACGACTTCCTCTACCTGACCGACGGCGCGTTCTGGACCGGCGGCCGCAACGACACCCTCACCGACGACGGCCAGCTCAACTACGGCCCCGACGACTTCGGCAGCTTCGGCCTGCTGGCCAAACTGCGCATCGCGCTGCCCGGCCACACCGCCGGGAAGGTGAGCGCGTACCGCCGCCAGTTGGACCTGAGCAACGGTGTGGTCTCCGCGACCTACCGGCACGAGGGCCACACCTACAGCCGCGAGGTGTACGCCAGCCACCCGGACGACGTGGTCGTCGTCCGGCTCACCGGCGGCCCACACACCGGCACCGTCTCGCTGGCCGGTACCCACGGCGAGACCACCACGGGCGGGGGCGGGCAGCTCTCCTTCGCCGGGAAGCTCAAGAACGGCCTGCGCTACGCCGCCGCGGTGACCGCGGTCGGCAGCACCGGCCGGGTGAGCGTGGAGGGCGACAAGCTGTCCTTCGCCGGTTGCCGTGAACTGCTGATCGTGGTCTGCGGCGGCACCGACTACTCCCCCGACGCGGCCAAGGACTTCCGCGAGCCGGGCACCGATCCCCTCGCGGTGGCCCGCACCAAGATCGCCGCCGCGGCGAAGGTGCCGGGGAGCGAGCTGCTGAAGACGCACGTCTCCGACTACCACCGGCTCTACAACAGGTTCACCATCGACCTGGGCGAGTCCTCCGCGCTGCAGCGGTCGCTGGACTCCTGGTCGCGCATAGCCGTGCGCTACACCGACGACTCCACGCCGGACCCGGAACTGGAGGCGGCCTACGTCCAGTACGGGCGCTACCTGACGATCACCGGCTCCCGCGACTGGCTGCCGATGAACCTGCAGGGCATCTGGGTGCACAACAACAACCCGGACTGGTACGCCGACTACCACACCGACATCAACGTCCAGATGAACTACTGGCTCGCCGACCCGGCGGGCCTCGGCGAGAACTCCCTGGCCCTCGCCCGCTACTGCGTGTCCCAGCTGCCCGTGTGGACCGACGTCACCAAGCGGCTGTTCAACAGCGACCGCAACCGGTTCCGCAACAGCTCGGGGAAGATCGCCGGGTGGGCGGTCGCGTTCTCCACCAACATCCACGGCGGCAGCGGCTGGGCCTGGCACCCCTCCGGCAACGCGTGGCTGTGCAACTCGCTGTGGCGGCACTACGAGTACAGCCAGGACCGGGACTACCTGGAGCTGATCTACCCGGTCCTCAAGGGCGCTGCGGAGTTCTGGCAGGCGCGGCTGATCACGACAACCGTCAAGGACGAGGACGGGACGTCGCGCGAGGTCCTGATCGACGACACCTCCTGGTCGCCCGAGCACGGCCCGGACGGGAAGGGCAACACCTACGGCCAGGAACTGGCGTGGGAGCTCTTCGAGGAGTTCAAAACCGCCTCCCGCGTGCTGCACCGGGACACCGGGATGGCCGCCGAGCTGGACGCCATGCAGGCCAGGCTCTACCTGCCCCGGGTGAGCCCGAAGACCGGCTGGCTCGAGGAGTGGATGACCCCCGACAACCTCGGCGAGGTGACGCACCGTCACCTGTCCCCGCTCATCGGCTTCTACCCGGGCGACCGGATCGCCGCCGACACCAGCTCGCCGGCGCTGCTCGAGGGCGTCCGCGCGCTGCTCACCGCGCGCGGCATGGACAGTTACGGGTGGGCGTGCGCGTGGCGCTCGCTGTGCTGGTCCCGGCTCAAGGACGCCGAGAAGGCGTACCAGCTCTACCTGACGGTGCTGCGGCCGTCCATCACCAACAGCAACGGGACCTCGGCCAACTGGTTCGACATGTACAGCCAGGGCAGCTACACGATCTTCCAGATCGACGCGAACCTGGGCGGGGCCGCCGCCGCGCTGGAGATGATCCTCTACTCGCGGCCCGGCGTCATCGAGCTCCTGCCCGCGCTCCCCGAGGCCTGGGCGCCCAGGGGTTCCGTGACAGGCGTCGGCGCCCGCGGCGGCTTCGAGGTCGACCTCTCCTGGCGCGACGGCAAGGTGACCGAGGCGACCGTGCGCAGCACCGGCGGCACCACGACCGAACTGCGCGCGGGCGGCTTCCGCAAGCAGCTCACCCTCAAGCCGGGCAAGTCCGTGACGGTACGGATCCCCTAGCCACGTCTCGTAGGGGGCCGCGCTCCGGGAGCCCGGGGCGCGGACCCCTCGCGGGTGCGTTTGCGAGGGCGGGAGGAGCGGAGGAGCATCGGTCTGGAGCCGTCTTGACCGGCGCCGTCGGCCCACCCCCACGGCGCGAACGGACCAGGGACCGCCATGTGCGACACCTTCCACGCAACCGCCGAGGACGCGGCGCTCTCCGCCCCGCGGCAGGCACCCGGCCGCGCCGTGGACCCGATCGCCCTCGAGCCCGTCGACGAGGTCCGGGTCACGATCCTGGTGGACAACACCTTCGACGCCCTGCTCGTCGGCGACGAACACACCACCAGGGCGGGAATGGGGCCCGCCGCCACCCCGGCCGGCCAGTTCGAGACGGGCCACACGGCCGTGGGCCTGGTCGCCGAGCACGGCTTCTCCGCCCTGGTCAGCGTCCGCCGCGGCGAGCGCGAGACCGTGCTGCTCTTCGACGCCGGCCTGTCGCCGTCGGGCCTGGTCACCAACGCCGACCGGCTCGCGGTCGACCTGGGGAGCCTGCGGGGCGTCGTCCTCAGCCACGGGCACTTCGACCACGCGGGCGGTCTCGGCGCCCTCGCCGGCCGGCTCGGCTCCCGCAGGATGCCGATGGTCGTTCACCCGCACGCCTGGACCCGCCGCCGCCTCCACACCCCGCAGAGCACCTTCGACATGCCCACCCTGAGCAAGAAGGCCCTCGCAGCGGAGGGGTTCGAGGTCGTCGAACGCAGCCTGCCCTCCCTCCTCGTCGACGACAGCGTGCTCCTGACCGGAGAGGTCGACCGCACCACCGACTTCGAGCACGGCATGCCGGCCGCGCACCAGGCGTGGCGCGGTGACCACTGGGAGCACGATCCGCAGGTCATCGACGACCAGGCGCTGGTGGTGCACCTCAGGGGCCGCGGCCTGGTCGTGCTGACCGGCTGCGGTCACGCCGGAGTCGTCAACATCGTCCGTCACGCGCGGCGGCTCACCGGCGTGCCCTCCGTCCACGCCGTGCTGGGCGGCTTCCATCTGACCGGGCCCGCCTTCGAGCCCGTCATCCCTCCCACCGTCCGGGCGCTCACGGACCTCGGCCCGCACCTGATCGCCCCCGGGCACTGCACGGGCTGGCGCGCCCAGCACGCCCTCGCCGCGGCCATGCCCGACGCATGGGCCGCGAGCAGCAGCGGCACCACGCACCGCCTCACCGCGGCCTGACCCCCACCGGGCGCCAGGGCACCGGGAGGGCCGTGTGTCACACACCCCCGGCCGCGCCGGTCGAACCTTGCGCAACGGTACGCGTCCCGGGCCGGCCACGCGCCTGTGCGCCGCCCGCGCGGTCCGGCCCCGTGCCGGACGCGGCCCGGGAACGCGCCTCACGTCGACGAAGGGTGACCAACGATGACGGCATCGCCCGCCGATCTCCCCGTGCCCGAGCACGGCCTGCTCCTCACGCACTTCCTGACCGTCCGGGACGTCGCGGTCTCCCGGCGCTTCTACGCGGACGTCTTCGGCGGCGAGGTGGTGATGGAGGAGAACCCGGCGATCGTCAAGGTCGCCAACAGCTGGCTCATCATGAACCCCGGTGGCGGCCCCACCCCCGACAAGCCGGACGTGACCCTGGAGGTGCCGCAGAGCACCGAGCGGGTGTCCGGCTTCCTGAACGTGCGGGTCGCCGACCTCGCGGCCTTCCACGCGCACGCCGTCGCCAAGGGCGCCCGCTTCCTGACCGAGCCCCTGGACCGCGGGTCCGAGCTGCGCTGCTACCTGCGCGACCCCGACGGCTACCTGATCGAGGTGGGTCAGTCCACGGGCCTGCTGCGCGGCGTCCTCGCCGAGCCGCCCGCGGGCTCCTGACCCGGTACGTCCCCCGCGCGCCTCACGGCACGGCCGTCTCCGGGGCGGCGCGGGGGACGGAGCCGTCCGGGGCGTCCGGGGACGCCGGCAGGCGGCGTACGGCCGGGACGCACAGCAGGGCGAGGGCGGCGGGCACCCCGATGACCGTCATCGCGTACAGCGTGGGCCGTACGCCGACCGCTTCGGAGACCGGGCCGGCGAGGGCGAGGCCCAGCGGCATGAGTCCGCTCGACAGCAGGTAGTCGTAGGAACTCACGCGGGACAGGGCCGCCTCCGGCACGTGGGTCTGCAGCGCGGTCTCCCACAGGACGAAGAAGAGTGAGACGGCGACTCCGGTGACCGCTTCGAGGGCCGCGATCAGGGCGATCGACCCGCCGCTGCCGATGACGACCGCCTGGCAGGAGGCCACGGCGAGCGCCGCGGCGCCCAGCGCCAGCGGACGCGCGATCCGCAGGCGGTAGGCGCACACGTCCCCGGCGACGGCGCCGATGCCGAAGGCCGCGACCACCACCGACCAGCTCGCCGCGCCGCCCCACTCGTCCTCGGCGAGGACCGGGCCGAGCACGAACACCGACGGCAGCACGACGACGTGGTAGACCGCGATGGCCGCCATGCCGGACCACACCCAGCTACGGCTGCGCACCTGCGCCCAGCCGGCGCGCAGTTCCCCGAGAAACGTCGTCGCGGTGGCGGTCCGGCTCGTGCCGGGTTCCGTCCCGCGGGGTCTGAGGCGGGCCAGGAACGCGGCACTGACCGCGAAGGTGAGGGCGTCCAGGGCCAGTGCGCCGCCGGGTCCCGCCAAGGCGATCAGACCACCGGCCAGGGCGGGACCGAGCACGAGTGCGGACGACTGCACGAACCCCCGCAGGGCGTTCGCCTCGCGCAGCCGGTCGGGCGCGACGACCAGCGGCAGCAGCCCCGTCGAGGCGGGCATGAAGAACGCGTCCGCCGTGCCGAACACGGCCATCAGCAGGACGAAGGCGGGGACCCCGGCGACGCCGGTCAGCAACGCCACGGCGAGGAGCCCCTGGGAGGCGAACCGCACCAGGTCGGACAGGAGCATGATGCGGTGCCGCCGGAAGCGGTCCGCCCACACACCGCCCACCAGGGTGAAGAGCAGCGTGGGCAGCAGCCCGGCGGCGGCCACCAGGCCGACGTCGGACGCGGACCCGCCCGCCGAGAGCACGGCGAAGGGCACCGCCACGAACGACACCCGGTCCCCCAGCACCGACAAGGACTGCCCGATGAACAGGCGGGCGAACTGCGGCTCGTCACGCAGCACGCCGGGAATCACGGATTTCACGGCTGACCGATCAGGGGCAGGGGACACAACGGGCAGCGCCCGATCGTAAGGAATACCGGCTCGCCGGTCACCTGGATTTCCCGGGGGCGGCGGGGCGTGGCCCGCGAACCCCCGGGCGGCGTGTGGCGCCCTTGTGACATGGCCCAGTTGTGCCAGGCGGGATCGCTGACAGGGCCCGCCGGCACACCGGATGATTCCGAACGGCTTCTGAACCGCAGTTGTACGAGGGTCCTCGGGCGCACCTGTGCGGGCTTCGCCCGCGCCGGGTCCCGGCCTCACGTTCCCGGACCGCCGACGGCGGCGGGGTGCCACGACGACGGTCCATGCCACCCGCTCACGAACGCTCTGCCCGCGTGCCGGGATGACAGAAGGGGTGCAGACACCGATGAGACGGATCCGCCTTTGGGCGGCGATAGCGATGTCAGCGACAGTGGCGACGGGTGCTGTCGCGCCCGCCTCCGCCGAGGCCCCCTCGGGGTCCGCCGCACGGACGCCCGCGCCGCAGGACCGTACGACCACCGTGCGGTTGATCACCGGCGACCGGGTCACCGTCAGCGACGCGGCGAACGGCAGGAAGACGGCCTCGGTGCAGCGCGCCCCGGGTCGCGAGAAGGTGTTCTTCCAGATCGCCGAGCAGGAGGGCGCCCTGACGGTGCTGCCCTCGGACGCGGCGGTGCTGGTCCGCACCGGGCGGCTGGACGCGGACCTGTTCGACGTGACGGCCCTGGTCGCCCAGGGATACGACGAGGCGCACACCGACGCCCTGCCCATGATCGTGTCCACGCCGGGGAGTTCCGAGCGTGCGGCGGCCAAGAAGGCCGACGCGCTCGCGAAGTTCCACGAGGACTCCGCCGAGCCGCGGCACCTGGCGAGCATCGACGCCCAGGCGCTGCGCGTGGGCGCCGGGGATCTGGCCGCGTTCTGGAGGCAACTCGCGCCCCAGGCGGGTGCGCCCGTGGCGAGCGCCGCCGCGGCGACCCCGAAGGTCTGGCTGGACCACAAGGTGCGCCCCACCCTGGACCGCAGCACCGCGCAGATCAACGCGCCCGCCGCGTGGGCGGCCGGTTTCCACGGTGAGGGCGTCAAGGTCGCGGTCCTGGACACCGGCGCCGACCAGACGCATCCGGACCTGGCGGGCCGGGTGAGCGAGGCGAAGGACTTCTCCGACAGCGGCTCGACCCAGGACCACTTCGGCCACGGCACGCATGTCGCCGCCACCGCCGGCGGCAGCGGAGCGGCATCGGGCGGCCTGCGCAAGGGGGTCGCGCCGAGCGCCGACCTGCTGATCGGCAAGGTGCTCGGGGACAACGGTTCCGGCAGCGAGTCCCAGGTCATCGCGGGCATGGAGTGGGCCGCGGCCGAGGGCGCCAGGGTCGTCAACATGAGCCTGGGCGCCGACATGCAGACCGACGGCACCGACCCGATGAGCCAGGCGGTCAACGAGATCTCCCGCAGCAGCGGCGCGCTGTTCGTCGTCGCGGCCGGCAACACCGGCGAGCTGGGCGAGATGACGGTGGGGTCGCCGGGCGCGGCCGACGCCGCCCTCACCGTGGGCGCCGTCGACCGGGACGACTCCCTGGCCTCCTTCTCCAGCCGCGGCCCGCGTTTCGGCGACAAGGCCGCCAAGCCGGACATCACCGCTCCGGGTGTCGGGATCGTCGCCGCGCGCGCCGCGGGCACGACCATGGGGACCCCGGTCGACGACAACTACGTCTCGGCGAGCGGTACGTCCATGGCGACCCCGCACGTGGCCGGCGCGGCCGCGCTGCTGGCCGAGCAGCACCCCGACTGGACGGGCGAGCAGCTCAAGGACGCGCTGGTCAGCACGTCCCACACGGTGTCAGGGCAGGTGCCGACCGAGCAGGGCGGCGGCCGTGTCGACGTCAAGGCGGCGTTCACCGCCCCCGTGACGGCCACCGGGACGATCGTCCTGGGCCCGTTCGACAGGGAGGGATCCCCGGTCCAGCGGGCCGGCGTGGTCCGCTACACCAACCACTCCGGCAAGGAAGTGTCGCTGAGCCTGAGCGCGGCGCTGACGGCCAAGGGCGGCAAGGCGCTCCCCGCGCAGGCACTGACGCTGGGCGCCGGCACGGTCCGTGTCGCCCCGGGCGCGACCGTCGAGGTGCCGGTCGCCGTCGACCCGGCGAAGGCGGGCCGGGGCTCCTACTACGGCTACGTCACCGCGACGTCCGCGGACGGGACGTCGGTCCACACCACCCTGAGCCTGTGGGTGCGCGCGCCGATGCACAAGCTCACCACCAAGTCCTTCGGGCCCGACGGGCAGCCCTTGGTGTGGTCCCTGCTGAACGTCTACGGCGGGGACGCCGAGGTCCGGTTCACCGACCTGGGCGTCGCCGAGGTCGAGGAGGGCACCTACCTCGTCGGCGGCACGCTGGCCGAGGACACGAGCGACGGCGTCCGCGTGATCCAGGTCGTCGAGCCCGAGGTGAAGGTCACCAAGGACACGACCGTCACCCTGGACGCGCGCAAGGCCAAGCTGGTGCGGGTGCAGACGCCCAAGCCGGCCGAGCGGCGCAACAACGTGACGTACCAGATGTACCGGAAGATCGACGGGGTGCCGCTGACGCTGGGCATCTACTACGAGGACGGCGGCGGGTTCGTGGACCTGTACGCGAATCCCACGTCGAAGGTCACCGAGGGCGACTTCGAGTTCAACGCCCGCTTCGAGATGACCGCTCCCGAGCTCAGGACCGAGGTCCGCGGCGCCGACTTCGACCTGCGGCCGTTCTACGCCAAGCACTCCACGCCGTTCGACCCCCGGGGCGAGCAGCTGGTCGCCGTGGACGCGGGGACGAGGGACAAGCCCGACCTGCGGCCCGCCACCGTGCGCGGCAAGCTCGCCGTGATCCGTGACGAGTACGCGCTGGACGGGTACGACCTGGCGGAGACGGCCGCGAAGGCCGGCGCCAAGGGCGTCGTGATCGTCCTGCCCGAGGGCCTCATCGCCTGGACCCGCTGGAAGCCGATGGACACCCGCTCGGCGCTGCCCGTCGTCCGGATGACCGCGGGCGACGGCGCGAAGCTGCTGCAGTACATGAAGAAGCGCAAGACCGTCGTCGACATCTCCGGGACGGTCGCGAGCCCGTACCTGTACGACGTCGCGACGCAGTGGCGGCAGATCCCGCAGGACGTCACGTACACCGTCTCGGACCGCAACACCGCGCAGGTGAAGGCGTCCTACGCGAACAACGGCGACCTGCACTGGACCAGCGAGCAGCGCTTCAGCTGGCGCCCGTACACCGACGTCGCGTGGGAGACCTCGCGCTGGGTGCCGACGGGAACGCCCCGTACCGAGTACGTCACCTCCGGCGACACTCAGTGGATGCACGACGTCGACTTCATGACCGGCCCGGAACAGTTCTACGCCGGGGCGCTGCAGTCGGGCCTGCGCGACACCCCGCGCACCTTCAAGGCGGGCGAGAAGGCCACCGAGGAGTGGTACAGGGCCGTGGTGCGGCCGTCCATCCCCCGTGGCTGGGACCGGCCCGCCGTCCGCGACGGCGACGTCCTCAGCCTGGCGATCCCGGAGTACACCGACGCGGTCGCCGGCCACTGGGGCCGCAAGCAGGTCGCCGCCTTCGGAGGAGGCGTCGGCGCAAGGAGCGGGGCGCCCGGGACGATGGACGATCCGTCCTACATCGACGGCGACACCGTGACGGCGGTCCTCTACCGCGACGGCAGGAAGGTGACCGAGGCCGCGGACGCCTGGCGGGACTTCTCCGTCCCTGCCGGATCGGCCGAGTACCGTCTGGACCTGACGACCGAACGCGACACCGAGTTCTGGCAGACCGGCACCAGGACCTCCACGTCCTGGACCTTCCGCTCCGGCACCGCGGCGAAGGAAACGCTGCTGCCGCTCCTTCAGGTCGACTACGGCGTCCCCGCCGACCTGGGGAACACCGTCGGCGGCGGCAAGCGGCACGACCTCGACCTGACGGTCCGGAACCAGGACGGCCTCGCCGACCCCACCGGGGTCAAGCTCAAGGTCGAGGCCTCCTTCGACGACGGCAAGACCTGGAAGGGCCAGGTCCGCGTCAAGGACCGCGGCCACAACCGGTTCACCGCCACCGTCGAGCGGCCGGGCGACCACCGGCAGGGCGCGTACGTGACCCTGCGCGTCACCGCGACCGACAAGGCGGGCAACTCCGTCCGGCAGACGGTCGAGCGCGCCTACCGGCTCGGCTCGTAGTGGCGTCGGCCATCTGACGGCACAGCGGGTGCCGGGGGTCCTGCCCCCGGCACCCGCTCCGTCACCGCCCAACCAACCTCGTGGCCCGTACAGTTAGGCGGAACGGACCGACAGGGGAACGTCCGGTGCCGCCGGGTGAACGGTCGAGGAAGATCGGTCACCCAGGGTTACGTCACGGGGCGGGGCCGACCTAGCCTCCGGGCATGTCTGACGTCTCCCGCCGAAAGGTCCTCGGCGCCCTCGCCGGAGGAACCGCCCTCTCCTTCCTGCCCCCTTCGCTGCACCAGGCGATGGCCGCTCCCCTGCCGCGCGGCGGCATGCGCGCCATCGAGCACGTCATCGTCCTGATGCAGGAGAACCGTTCCTTCGACAACTACTTCGGAACCCTCAGGGGCGTCCGCGGATTCGGTGACCGCACCCCGCTGCGACTGCCCACCGGAGGAACCGTCTTCGAGCAGCCGAAGGCCGGCGGAGGCCGGGTCCTGCCGTTCTCGGCCCGCCGGGCGGCGGTCGACGCGGGCCGTCCGGAGAGCGACATCCAGTACCTGGGGTCGCTCGCGCACGGGTTCTCCGACGCCACCCAGGCCCGGGGGAACGGCTGGTGGAACGACTGGATCGCCGCCAAGAGCCAGAGCACCATGGCCTTCTACGACCGGCACGACATCCCGCTGCAGTACGAACTGGCCGACCGCTTCACCCTCTGCGACGCCTACTTCTGCTCCGTCTACGGCTCGACCAACCCCAACCGCAACTACCTGTGGACCGGCACGACCGGTTACGAGCCGGACGGCGTCAACCGGGCCGTCACCAACGCCGCGTACGACTACGACCACGCCGGCTACGACTGGACGACCTACCCCGAGCGCCTGGAGGCCGCGGGCGTCTCCTGGCAGATCTACCAGGAGTGGGACAACTTCACCGACAACGCGGTGGAGTACTTCCGCCCCTGGAAGGAGATCGGCCGCAAGATCCTGGCCGGGGTCAGCGGTGGGTACGCCACCACCGAGCAGTTCTACGACAGCCTCTGGGACCGGACGGCCGATCAGCGCAAGGCCGCGCTCGCGGAGTTCCAGCGCGGCGTCGACGCGCTGACCGGGGCCGAGCGGCGGCTGTTCCTGCGCGGCGCCTACCGTTCGGAGCCCGACACCCTGATCCAGCGGCTCACCGCGGACATCAAGAAGGGGACGCTGCCCCAGGTCAGCTGGATCGTGCCGACGGCCGCCCTGTCCGAGCACCCCGGCAGCTCCACCCCGGTCGGCAGCGCCAACCTCGTCTACGACCTCCTCGACGCCATCGCCCGCGACCCGAAGACCTGGTCGAAGACGGCGCTGTTCATCAACTTCGACGAGAACGACGGCTACTTCGACCACGTCCCCGCACCAGTCGCGCCGAAGCCGGCCTCCGGCAACGGCGACGACTGGTTCAAGGGCAGCCCGGTCGGCCCCGGCCCGCGCGTGCCCATGACGGTCGTGTCACCGTGGACGGTGGGCGGTTTCGTCAGCTCGGAGGCCTTCGACCACACCTCGGTCATCCGGTTCCTGGAGAAGTGGACCGGCGTCCACGAGCCCAACATCAGCGCCTGGCGCCGCAGCGTCTTCGGCGACCTGACCTCCGCCTTCGACTTCGACCGCACGCACCGGCAGCCCGACGTGGACCGGCCCGCCGGGGTCCCGGCCCCGGTCGGCCGGTGGAACCCCGTACCGCCCGCGGAGCAGGCGCTCCCGGAGCAGGAGTCCGGCACCCGCCGCACCCGCCGCTCCCCGTACCGGCTGTCCCTGCGTACGGAGACCGGCCGCTCCGCCGTGCAGCTGCGGCTCGGCAACGAGGGCGGCACCGGCGCCGCCTTCACCGCCTACCCCGGCGACGGCACCGCCCCGCGGACGTGGACGGTACCCGCGGGCAGCACCGCCACCGAGACCGTGGAGTACGGCGCCGACGGCTACGACCTCCAGGTCCACGGCCCCGGGTGGTCGGTGTGGGAGCTGCGCGGCAGCGGGGCCGGCGGCGAGGCCCACCTCGTCGAGCACCGCGCCGCCGGCCAGGTGGCGGTGGTATGCTCCAACCCCTCCGCCACCACGCGCACGTTCCTCGTCGGCGAGTCGGTGTACTCCCGGGCGCACGGCGACCGCGTGGAGACCGTCACCCTGAAGCCCGGCCGGTCCCACACGGTGCACCTGCCGCTCGCGGACCACGGCTGGTACGACGTGGTGGTCGTCGACCGGGACGACCCGTCCTTCCTGCGCCGTATGACCGGCCGTCTGGCCGACGGGGAGCCCGGCGTCACCGACCCGGAGACCGGCACGGCCCCCGCGCTGGCGGCGGCGATCGGGCTCCCGGCGGCGCTACCGTCCCTGGACACGCCGTTCGCGCAGGGCAACCCCACCGACGTCGTGGTCACCGTGCGGAACCAGGGCCGCCGGCGGCTCGACGCCCTCTCCGTCGCCCTGCTCGCCCCCACCGGCTGGACGGTCCACCGCGAGGGCGCGGCACCGGCCACGCTCCGGGCCGGCGACTCCGCCGACGTGCGCTTCGCCGTCATCCCCTCCCGCGACGCGACCGCCGGGCAGCTGGCCGTCGCCGCACACGCCGACGGCGACGGGCTGCTCAAGATCGCCGACGCGCGCGTCCGCACGAAGGTCGCCCCGGCCATGAGCGTCGCACTGACCGGTCCGGCGAGCTCCCCCGGGACGGACGGCACGGTGCTCTCGCCGGGCAGGCCCGTCACCGTGACCGCCACCGTCACCAACGCCGGCACCACACCGCTGACCGGCCTCGCGGCCACGCTCACCCTCCCCGACGGCTGGACGGCCACCGCGCAGGGCGGCACGCCGGTGTCGGTTCCGGCCCGCTCGTCGGCCGCCCTGGCCTGGGACGTCGTCGCGCCCGCCGCCGCGGCGCGTGTCTCCGGCAGCCTCAAGGCGACCGTGACGGCGAAGCTGAACGGCGACGCCACCGAGGCGTCGGCCTCCCTGTCCGCGAAGACCGGGCCCCTCATGACCGGCCACCTGCTCGCCGAGGACTTCGAGTCCGTCGCCCCCGCACTCGCCGCGGCGGCCGACCTCAGCCGGCCCGGCCTGCTCGGCTGGACCCGGACCGCCCCGGAGGGCTGGACGGTCGCCAACGCCGCGGCCATGCCGCAGGGCACGCGGGAACTGCAGGGCTGGACCTTCCTGTCCAAGCAGTTCTGGTTCCCCGCCGGACAGGACCGGCCGAACTTCAGCCGGGCCCTCGGCGTGGTGGCCGTGGCCGACCCCGACGACTGGGACGACACCGGCAGCCCGTCCGGCCGGGGCCGGTTCGACTCGACCCTCACCAGCCCGGCGGTGCCGATCCCGACGGGGACCCCCACCCTCCACCTGGGCTTCGACTCCCACTACCGTCAGGAGAGCCCGCAGGAGGCCGAGGTCACCGTCACGTTCGACACCGGCGAGCCGGTCCGGCTGCTCCGCTACAGCAGCGCGACGTCCGGGAACACCAACCTGGGCCAGGACCAGGAGAACCGGCTCGTCCTGCTGTCCTGCCCCGTCCCCGCGGGCGCGACGACGGCGAAGGTCGCCTTCCGCATCTTCAACGCGGGCAACAACTGGTTCTGGGCGATCGACAACGTCCGTCTGGGCACCCGCCCGATCGCCGACGCCTGACCGGCCGCGCGCCGACCGGCTCCTCGGCGGGGCGGCGGGGCGGCGGGGCGGCGGGGC
>NZ_JBEXYN010000070.1:0-27611 GCF_040630935.1 Streptomyces sp. NPDC005722
GCGCCTGCGCCGCTCGGGGTGGGGGGGGGCGGGGGCGGGGGGGGTCTGTGGCCGGGCCCCCCCCGTGCGGTGTGGCGCCCCCCCGGGGGGGCCCCCCCCCCCACGACGGCGGCGTCGGCGCGGCGAGACTGCTGACGGGTCATCTCCGGTCCCCTCCCATACGTTCTCAACTTTGAGAAAGGTATCCGACATGAGATCGTGTGTCCATGGACACGGTCGACCTCCTGCTGCACCCCGTGCGGCTGCGCATCGTGCACGCCATGTCGGGGAACCGGACCCTCACCACGTCACAGTTGTGCGGCCTCCTGCCGGACGTCTCCAAGGCCACCGTCTACCGCCACGTCGGTCTGCTCTCGGACGCGGGAGTGCTCGAGGTCGAGGACGAACAGAGGGTGCGCGGAGCCGTCGAGCGCCACTACCGCCTGCGCCGGGAACGGGTCGTGGTCGACGCGGAGACGGCGGCGTCGGTCTCGCGGGAGGACCACCGGAGGGTCTTCGCCGTCGCCATGGCGGCGCTGATGGCGGAGTTCGACGCCTACCTCGACCGCGAGGGCGCCGACCCGGCGGCCGACCTCGTCGGCTACCGCCAGCACGCGCTCTGGCTGAGCGAGGACGAGCGTGCCGGACTCATCGCCGACCTGCGGCGGGTCCTGCTGCCCCGGCTGGCCAACGGACCGGCGCCCGGGCGGATGCGGCACCTCGTCAGCCCGATCCTCTTCCCCGCCGAGGGGCCCCGGGAGCCGGACGGCGCCGCCTGAACCGGCCGCGTCAACGGCGGTGACGGGCGCGGCGTCTGGGGGAACGGCGGTCGGTCACCAGGAAGACGAGCAGCAGGGCGGCGACGACACAGACCACCACGCCCTGCGCCGACACGAGCAGTTCGCCGAGCCCGCCGCCCCCCGCCTCCGCGGGCGGGACGTAGACCTCCCGCGACGGATCACTGGAGGGTGCGCCGTAGGGCGTGCGGAAGCGCGGGGGCGCGATGCGGAGGCTCATCGCGGGTCAGTATCGCGACTCCCGTCGGCCCGCGGGACGAGTCGGACGACCCGGGGGCGGCCGCGCGGGGACCGCGCGCCACGGCGCGCGCGCCGGGTCGGTCAGCCGGTGAGCGCCGGAAGCGCGGCCGGGCGGCGGAACAGCCACCGCAGGAAGGTCCGCCGCGGCGGACGCGCCCGTACCTTCCCGAACTCCAGCTCGCCCGCCAGTTCCACGCGCAGTGCCACGGGTGCGGCCGGGCCGGCCGCGGGCCGGACGTCCACCGTGCCGAATTCGACGGCCAGTCCGTCGGTGTCGACCACGATGCCGGGCCGGGTGACGAGCACCAGGGAGCTGCCGCGGACGTCCATGTCGATGCGGAGGGTGTCCTGCGTGATCACGGCGTGGGTGAAGTCGAGCACCACCTCGCCCCATTCCGAGCGGACCTCCATGCGCCGCGGCACGACCCACCGGTCGACACGGCGGAACGAGCCGCCGCGGTTGTCGACCCGGACCACGTCCTTGACGTCCTCCGCGGCCGTGCCCGGCGTCCGCGCGGCCGCCGGCAGGTCGGCGGTGAGCGGGGCCAGTTCGTCGAGCGTGCGGGCCGACAGCGCGGCTTCCAGGCGTTCGTCCAGCTCGGCGGCCGACAGCCGCCCGTCGCCCGCGGCCACGGTCAGGACGTCCACCACCCGGTCCCGGTCCGCGTGCGAGGCCCGCAACGGGGGCGGCGCGAGGGGCGTGTCCGTAGGGGACGGCGCACCCGTGGGCCGGATCTCTCCCGGCATGTCCTCACCCCGTTCAGGTCGGTGGTTCCGCAAGACGCGATACATCTTCGCGAACTAACGCTATATCGCGTTTGGGGTGCACGCCAAGCCCGCGCCCGTTCCCGGCGCGGGGCGGCCGCCGGGAGCGGGAACACCCGCGCGGCCGGGCGGGATTGCCGCGCGGGGGATGTCACAGAAGCCGCGGCCGTCCTGTCCTTCCTCGGACAGTCCCTGTTTGGAGGAACACATGAGCGCTGAGCACGCACACCTGCCCCCCGGTGTCGAACTGGTCGGGAGCCTGCCGGAGGCGGCGGGGCGGATCCCGGCGGGCGCGGAGGCGAGGACCATCCGGGTCACCCTGCCGCCCGGTGACGCCGGTGCTCCGCCGCACCGGCACCCCGGGCCGGTCTTCGGCTACGTGACGCAGGGCGAGATCCTCTTCGAGCTGGAGGGTCAGGCGCCCCGGGTGCTCAAGGCCGGTGACGCCCTCTTCGAGCCCGGCGGCGACGTGATCCACTACCAGGGCGCCAACAACCTCACCGACGCGCAGTCCCAGCTGGTGGTGGTCATGTTCGCACCGCCCGGCAGCCCGGTGCTGACCGTGGTCGGCGAGGAGGAACTGGCCGAACGACGCCACCTGCGCGTCACCTCGTGAGGTCCTGCCGCTGAACCGTCGGCGGCGGGCCGCGCGCCAGGCCGCGGGGCTCCGGGCAGATGGGCCGATCCTTCTCGGCGTTCCTTCCGCCCGGAGCCTTACGCGTGCCCCGGGCCCCGGCTCCGCCCCACCCGGGCGGAGCCCGCCGGAAGCGGCGGAGACCGGGGCCGCGCGAGCTGTCCGCCGCACAGGACACCGACCGGCCGGGCGCGGGCTCACGGCGTCACGAAGCCGCGCGGGCTCCACCTGGGGCCGAAGCGGCGGCCGCCCGATCGGCCGCGGGCCGGCGGCACGCCCGGCGGCTCGGAGGGCACGGCGAGGACCGGGCAGCGGGCGTGCGCGAAGCAGTGGGCCGCGACGGACGGCGCGAAGAGCCGCCGCCAGGGACCGAGCGAACCGGTGCCGACCACCAGCAGCCCCGCCCCCTCGGCGGCCACCTCCACGAGGGCCGGTCCCGGGCGCCCCAGCGCGAGGACCGGGCGCAGCGGCGGGTCGAGCGGCAGGTCGCCGTCGAAGGCGGCGTCGAGCGCCATGAGGAGCCTGCGCCGGGCCGGGCGGCGCCACCGGTCCGGCTCCGGCTGCAGCGGCGGCCACCTGCTCCGCGTCCCGGAAGCGGTGTCCCACGCCGCCTCCCAGGCCGTCACCACGGTCAGCACGCACTCCCGGCGCCGGGCCTCCGCGGCGGCCCGGCGCAAGGCCGCCACGCTCCCGGGGGAGCCGCTGACGCCCACCACGACGCACTCTTCGCGGACCTCGTTCATGCCTCCATGAAACGCCCGGGAACGCCCGCACCGGAGGCCTTTGTCGCGATCCTGACGCCGCCCGCCCCACCCCGGCGACCCGCGCCGTTAACGTTCGCCCGCTCGCCGTCAACGTCGCGTCAGGGACCGCCCTCACCCCCCTGACCCCGGGCATAGCGTCCCTGATGCGTCCCGGACCGCCGGCTGCGTCCGGGGCGCCCCAGGAACCACAGCAGGTGCCTCACCAGGAGGAAGCCATGACAGAGCTCATGTACGGGGACGACCCGGAACCTTCGGATCCGTCCCCGGCCGGACGACACCGGGAGACGTTGTACGTCCCCGTCCGGCCGGGACCCGTGGGATGCGTCGCGCGCATGTTCCGCACGCCCCTGGGCGGCCGTACGGCCGTCGGCTTCACCACCCCGGAGCGTCTCGCGGAGACGCTCGGCCCCGACCAGCAGTGGATCACCCTCTCGGAGTTCGCGCTGCGGTCGATGGCCCGCCCGCTCGGCGTCACGGCACTCACCGTGGACCCACAGCTCGCCGCACCCGCCGTGTCGGACGCACCGGACGAGACCGGCCGCCGTCTCGACCCCCAGACCCTCGGGGTCCTCAGGGTCACCGGCGCGGTCGCGCTGGTCGATGCCCTGGCCCTGTGGATCGGCTGAAAGGAGCGCCGTCATGACTGCCGTCACCGAGCACTTGGAGACCGCGTACCCCGACGCCGACCTGTCGGTGTGGCCCGCGTCCGCCTCCTCCGCCGCCCACGGTGAGGTCACCGTGGGCGGGGTCGCCCTGACCGAGGTAGCCGAACGTTTCGGCACCCCGGCCTACGTCCTGGACGAGGGCGAGGTACGGGACCGCTGCCGCGCCTACCGCGCGGCCTTCCCCGACGGCGACGTCCTGTACGCCGCCAAGGCCTTCATGTGCCGCGCCATGGCCCACTGGGTGGACGAGGAGGGCCTCGGCCTCGACGTCTGCTCGGCCGGGGAGCTCGAACTCGCCGTCGTCACCGGCTTCCCGCCGGAGCGGATCCTCCTGCACGGCAACGCCAAGAGCCCGGAGGACCTGGCCACGGCGCTGCGCCTGGGCGTCGGCCGGATCGTGATCGACAGCACCGGCGAGATCGCCCGGCTGGCCGCCCACGTCCCGCCGGGGGACCGGCAGAAGGTGCTGCTGCGCATCGTGCCGGGCATCGCCGCCGGTCACCACAACGCGGTGCGCACCGGCACCGACGACCAGAAGTTCGGGCTGTCCCTGGCCGACGGGTCGGCGCAGCACGCCATCGCCCGCGTGCTGGACCAGCCCCGGCTGGAACTGGTCGGCCTCCACTGCCACCTGGGCTCGCAGATCAGCAGCGTCAAGCCGTACCTGTCGGCCGTGCGCCGGCTGGTCGGCCTGCTGGCCGCCGTGCGCAGGCAGCACGGTGTCACGCTGCCGGAACTCGACCTGGGCGGCGGCCACGCGGTCGCCTACCGCCCCGGCGAGGCGGCGATGGACCTGACGACGCTGTCCGCGCGGATACGGTCCGAACTGGCCGAGGGCTGCGCGGCCGCCGGGCTGCCGGTGCCGCGGCTGACGGTGGAGCCGGGCCGTGCGATCGTGGGCCCCGCCGGTGTCGCGCTGTACCACGTGCTGTCGGTCAAGCGCACCGGCGGCCAGACCTTCGTCGCCGTCGACGGGGGCATGAGCGACAACCCCCGGCCCGCGCTGTACGGGGTGCGCTACTCACCGCGGCTGATCGGCCGTCACTCCACCGAGGAGCCGGTCCTGGTGACCGTGGTCGGCCGCCACTGCGAGGCCGGGGACATCCTCGCCTCCGCGGTGCCGCTGCCCGCCGACGTCCGGCCCGGGGACCTGCTGGCGGTGCCGGTCGCGGGTGCCTACCACCTGTCGATGGCGTCCACGTACAACCTCGTCGGCCGTCCGCCGGTCGTCGCCGTCCACGAGGGCCGGGCGCGGCTGCTGGTCCGCCGTGAATCGCTCGCCGACTTCCGCGTCCGCGACATCGGCCTCTGAGCGGGACCCGCGAGCCCGCCGCGTCGCCCGACGCCCCTGAACGCCCTCCGGGCAGGTGATGTCCCCGCGTCCCCCTGCCCGGAGGTGCGCCACGGCCGTTCCGGTCCGCCGGCCCCCGACCAGGGGTCCCGCACGACCGCCCCCGAACCACGGGTCCCGATCCCCGGGCCCGACGCACGAGAAGAGAGAAGTCCGGTGAGTGTGGAGCACACCGTCCGCATGAGCGTCGCGGAGGGCGTCCGATGACCACCGCGCCCGCGCCCGTCAGGCCGGACCGTGGGAACCCCGCCCTTCCCGGCGGGGCCGCGCACGAGAACGCCCCCGGCGGCGGCCCGCTCGCGCCCGGACAGCTGCGCCTCGCCCTCCCGGAGGCCCTGCGCAAGCTCAACCCCGTCACGCTGGTCCGCAACCCGGTCATGTTCGTCACCGGGACCGGCGCCGCGCTGACCACCGGGCTCGCCCTCGTCCACCCCACCGTCGTCGGGTGGTTCACCACGGCCTGGCTCTGGCTCACCGTCCTCCTCGGGAACCTCGCCGAGGCCGTCGCCGAGAGCCGCGGCAGGGCCCAGGCCGACGCCTTGCGCCGGTCCCGCACGATCACCACGGCCCGCCGGCTGACGAAGGACGGCGAGAAGGTCGTCCACGCCATCGCCCTGCGCCGTGGCGACACCGTGGTCGTCGGGGCGGGGGAGACGATCCCTGGTGACGGCGATGTCGTCGAAGGCGTCGCCGCCGTCGACGAGTCCGCCGTCACCGGTGAGTCCGCACCGGTCATCCGTGAAGCGGGCGGCGACCGTTCGGCGGTCACGGGCGGCACAAAGGTGCTGTCCGACCGCATCGTCGTGCGCATCACCCGGCAGTCGGGGGAGAGCTTCCTGGACCGCATGATCGCCCTGGTCGAGGGCGCCGACCGGCACAAGACGCCGCATGAGGTCGCGCTCAACCTGGTGCTCATGGTGCTGACCGTCGTCTTCCTGGCCGCCGTGGTGATCCTGCGGCCCATGGCGGTCTTCTCCGCCGGCCCGGGCGCCGGTGCCGGGGACGCCTCGGGGACCGCCGACGGCGTCACAGGGATCGTCCTGGTCGCGCTGCTGATCTGCCTCGTCCCGACGACGATCGGCGCCCTGCTGTCGGCGATCGGCATCGCCGGAACGGACCGCCTGGTGCGGCGCAACGTCCTGGCGGCCTCCGGCCGGGCCGTGGAGACCGCCGGGGACGTCGACACCCTCCTGCTCGACAAGAGCGGCACGATCACCCAAGGCGTCCGCAGGACCGGCGCATTCCTGCCGCTGGGCGGCGTCGAACCCGAGTGGTTCGCCCAGTCCGCGCTCCTGACGAGCCTCGCCGACGACACCCCCGAGGGGCGTGCGGTCGTCGCCCACGCCCGTGAGCACTACGCGCTCTCCCACCACAAGGCCGACGAGATCGACCTGCCCGACGCGAAGTGGGTGCCCTTCAGCGCCACCACCCGCATGTCCGGGGTCGACCTCCCCGGAGGCAGGCAGCTGCGCAAGGGCGCGTCCGCCGCCCTCGCCGCCTGGGTGCGTGAACGCGGCGGCACCGTACCCGCCGGACTGGACGTGTACGTCGAGCGGGTGTCGTCGGCCGGAGGGACGCCTCTCGCGGTCGCGGAATCCCCGGCCGGCGGCGGCCCGGCCCGCGTCCTGGGCGTCATCCACCTCGAGGACGTCGTCAGGCCCGGGCTGCGCGAACGCTTCGAGGCCATGCGGCGGATGGGCGTCCGCACCGTCATGGTCACCGGCGACAACCCGGTGACCGCCCGCGCCATCGCCGAGGAGGCGGGCGTGGACGACTTCCTCGCCGAGGCGACCCCGGCGGACAGACTCGCCCTGATCAGGCACGAACAGGCCGTCGGTCACCGTGTCGCCATGACGGGCGACGGCACCGACGACGCCCCGGCGCTGGCCCGGGCGGACGTGGGCGTCGCCATGAACGCGGGCACCTCGGCCGCGAAGGACGCGGGGAACATGGTCGACCTCGACTCCGACCCCACGAAGATCGTGGAGATCGTCGAGATGGGCAGGCAACTTCTGCTCACCCGTGGCGCGTTGACGACCTTCTCGATCGCCGGCGACATCGCCAAGTACCTGGCGATCATCCCGGCGGTCTTCGGCGGGCTCTACCCGTCGCTCCACTCCGTCGACTTCATGCGGCTGCACTCGCCGGGCTCGGCGGTCCTCTCGGCCGTCGTCTTCAACGCCGTCGTCATCGCCGCGCTGATCCCGCTCGCCCTCCGTGGCGTCCGCCACCGGCGGGGCCGCGCCGCCTCGTCGCGCACCCGCACGCTGTGGGTGTACGGCCTCGGCGGGGCGGTCGTGCCGTTCCTCGCGATCAAGATCATCGACCTCACCCTCGTCCGCCTGGTCCCCGGGATCTGACCATGCCTCGCACCTTCACGCCGCCCCGCTGGGCGGCGCACCAACTCGCGGCCGTCCGCGTGGTGCTCGCCCTCACCCTCCTCGTGGGACTGGCCTACCCCCTGGGCATGACCCTGCTCGCCCAGCTGCCGGGCCTGCGGGACGCCTCCGCACGCGACTCCCTCATCGGCAGGTCCTACACCGACGCGAAGGGGGCCGCCCTGCCGGGCTACTTCCAGTCGCGCCCCTCCAACGCGGGTGACGGCTACGACACGGCGGCCTCCGGCGCCGGCAACCAGGGCGCCGAGAGCGTCGTCGACACCCCGGACAGGACCAGCCTGCTCAGCCAGGTGTGCGCCCGCAGCAAGGAGGTCGGAGAACGCGAGCACGTCGACGGCGCCCGCCCCTACTGCACCCCCGACGGTGTGGGAGCCGTGCTCGGCGTCCTCCGCGAGGGCGGCACCACCGGTCGTGCGACCGGCGTCGTCAGCCTCAACCAGCCCTGCCCCGCCCGGCCGTTCCTCACGGCCTACGAGCACCTGGAGGTCCGCTGCGCCGAACCCGGCGCCGACTACTCCCGGGCCGTCGTCACCCCCGTGCGCGGCGACGCCCCGGCCCGGCCCGAGGTCCCTGCCGACGCGGTCACCGCGAGCGGCAGCGGTCTCGACCCCGACATCAGCCCCGCGTACGCCGGGATCCAGGCACCCCGGGTCGCCCGTGAGCGGGGGATCGGCGAGGACGCCGTGCGCGCGTTGATCGCGCGGTACACCACGGGCCGTGCCCTCGGCGTGCTCGGCGGGCCCGCCGTCGACGTCGTCGGGCTCAACGCCGCCCTGGACCGCACCGACCCCATGCCCGGAGCGTGAGAGCAGACATGTACGGCTGGATCCAGGCATCCCTCGTCATCGCCGTCGTGGCCGGTCTCCACGTCCCCCTCGGCGACTACATGGCACGCGCCCTCGAGGGCGGCCGCCACCTGGCGCCCGAACGCGCCCTGTACCGCATGTGCGGCGTCGACCCCGACAAGGAACAGGACTGGCGGCACTACCTGTTCGCGCTGCTGGCCTTCTCGGCCGTGAGCATCGCCGCGCTGTTCGCCCTGTTCTCGCTGCAGGACCGGCTGCCGTGGTCGCTGGGCCGCGGCGGCATGCCGTGGCGGCTCGCCCTGCACACCGCCGTCAGCTTCACCACGAACACCAGCTGGCAGAACTACGCGGGTGAGTCCACCACCGGCCACCTCGCCGTCATGGCGGGTCTGGGCACCCAGGCCTTCGCGTCCGGGGCGGTGGGCATCTGCGTCGCGCTCGCCCTCGTCCGCGGTCTGGTCCGGCGCAGTACCGACCGGCTCGGCAACTTCTGGGTCGACCTCGTCCGCGGCGTCCTCCGCGTCTTCCTGCCCCTCGCGGTCGTCTCCGGCCTCCTGCTGATCGCCCTCGGCGTCCCGCAGCACCTCTCGGGCAGCGACCAGCTCGCCGGCCCCGTGGGCTCCTGGGAGTCGATCAAGCTGATGTCGGGCGACGGCGGCGGGGTCTTCAACGCCAACAGCGCCCACCCCCTGGAGAATCCCTCGGCCTGGAGCAACACGCTCGAGATCGTGCTCATGCTGCTCGTGCCGACCGCCCTGATCCGCACCTACGGCCGGCTCGTCGGCAGCCTCAAGCAGAGCTGGACCCTCCTCGCGGTGGCCGGCATCCTCTTCGGCCTGCTGCTCGCCGCCGGCAACCTGGCCCAGAGCGCCCACACCGGCACCGTCAGCGCCGCCGTGGGCGGCCAGACCGAGGGCACCGAGACCCGCTTCGGCGTCCCGGCGAGCACCCTGTTCGGCGTGTCGGCGACCGCGTCGGCGGACGGTGCGGCCAACGCCTCGTACGACAGCTTCTCCAGCCTCGGCGGCGGCGTGCTCCTGGCCGGGATGATGCTCGGCGAGATCGCCCCCGGCGGCACCGGGAGCGGCCTGTACGGCCTCCTGATGGTGATCCTCGTCGCCGTCTTCGTCGGCGGGCTGATGGCCGGCCGTACCCCCGAGTACCTGCGCAAGCGCATCGGCGTCGGTGAGATGCGGCTCGTCGCGCTGTACGCGCTCGTGGCGCCCGCCGTCATCCTGGTGTCGTCGGCGATCGCCGTGGCCCTGCCCGGGGGACGCTCCTCGATGGGCAACCCGGGACCGCACGGCCTGACCGAGCTCATCTACGCGTACACCAGCAACGCGGCGAGCAACGGCAGCGCGATGGCCGGCTTCAACGGCGCCACCGACCTGCACAACCTGCTGATGGTCGTGGTCATGCTGGTGGGCCGCTACGTCCCCATGGTGTTCGTCCTCGCCCTCGCGGGCCGCCTCGCACGGCAGCGGGCGGGCGCGGTCACGGTCGGCACCCTGCGCCCGCACGGCGTCAACTTCCTCGTCCTCACCGTCGGCGCCGCCCTGATCCTGGCCCTGCTGAACTTCCTGCCCGCCCTGTCCCTGGGGCCCGTCGCGGAAGGACTGCTGTAGTGCCGGCGGCCGGTCGTCCCCGTCTGCCAGGCTGAGGGGATGACGAGGACCCGGTACTTCACCGCGACCAGTCTCGACGGCTTCATCGCGGACGCGGACAACTCCCTCGACTGGCTCTTCGAGGTCGAGGGGGAGGGATTCGCGCGGTTCACCGCCTTCTTCGCCGGTGTCGGGGCGTTCGCCATGGGCGCCACCACGTACGAGTGGATCCTGGAGCACGACCGGCTCCTGGAGCGGCCCGGGAAGTGGGCGGAGTACTACGGCACCACCCCCGCCTGGGTCTTCACCCACCGGGAGCTGCCCGCCGTCCCCGGCGGGGACGTCACCTTCGTGCGCGACGACGTCCGCCCCGTCCACGACGCGATGACCGTCGCGGCCGGGGGCAGGGACATCTGGCTCGTGGGCGGCGGCGAACTCGTCGGCTCCTTCGCCGACCACGGACTGCTGGACGACCTGGTCCTGGGCGTCGCTCCGGTCACCCTCGGCGCCGGCGCGCCGCTGCTGCCGAGGCGGCTGACCGCGGCCCGGTTGCGGCTGACCGGCGTCGAGCAGGTCGGCCAGTTCGCCTACCTCACCTACACGACGCGCTGAGGACGGCGCAGGCCGGGCACCGGGGCCAGTGGCGCGCTCCGGCGTCGCGGACACGGCGGACGCGCCGGACGTGCGGGTGCCCCTCCCCACGACGTTCCCGTGGTGAGCGCAGGGTGTGCCCCGCGCGGCAGGGGCCGCACGCGCGGAATTCGCGGGCGTCCGGCCACGGCGTCGTGCGAGCATCGGCGGATGCTGACCCTCGCCGACGAACTCGGCCGCCTCGCCTGCACGGTGACCGGTGACGGCCCGCCCGTCGTCCTCGTGCACGCCGGCGTCGCCGACCACCGGATGTGGGACGGTGTCGTGCCAGGCCTCGCCGAACAACACACCGTCATCCGTTACGACATGCGCGGCTTCGGCCAGTCCCCGCCACCCGCGGCGCCGTTCAGCGAGCACGACGACCTGCGCCGGGTCCTGGACCACTTCGGCCACGAGCGGGCCCACGTGGTCGGCGCCTCCTTCGGCGGCCGCGTGGCGATCGACTTCGCGCTCACCCATCCCGCGCGCGTCCGCTCCCTGGCGGTGTTCGCCCCGCCGTGGCCGGGGTACGACTGGTCGCCGCGGATGGTCGCCTACGACGCGGCCGAGACCGAGGCGCTCGCCGCGGGTGACCTGGACGCCGCCGTCCGCGTCAACCTGGAGACGCTGCTGTACGGCCCGGCCCGAGGACGTGACGAGGTGCCCGCCGGGGTGGCCGACCGGGTGCGCGGGCCGATGCGGACCGCGCTGATTCACCAGGGCACGGTGGAGGCGCACTCCCGCGGCCGCGCGGACGGCGACGTCGCCGGCCTCTCCGTGCCGGCCCTGGTCGGTGTCGGCCTCCTGGACCTGCCGGACTTCCGGGACATCGCCCGCCGCTACGCCGCGACGATCCCCGGCGCCACCCTGGTCGAGTTCCCGGCCGCGGCCCACCTCGTCGCCCTGGAGGCGCCCGCCGACGTGACCGCGGCGCTGCTCCCCTTCCTCGCGCGCTGAGGCGCCCGCACCGCCAACGCGGTGGCGGTGCCGTCCGCGGCGTCCGCCCGCGGTGGCGCGGGGGTACGGATCCCGCGGACCGTGGCGTCCGGGGTGCCCGCGCGCCGGACGGGGTCAGTGAAAGGAGCAACCCCTGTGGACATGAAACTCGAGGTCGTGGTGGTGCCCGTCGCCGACGTGGACCGGGCCGAGGACTTCTACGTGGGTCTCGGCTGGCGCCTCGACGCGGACGTCACCACCGGCGACGACTTCCGTGTCGTCCAGGTGACCCCGCCCGGCTCGCCCTGCGCGGTCATCTTCGGCACCGGGGTCAGCGGCACCGAGCCGGGCTCGGCCCGCGGCCTGCACCTGGTCGTGGAGGACGTCGTGGCCGCCCGGGAGGAGCTGGTGGGCCGGGGGGTCGAGGTCAGCGAGGTGTTCCACGACGCCGGAGGGGTGTTCCACCGCGCCGGGACGGAAGGACGCGTGCCGGGCCCCGACGCGCAGCGGCGCAGTTACTGCTCCTTCGCCTCGTTCGCCGACCCCGACGGCAACGAGTGGGTGCTCCAGGAGATCACCGAACGGCTGCCGGGCCGCTGACCCCCCGGGGCGCCGCACCGCGGGCCCCGCGCCCGCGGTGCGGCGGCCGTCAGGAAGCGGCCACGGCCTCGGCTTGCGCGGGCACGCCGAGGATGGCGAGGCAGTTCGTCCAGAGCGGGCTGAGGCGGCCGGTGTCGTTGTAGAGCTTGGCGAACAGCACCTGCCCCTCGAGCTGGGCGACGACCGACACCGCCGCCGCGTGCGTGTCCGCGACGGTGACCTCGCCCCGCTCACGGGCCTCGCCGATAAGCTCGTCGATCATGCCGACCTGCGTGTCGAAGATCTCCTGCAGCCGCCGGCGGATGGACTCCGTCTGGTTGCTCATCTCCAGCGTCAGGTTGCCGAACATGCACCCCGACACCGTGCCGCAGGACTCCTGGCCCGCGTGCTGGACCTCCTCGGTCGCCTCGAAGAGCCGGCGCAGCCGCTCCAGGGGGGCCGCGTCGGCGCCCAGGATGCGGGTCCACTCGCGCTTCTGCGCCGCCCAGTGCTCGTCGATGACGGTCAGCGCGAGGGCTTCCTTGGACTCGAAGAAATAGTAGAAACTGCCCTTGGGCACCCCGGCCGCCTTGCAGATCTCGGCCACCCCCAGGGCCGAGTAGCCGCGCTGCTCGATGAGCGTCTGCGCGGCAGTGATGATCTTCTCCCTGGCATCACTCGTGCGTCCCATGGCAACAGTATACGACCGATCGACTATAGTTGGTCGACCGGCTCGCTCCGCCGCTTCCGGGCCGGGAGCCCCGACCGGTCCCCAGGGTGGGTCCGGGGGCGGTCCGCCGGCCAGGACCCGTTTCCTCCCTCCTGGGAGGCGGAGCCTCCGAGTGGCCCGGCGGTGCGGAGATCCGCCCGGCCAGGCCCTAGCATGGCGGCGTGGAGCTGCGTCAACTTCGGTACTTCGTCGCCGTCGCCGAGGAACTGAACTTCGGGAGGGCGGCCGAACGGCTCCTGATCGCCGGGCCTTCCCTGTCCCAGCAGATCAAGGCGCTCGAACGCGATCTGGGGGTCCGGCTCTTCGACCGCGACCGCCGCTCGGTGTCGCTCACGCCCGCCGGCTCGGCGCTGCTCCCGCACGTCAGGGCGCTGCTGGAGCGCGCCGACGACGTGCGGCGGCGGGCGAAGCAACTGGGCGGCTCGGAGGCGGTGCGGCTCGGCTACGTCAACTGGCTCCCCGCCGACCTGGCGGCCCGCGCGTCGGCGGTGGCCCGGCTGCACGTCGACGCGTGGATCGCGCCCTCGCACACCCAGGCCGCCCGGGTCGGCGACGGCGGCCTGGACCTCGCCGTCACCTGGGTGCGGACCGAGGACCTGGAGCGGCACGGACTGCGGTCCCGGCTCCTGGGGGCGGACCGCCTGTACGCGGTCTCCACCGGCGACGACACCGGCGCCGTCCGCGCCGAGGACACCGTCCTCCTCCTCGACGACGACACCACCTCCTGGCTGTCGTGGAACCTCTACGCGGAGCGGCTCGCCGCCGACAGCGGGGCGCGCGCCGTCCGGATCTCCGACGGCGGTGTCACCGGCAGCGGGTTCTTCGACCACGTCCGCCGCATCCGCGGTCCCGTCCTCAACAGCCCCAAGGGCCAGACCAGTCCGTTGCCGCCCGACCTGGTCAAGCGCCCGGTGGTCGCCCCCGAGGTGTACTGGACCTGGTCGCTGGTCTGGCGGGCCGACGAGGTCCGCGAGACCGTGCTGGCGGTGGTGGACGCCCTCACCGGGGGCGTGGGCGACCTCGGCATCCACCGTCCGGACGCCTGGCTCCCCGACGGGGACCCCTACAAGCGGTAGATTTCCTGCGATCCGCCGGAATTGTCGTCCGGTCGTCCGGTCGTCCGGCCGTCAGGGCCGCGGCTGACCCGTCGGCCGTCCCGCCGGTGAAGTCCACCCACCGCAGTCCACCGGGAGCAGGCCATGAGCGTTCAGGGTCAGAGGGTCGCCGTCGTCACGGGTGCCTCGCAGGGCATCGGTGCCGGCCTGGTCGAGGGGTACCGCAAGCTGGGGTACGCGGTGGTGGCCACCTCGCGGAACATCGGCGCGTCCGCGGACCCGGAAGTGGTGACCGTCCGGGGCGACATCGCCGAACGGGAGACGGCCGAGCGGGTGATCGCGACGGCGGTGGAGCGCTTCGGCCGGGTGGACACGCTGGTCAACAACGCGGGCATCTTCGTCGCGAAGCCGTTCACCGAGTACACCGAGGACGACTACCGGGCGGTGCTCAGGGTGAACCTGGACGGGTTCTTCCGCGTCACGCAACGGGCGGTCGAGAGGATGCTGGAGCAGGGCGGGGGACACGTCGTCCAGATCTCCAGCAGCCTGGGGGACCAGCCGGACGTGAAGGTGACGTCGGTGCTGGCGTCGCTGACGAAGGGCGGTCTGCAGTCCGCGACGAAGGCGCTGGCGACCGAGTACGCCACCCGGGGCATCCGGGCGAACGCGGTGGCGCTGGGGACGATCAAGACCCCGATGCACCCGGTGGAGAGCCACGACGCGCTCGCCGGGCTGCACCCGGTGGGGCGCATGGGGGAGATCGACGACATCGTGGAGGCCGTCCTCTACCTCGAGAGGGCGCCGTTCGTCACCGGTGTGGTGCTCCCGGTCGACGGCGGCCAGTCCGCGGGCCGCTGACGCCCGACGCCCCGTCACCTGCCGCGTGCCGGGCGGGGTGCGGGGCCGCCGCGACGCACGCGGCCCGCGGCCTCGCCCGGCGCGCCGCGCGCTTCACGTCGTGGGGGAGGGACTGCTCGCGTCCCGGTTCCCGCCGGAGGCCGGGGCCGCCGCCGTCTCCGGTTGCGGCAGCGCGGAGCGTACGGCGGGAAGCGCCAGGACCACGGCCACCGCCGCGAGTTGCCAGACCGCGCCGAAGCCCAGCACCCCCGCGACGCCGAACAGGACCGACACCGGACCGGCAGCGGCCAGCCCCACCGGCCCGAGCGCGAAGGCCCCGAAGGCGCCGTACGCGCTGACCCGGGCGAGGGCGCCCGGCGGCACCTGCGCCTGGGTGACCGTCGCGAAGAGGGTGCCGCACACGGCCGAGCCGACACCGGCCGCCAGTGCGGCGGCGCAGATCCACGGCAGCGGCAGCCCGGCGGCGAGGGCGGCCGACGGCATCGCCCAGCCGAGGGTGGCGGCCGTGCCCACGAACAGCGGGCGGCGCGGCCGGCGCCCCAGCATCGCCGTGCCGCCGGCCACCGCGCCCGCCCCGTACAGGGCCATGATCAGGCCCCAGGAGCCCGGGCCGCCGAGTTCCCGCTGGGCGACGAGCGGTCCGAGGACCAGGAACGGCGCCCACACCAGGAGGTTGAACAGGCAGACGTGGACCGAGGTGACCCACAGCCAGGTCCGCGAGCGGAACTCCGTCCAGCCCTCGCGCAGTTCCGCCACGAAGGACGCGGCGGGCCCACCGGCCCGGACGGTCCGCGGCAACAGGAGCAGCGCGACGACGCTCACCCCGTAGCTGAGGGCGTCCACGGCGAGGACCGCGGAGGCGCCCGCGACCGCCGTGAGGACGCCGGCGAGCGCCGGTCCCGCGATCGAGGCCGCCGACCGGGCCACGCCCAGCAGTGCGTTGCCGTCGGCGAGCGCGTCCCCCCGTACGAGGCGCGGGACGAGCGCGTCGAGCGCCGGGGTGAACAGGGCCTCGGCGGCGCCCCAGACGACGACCAGCCCGATCAGCGTCGCCATGTGCGGTGCGCCGCCCAGCAGGGCGAGGGCGAGGCCCGCCTGGGTGAGGCAGCGCGTGACGTCGGCGGCGAGCATCACCCGCCGGCTGCCCCAGCGGTCGGTCAGGACGCCGCCGGCGAGCAGCACCAGCACCAGGGGCAGGATCCGGGCCGCCAGGACCAGGCCGAGTTCGGTGCCACCGCCGCCGGTCTCCAGGACCGCGAAGGCCAGTGCGACGGACGCCATCGACGATCCGAACAGCGAGGTGGCGTAGCCGATGAAGAAGCGACGGAAGTCGCGTTCGCGCAGGACCGCGGGGAGGTGGGGGAGTGCCATGGGCGCAGCGTGCAGGGGGCGGTCGGCGACACGCCAGGCCCGTGGCGGAAATTATTGAGTCGGGTCGAATCAACTTATGATGGCTGCGGTTCAGGGTGGAGAGTGATTTACTGCGGTCGATCGCGGCGGGGCGTTGCTCGGCCGCAGCGGAGGATCGACGGGGGAGGGGCGGACGCGTATGACCCAGCCGGTGGAGTACGCCGTGGCCGTCGACCGTTTCCTGGCCGCTTCCGGGCTCGGCGAGGGATCGCGGCGGGTCTACCGGATCGCGCTGGCCACCTGGGCCTGGGGACTCGTCGACCGTCCCCCGCCGGTCGGCGGCGGCCGCCGCAACGCCGAACCCCCGGCGGTCCCGCTGGCCCTGCTCGACGCACCGGGCACCGCGGGGCGGCTCCGGGACGCCTTCGCGGCACGGTCCGCGGCGGTCGGCGCCCGTACCGCCAACCGCGAACTGTCCGTCCTGTGCAGCGCCGTGGCGTGGTGGCGCGCGGCGGGCTGGCTGTCCGCGGACCCCACGGAGGGCTTGCGGGCGCTGCCCGTGCCGAAGCCGCGCCGCGCCGAGGCCGGCCTCGGCGCCGAGCAGGTGCGCGAGGTCCTGCGGCTGACGGCACCACTGCGCGAGCAGGCCTTCTGGCACCTGCTCCACGAGACGGGGGCGCCCATCGAACGGCTCCTGGCGCTCGACGTCGACGACCTCGTCCTGCCCGGCCGTCGCACCCGCGAGCGCGTGGGGGAGCCGCTGCGCTGGGGGGACGGCTCGGCCCGGCTGCTGCCGCTGCTCGTGCTGGGGCGCGTCGACGGACCGCTGTTCCGCACCGGCCGCGGACGGCTGTCCTACCGGCGCGCGGCGGAGCTGTTCACCGCCGCGACGCGCCCGCTCGACCCGGGTGGGCGCGGTTGGACGCTGAGGCGGCTCCAGGCGGCGGGCCGGCGCTGACCGGGCCCCGTGCCGACCGGGCCCGCGCCCCGCGACCGGGGATCAGCCGAGGACGCGCAGGGCGCTCTCCACGGCCGCGGCCATGCGCGTGCGCGCGGAGGTGAGGTAGCGGCGCGGGTCGACGGTGGCGGAGTCCGCCGCGAGGAAGTCGCGTACCGCGCCGGTGAAGGCGATGTTCAGCGCCGTGCCGATGTTGATCTTGACCATGCCCCCGGCGACGGCGCGGCGCAGCTCCTCGTCGGGTACCCCGGTGGAGCCGTGCAGGACCAGGGGCACGGGCACCGCCCCGCGCAGACGGGCGATCAGATCGTGGTCGAGACGTGCGGTACGGGTCGTCATGGCGTGGGAGCTGCCGACCGCCACGGCGAGGGCGTCGATCCCGGTGGCGGCCACAAAGGCGGCGGCCTCGGCGGGGTCGGTACGGGCGCCCGGGGCGTGCACGCCGTCCTTGCCGCCTATCTCGCCGAGTTCGGCCTCCAGCCACAGACCGCGGTCGTGGGCCCGGTCCGCGGCGGCGCGGGTGGCGGCGACGTTGCGGTCGTGGGGGAGGGCCGAGCCGTCGTACATCACGGAGCCGAACCCGCAGTCCGCGGCGCGGCGCAGCAGTTCCTCGTCGGTGACGTGGTCGAGGTGGAGGCCCACGGGGACCGCGGCGGACTCGGCGACCGCGGCCGTCGCGCGGGCGATCGGGGCGAGCGCACCGCCGTGGAAGCGGACGGCGTTCTCGCTGATCTGGCAGACCGCGGGCCGCCCGGCGGCCTCCGCGCCGGCGACCACCGCCTCCGCGTGCTCCAGGGTGATCACGTTGAAGGCACCGATCCCGCACCCGTCGGCGTAGGCCGCGCGGACGAGTTCGGCGGTGGGGACCAGCGGCATGACGTGGCGACCTCTCGAGGATGGGATGATGATGCGTGAACGTGACGGTTCGGCCTGGAAAAGCCGCAGAAACACGCGTGAGGGTGCGTGACCACACGCGGGCGCCGGGCCGGGCCGGCCCACCTGAGGACAGGGGACGAGGAGATGGCCGGACCACAGGCCCGATGGAGCGCGCTGCTGGAGATGCTGACCCGGGACGGGAGCGTCGAGGTCGAGCCCGCCGCCGCCGAACTGGCGGTCTCCGCCGCGACGATCCGGCGCGACCTGGACGAACTGGCCCGGCAGAACATGGTCACCCGCACCCACGGCGGCGCGGTGATCAACGCGATCGCCTACGACCTGCCGCTGCGGTACAAGGCCGCCCGCAACGCCCCGGAGAAGGAGCGCATCGCCCGGGCGGCCGCGGCCCTGGTGAAGCCGGGCGCGGTGGTGGGGCTCAATGGCGGCACCACGACCACGGAGGTCGCCCGGGCCCTCGCCGCACGCGCCGACCTCGCCGACAGCGGCGCCGAGACCGCGCTCACGGTCGTCACCAACGCGCTCAACATCGCGGGGGAACTGGCCGTCCGGCGGCACGTGAAGCTGGTGGTGACCGGCGGTGTCGTCCGCCCGGCCTCGTACGAGCTGACCGGGCCGCTGGCCGCGGAACTGCTCGCGCAGCTCACCCTCGACGTGGTGTTCCTCGGCGTGGACGCCCTCGACGTCACCCATGGCGCGGCGGCCCGGGACGAGGGAGAGGCCAGCGTCAACCGGGCGCTCGCACGGCGCGCCGAGCGGGTGGTGGTGGTCGCCGACGCGTCCAAGCTGGGGCGGCGGGCCTTCGCCCGGATCTGCCCGGTGGAGGAGGTCGACGTCCTGGTGACGGACGGGAGTGCGCCGGCCGCGCTCGTCGAGCCCTTCGCGGCGGCCGGCGTGGAGGTCGTCCGCGCCTGACCGGGCCTGCCGTCGCGACGACCGCCGCACGGGCCACCTCCCCCCTTCCGCCGTCCCGCCCACTTCATGAAGCAGCATGCAATTTTCTGCAGGGAAATTGCTAGAGTCGAGCAACTTCACACATGATGCTCGACCGGACGTGCTCGGTGTCAAGGGCAGGCCACCGGCCGGGGAGGGGAGTCCATCGATGAGCCAGAGCCAGAGCCAGACCCGGAGCCAGAGCCAGAGCCGGACACAGGATGCGAACCCGAGCAGGACCGAGACCGAGACGGCGGCCCAGCCGGACTGCTGGCGCCGCGCCATCGCCCTCGCGGGCGACGCGGAGGCGCCCTGGCGGGCCGCGATGCCCCGGCCCGGCGAGCGGGTCGCGGTCGTGGGCTGCGGCACCTCGTGGTTCATGGCGCACGCCTACGCGGTGCTGCGCGAGAGCGCGGGCCAGGGGGAGACGGACGCCTTCGCCGCATCGGAGATGCCGGCCGGCCGGGCCTACGACCGGGTCGTCGCCCTCACCCGCTCCGGCACGACGACCGAGGTGCTGGGGGTGCTGGCCCGGCTGCGCGGCACCGTTCCGACGGTGGCCGTCACGGCCGATCCCGCCACTCCCGTGATGGAACTGGCCGACGCGGCGGTGGTGCTGGACTTCGCGGACGAGACCTCGGTCGTCCAGACCCGCTTCGCCACCACCGAACTCGTCCTGCTGCGCGCCCTGCTGGGGGAGGAACTCGCCGGGCTGCCCGCCCAGGCGGAGGCCGCGCTCGCCGCGCCGCTGCCGGACGGGCTGCTGGAGACCGAGCAGTTCACCTTCCTCGGCCGCGGCTGGGCCTACGGCGTCGCACAGGAGGCGGCGCTCAAGATGCGGGAGGCGGCCGGCGCCTGGACGGAGGCGTACCCGGTCATGGAGTACCGGCACGGCCCGATCAGCGTCACGGGGCCCGGCCGGGTGGCGTGGTGGTTCGGCGACCCGGGGGACCTCCCGGCGGGGCTGGAGGGGGAGATCGCGCGCACCGGCGGCCGGCTGGTGGCCCTGGGGCGCGACCCGCTCGCCGACCTGGTCGTCGTCCAGCGTCTGGCCGCCGCCCTCGGCGCGGCCCGCGGCCTCGACCCGGACGCCCCCCGGCACCTCACGCGTTCGGTGGTCCTCGCCGACGACCGCGGCTGAGGACGGGCCGGGACGCCACCCGTACGCCGGAAGGCGAATGCCGTCCCCGCCCCGGGGAGGGGCGGGGACGGCATCACACCAGGACCGTCAGGCCTTGGCCCACTTCTGGTTCGGTGTCCCGTAGCACGTCCACAACTGGAGCGGGGTACCGGCGGAGGTGCCCTTGTCGAGCACGTCGACGCACTTGTTCTTGTTGGTCAGGTCGTTCGAGCCGTTCAGCCTGAACTGCTGGGCCCAGCCGCCGTTGCAGCGGGCCAGCTGGATGACCGCGCCGTCCGTGAACGAGGCGCCGGCCAGGTCCATGCACATGCCGAAGGCGCGGACGGTCCCGTCGGAGCGGAAGTCCCACTTCTGCCAGGCGCCGCCGTCGCAGTCCTGGATCTGCAGCCGGGCGCCGTCGCGCCCGGTGCTGTTCTTGGCGCCGCTGACCGCGACGCAGCGCCCGCTCTGCACGCTGCGGATCCGCACGCCGGGCACGGTGGCCGTCTGCTGCGTCTTGGAGGGCGTCGGGTTGCCCGCCGACGAACCCGACCCGGAGCCGGACGAACCGCCGGAGCCCCCGGAACTGCCGGAGCCGCCGGTGGCCGAACCGCCACCGCCGCCGGTCCCGCCGCCACTGGCGCTTCCGCCGCCACCGGTGGTTCCCGGGGCGTCGCCCACGGGCGGCAGACCGCCGCCGCCGGTGCCGGTGCTGTCCGCCGAACCGCCGCCGTTCGGGCCGCCCTGCGACCCGGAGGCCGGCGGGACGTTGCCGCCCGCGGCGGGCGAGGCCTTGGTGCCGTTCGTGCCGGGCGACGCCGGCAGGACGCCGCTCTGCAACGTGCTGGGCTCGGCCACCGCCACCGGGTCACCCTTGCCGCCCTTGTCGGGCAGCAGGTCGATGCGTGCCATCAGCGGCACGACCAGCACCGCGCAGCCGATGACGGCCGACGTGGTCGCCAGCACGCTCCACGCCCGCCGGTCCGGCAGCAGCCGCCGGTGCGGCAGGGAGGGGCGTCGGGCGAAGGTGTCCGCGAAACGGGGCTCGGCCCCGTCGAGAACCTCGGGGTCCCGTGGATCGGGATGGGGAGGCACGTGGTCTCCTGTCGGCTCGGGAATCTGCGCGGAAGCGTAGGGGGCGCGTCCGCCCGTTGCTTTCGGCAGGGTGAACAATAGTTTAAGATTTCACCAAGTGTGACAGCGAATGATCGAATATGCGCCAACACTGTGGTCAGAGCATCTCGTTCAGCAGCTTAATCTTTACGCCATGTGTGTGAACGAGTCCGACTGTCGTGAAGGCGGGGCGGACGTCCTCGCCGGGCACGACACCGGCGGCGCCGACGAACGCAGAGCTGTCGCCAGCCTGATCATCGCCGAGCGGGACAGCCTGCGGAGGTTCGTCACCGGTCTCATGGGCCGTGACGTGCACGCCGCGGAGGACGTGCTGCAGGAGACCCTGCTGCGCGCCCTGCAGCGCGCCGGACGGCTGGACGTGCACGAGCGGCCGGTCCGCATGTGGCTGTTCCGGGTCGCCCGCAACCTCGTGGTCGACCACCGCCGCCGCGACCGCGCCGTGCCCGTCGGCATCAGCGCCGCCGACTTCGCGGGCACCGCGCTCGAGCACTCCGGGGACCACGCCGGCCTCGTCGAGGACCGTTCCGTGCTGCTCGCCGCGCTGAGCGCCCTCCCGCCGGCCCACCGCGAGGCCGTCGTCCGCGTCCACGTCATGGACCAGAGCGGAGCCGACGCCGCCGCCGAGATGGGTGTGCCGCGCGGCACCGTCAAGTCCCGCACCCACCACGGCGTGCGGGCCCTGCGGGCCGAACTCGCCCGCCGCGGCGTGGACGGAGTGGCCGCGTGAACGTCCCCGCCGGCTGGACCCGGCTCATCGGACTCGTCGGCCTGCTGATCCTCGTCGTCGTCCTGGCGCACTGGATCGTCCGCCGCAAGGGCGGCTGGGGCGCGCTGCGCCGCCGCGTCGTCCGCGAACTGACGACGGCCGCCCGCGCCTTCGCCACACCCGTCCGCACCCAGCTGCGGCACCGCCGCGGCCTGCGGGTGCTCGGCCGCCTGCTCCGCGACCCCTCCGGGTGGGCGGACGCCGCGACCGCGCTGCGCCGCGCCGCCGCCCAACGGCCCGGCGCCCGGCCGTACGCGGCGCTCCTGGGCACCGACGTCATCGGCGTGTACGTCGCCCACGGCCACGGCGGGGAGGGCGTCCTGCCCGAACCGTGGGCCCGCGACGCCGCCGAACCGCGCCTGTGGTGGATCGGCCGCGCCGACCTCGGCACCGCACCGGAGACCGGGCGCCGCGAGGCCCCCGTCCTGGTCTGCCTGGGCAGGGCCGGCACCGACGCGGTGCTGCTCGACCTGACGGCCGTTCCCCCGGCGGTCTCCGTCACCGGTGAACGGCGCAGCGCCCGCGCGGTGCTCCAGGCCCTCGCTGCCCAGCTCGACGCCCGCCTGCCCGCGGGCCGCGTCGTGGTCGGCGCCGGGGTGCACCCCCGGCACGACGGCCCCGACGACGTCTTCGAACGGCCCGGCACCGCCTACGCCGTGAGCGCCGAGGCGCCGGACCGCAACCGGCCGGCCGGCGTACGCCTGCTCACCCTCGGCGTGGCCCACCACAGCACCCTGATCCTGGAGGCGGACCGCGACGGGCACCTCCGCCTGCACGGCGGCCCGCCCGCCCTCACGGTCGACGCGCTGCCCTTGGCCCGTGTCGTGGCCCGGCTGGTGCACGCACTGCCGCCGGTGCCCGGGGACGACGAGGGCGCCGGCCCCAACCCGCCGAAGGCGCTCCACACCCTGTCCGCCGACGACGACCTCGTCGAGTCCGGGCTCCCGTCCGCGGCCATGGCGGTCTCCGCGACCGCCCCCCGCCCCGAACCCGCCACGGCCCCCGCCACCCCCGCCGCCGCGGAACCCGGCGACGAGGACGACCTCGCCGAGCCGGCCGCATTCGGACCGGCGGGCGTCTCCGCAGCCACCGCACGCTCCTCGTCCTCGTGACGCCCGAACTGGGAAGACCGTGAACCTCACCATCACCACCGTCGACGGCGCGGACGGTGCGCGCCGCGACCACCTCGTAGGGCTGCCGCCGCGCACCACCGTCGCGGACCTCGCTGAGGCCGTGGACGGGACGCGCGCCCGCGACCTCTACCTCGACGGCCGCCGGCTCGACCCGGACGCGCCCGTCGCCTCGGCGGGACTGCGCGAAGGCGGCGTCCTGGGCCTCGGCGCCGCCGGAACGGACCCCGACCGGGTGCGGGTCGGCGCGGAGACCGACGCCGGGCCGGTGCTCGCCGAGGTCCACGTGGTCTCCGGACCGCAGGCCGGGCGCACCTGGCTGCTCGGCTTCGGCAGCCACGAGATCGGCTCGGGACCGCTGTGCGCGATCCGCCTCGAAGGCCATGGCGTCCCCGAGGGCGGGCTGTGGGTGACGGTCGGTGCCGACGGCTCGGCGCACTGGCACCGCACCCGTACCGCGCCCGGCGACGAGGTGCGCGGCCGGGTCCCCGCGCCCCCGCCGGACGACGCCGTCACCGCGCTGCGCCGGACCCGCCCGCAGGGGGTCACCACCGAGCGGACCGCCGCCCCGGGACAGCCGGTGCCCTGGCCGCCCGGCGAGGACCTGACCGCGGGCTCCGTCCTGCTGCGGATGAGCGCGCCGGTCGAGGCGGACGCCGCCGTCACCCCGTCCGCGGACGGCTTCGGCATCGACTACAACCGCCCGCCGCGCATCGCCCCGCACCTGGACGGCGAGCGGGTCCGGCTGCCTTCGCCGCCCTCGGCGCCGGGCAAGCGCCCGTTCCCCGCGGCCATGATGATCGCCCCGGTGATCATGGGCTTCTTCATGGTCGCCATCTTCAAGTCGTACTACTTCGTCGTCTTCATCGCGCTCGGCCCGATGATGATGCTCTCCAACTGGGTCACGGGCCGCCGCACCGCCCGCAAGGACTACGAGGAGGCGGACCGCCAGTACAACCGGCGGCGCGTCGCGGTCGAGGACGGGGTGCGCGAGGCCGTCGCCCGCGAGCGGCGGGTGCGCCACGTCACCGGCCCCGACCCCGCCGCCGTCGCCCTGATGGCCACCGGGCCGGGCAGCCGGCTGTGGGAGCGGCGCCGCCACGACCCCGACCACCTCGTCCTGCGGCTGGGCACCGCCGACCAGCCCTCGCTGCGCGAACTCGAGGACCCCGCCCGCGACGAGAACCACCGCACCATCCGCTGGAACATCCCCGACGCCCCCATCGCGGTGGACCTCAGCGGCCACGGCGTGGTGGGCGTGGCGGGACCGGCGGCGCAGGTGCAGCCGCTCGCCCGCTGGATGGCCGTGCAGGCAGCGGTGCTGCACAGCCCCCGCGACCTGCGGATCGTGCTGCTCACCGAACCGGGACGCGCCGACGACTGGGCCTGGGTGCGCTGGCTCCCGCACGTGCGGCCCGCGGCGGCCGGCGGCCCGCTCGTCCTCATCGGCAACGACCCCGAGTCGACCGCGGCCCGGGTCTCGGAGCTGGTCGCGCAGATCCAGGTCCGCAAGCGGGCCACGAGCTACGACCGCAACGCCGCCGTCGTCGGCCCCGACATCCTGGTGATCGCCGACGGCGCCCGGCGGCTGCGCGACGTGCCCGGCATGGTCCAGGTCCTCACCGAGGGCCCGGCGACGCGCGTCTTCAGCGTCTGCCTCGACGAGCAGGAGCGGCTGCTGCCCGAGGAGAGCACCGGAGTGGTGCTCGCCGAGGCCGGCCGGCTCACCGTCAAACGTCCCGGCACGCCCGACGTCCCGGCGGTCCGCGCCGACCAGGTCACGCCCGAGTGGTGCGAGCAGGTCGCCCGCGCGGTGGCGCCGGTCCGCGACGTCAGCCCCGAGCACGACGCGGGACTGCCGCAGCGCGTGAAGCTGCTCGACCTGCTGAACCAGGAACCGCCCAGCGCCGACACGCTCCTGGCGGGCTGGCGGGCCCGGCCCTCCACCACCTCCTTCGTGCTCGGCAGCGGCTTCGAGGGCCCGTTCTCCCTCGACCTCGTCCAGGACGGTCCGCACGGCCTCGTCGCCGGGACCACCGGCTCCGGCAAGTCCGAACTGCTGCAGACCTTCGTCGCCTCCCTCGCCGCCGCCAACCGGCCCGACGAACTGACCTTCGTCCTCGTCGACTACAAGGGCGGCAGCGCCTTCAAGGAGTGCGCGCAGCTCCCGCACACCCTCGGCATGGTCACCGATCTCGACGCCCACCTCGTCGAACGCGCCCTGGAGTCGCTGGGCGCCGAGCTGATGCGCCGGGAGCACGTCCTCGCCGCGGCCAACTCCAAGGACCTCCCCGAGTACCAGGCCAAGCGCGCCGCCGACCCCACGCTCGCGCCGCTTCCCCGGCTGCTCCTGGTCATCGACGAGTTCGCCACCCTGGTGCGCGAGGTACCCGACTTCGTGCCGGGCCTCATCAGCATCGCCCAGCGCGGCCGGTCGCTCGGCATCCACCTCGTCCTGGCCACCCAGCGGCCCGCCGGTGTGGTGACCGCCGACATCCGGGCCAACACCAACCTGCGGATCGCGCTGCGCGTCACCGACCAGTCCGAGAGCCAGGACGTCATCGACGTCACGGACGCCGTCGACATCTCCGCCGGCACCCCGGGCCGCGCCCTGGTGCGGCGCGGCCCGAAGTCCGCGGAGCCCTTCCAGACCGCCTGGGTGGGCGCCGAACGGCCGCGGCCGAGGACCGACGAGGAGACCGAGGCCGACAGCGGCGCCCGCAAGCCCGTCGTGGCGGCGGAACTGTCCTGGGACGCCCTCGGGCGGGCCGCGGCGCCGGCCGCGTCCGAAGTCGTGTTCACCCAGAGCGCCCAGGCGCCCGCGCCCACCGACCTCCAGGTCCTGGTCGACGAGATCCGCGGGGCGGTGGACCGGCTCGAGGACTACGTCCCGCAGCCCAGCCCCTGGCTGCCCGCGCTGGAGCGCAAGGTCCTGCTCGACGACCTCGACGCGATGAACCCCGTCCGCGAGGGACGGCTGCTCATCCCCTACGCCCTGGAGGACGTGCCGCAGCTGCAGCAGCGCCACGTCGCCGCCGCGGACCTCAGCAGCTTCGGCCACCTGTACGTCGTCGGCGCGCCCAGGTCCGGCCGCACCCAGGTACTGCGCACCCTGGCCGGCTCCGCCGCCCGCCACCACAGCAGCGCCGACGTGCACTTCTACGGCATCGACGCGGCGGGCGGCGGCCTGGCCGCGCTCACGACGCTCCCGCACTGCGGTGCCGTCGTCCCCCGGCACGACACCGAACGGCTGGAACGGCTGCTGCGCCGCCTCAACCAGGAGCTGGTCAACCGCCAGGAACTGGCCCAGCAGCACAACGCCACCGGCATCGGCGAACTGCGCAAGGTGCTGCCGAAGGCGGAACGCCCCGCGCACATCCTGCTGCTGGTCGACGGCTGGGACGCCCTGTCGGCCATGCTCGACGAGCACGAGTACAGCCACATGTACCAGGACATGGTCCGCCTGGTCCGCGAGGGCGCCGGAGCGGGCATCCACTTCGTCGGCACCTCGGAACGCGCCCTGCTGGGCGGCCGCATGGCGGCCCACAACGACCACCGGCTGCTGCTGCGGCCCGGCGACCGCTCCGACGTCCAGGCCGTCGGCATGAAGCCCGGCAAGCTGCCGGCGGACATCCCGCCCGGCCGCGGCTGGCACGTGTTGACCGGTACCGAGACCCAGGTCGCGCTGCTCGCGGCGGGCGGCGGCACCGAGCAGGTCGAGGCGCTCCGCAAGATCGGTGCCGCCGCGCTCAAGCGCGACGCGCGGGTGCCGCAGGCGCGGCGTCCCTTCGCGGTGGCCTCGCTGCCGCGGTCGGCGGAGTTCGCCGACGTCTACGACAAGGTGCCCGCCGAGCAGCGGCGCCCCCTGTGGGGTCTGCTCGGCATCGGCGGCGACGAGGGCGAACCGGTCGGCGTGGACCTCGCCGGCGCGTCCGCGGTGTTCGGCGTCATCGGCCCCACCGGTTCCGGACGCAGCAACACCCTGGCGTCGCTGGCGGTCTCGCTGCTCGCCGGCGGCACCTCGCTGGTCGTCCTCACCCCGCGTGAGTCCCCGCTGCGGGGGCTCAGCCGGCACACCACCGTGCGGGTGATCACTGACAGCGAGCCGACCGAGGAGGCGGTGCGCTCGGCGCTCGCCGAACTGCCCGGACCGCGGGTGGTGATGGTCGACGACGCCGACCTGCTGGCGATGTCCGGCGCCGACAAACTCCTCAAGGAGATCACGGTGTCCGGCCGCGACCAGGGCCTCGGTCTCGTCTACGCCGCGACGGCCGACGGCGTCCAGGGCGGCATGAGCGGCTGGATGTCCAGTGCCCGCAAGGCCCGCCGCGGTCTGCTGCTGGGGCCGAAGAGCATCACCGAGGGAGACCTGATCGGCGTGCGGCTCCCGCACGCCGTCACCCGGGTGGCACCCCACGCGGGCCGCGGCTGGACCGCCGGACGGGGCAGCGAGGTGATGGCGCTGCAGGTGCCGCTGACCTCGCTCCGCACGGAGTGATCCCCGCGCCGTGGTCCGCGCCGCAGCGCGGACCAC
>NZ_JBEXYN010000071.1:0-26611 GCF_040630935.1 Streptomyces sp. NPDC005722
CCCCCCCCCCCCCCCCCACACCCCCGCGGCCCCCCCCCCGGCCGCCCTGCCGCGCGTCAGGGGACGCGCGGCGGGGTGCGGGCGGACGGTCAGCCGTCGAGGGCAGCCTTGTGGAGCTCGGGGGCCGGGGCGGCCGCCGCGTCGCCGGACGCGGCGCGGGCGGCCGGGATGGCCGCGGCGACGAGCGCGGCGAGCAGGGCGATGCCGCAGCCGATCACCAGACCGGTGCGGAAGCCGTTCTCGGAGGTGAAGGTGTAGCCGCCCACGGTCGTGGTCATCTGGGAGAGGACGACACCGATCACGGCGGCGCCCACCGAGGTGCCGAGCGAGCGCATCAGGGCGTTGAAGCCGTTGGCCGCGGCGGTCTCCGAGAGCGGGACGGAACCCATGATGAGGGCGGGCATCGACCCGTACGCGAGTCCCACGCCGCTGTTGACGACCATGACCGCCAGCATCAGGCCCCAGGCGGTGCCCGTCAGCAGCAGCGACACACCGTACCCGGCGGCGAGCACCACGGCGCCGCAGATCAGGGTGAACTTGGGGCCGCGGGCGTTGGTCAGCTTTCCGCCGAGGGGGGAGACGATCATCATCATGATGCCGCCCGGCAGGAGCCACAGGCCCGCCGCGAGCATCGACTGGCCGAGGCCGTAGCCGGTCGCCTTCGGGAACTGCAGCAACTGCGGGACGACCAGCATCCCGGCGTACATGCCGAAGCCCACGAAGACCGAGGCGAGGTTGGTGATCAGGACCCGGGGCCGGGCCGTGGTGCGCAGGTCGACCAGCGGGTCGCGGGTGCGCAGCTCCCACCAGCCCCAGGTCGCCAGCACGACGACGGCGGCACCGAACAGGCCCAGCGTGGTGCCCGAACCCCAGCCCCAGTCGGCGCCCTTGGACACGGCCAGCAGCAGGCAGACCAGTCCGGCGCCCAGGCCGAGCGCGCCGGGCACGTCGAAGCGCTGGCCCTTGGCGCCGGCGGGAACCTCGGGGATGAAGAACCAGATCAGCACCGCGACGACGGCGGCCAGGCCCGCGGACCCCCAGAACAGCACCCGCCAGTCGGCGTACTGGGCGATGGCGGCCGCGATCGGCAGGCCGAGGCCGCCGCCGATGCCCATGGACGCGCTGACCAGGGCGATGGAGGAGCTGAGCTTCTCCGCGGGGACCACGTCGCGGAGCAGGGCGATGCCGAGCGGCACCATGCCCATGCCCATGCCCTGCAGACCCCGTCCGACGATCATCGGCACGACGGAGGACGACAGGGCGCAGACCACCGAGCCGACCACGAGCGGCACCGAACAGACCACCAGCATGGGCCGCTTGCCGACCAGGTCGCCGAGGCGCCCGAAGACGGGCACGCACACGGCCGCCACCAGGAGGGTGGCGGTGATCACCCAGGCGGCGTTCGAGGACGAGGTGTGCAGGATCTGCGGCAGCTCCCCCAGCAGCGGGGTGACCAGCGTCTGCATGATCGCGGCGGTGATGCCGGCGAGGGCCAGCGTGGCGACCACGCCCCCCGTACGGGCTGTGGGTTGTGGGGCGTTCATGACGGCACTCCTCGCCTGGCGGTCGTACGTTCGGGTAGATGTGCATCGTACATAGGAAGTGCATCGCGCACATGATGTGGCTGGTGCACGCCCTGTGCGAGGATGGCAGCGGGCGCCGCAGACGCACAGCGGCGGCCGGGTGAACGGCAGGAGGCGGAAGCGACATGGGCAGGTCCACCCACGAGGTCGAGTACGAGCAGATGCTCCTCAGCCGCCACGAACTGCTGCGCCACAGGTCCGGAACGCTGGACCGCAGCGCCTACATCCTCCTCAGCCGGATCCGGGTCCAGGGGCCGATGTCGATCGGCGAACTGAGCGAGGCCTTCGCGCTCGACACCTCCACCCTCAACCGGCAGACCGCCGCGGCCATGCGGGCCGGCCTGGTGGAGCGCATCCCCGACCCCGAGGGCGGCATGGCCCGCAAGTTCCGCATCACCGCGCGGGGCGCCGGCCTGCTCGACGAGGAGCGGGACGCCATCATCGGCGGCCTGGACAAGGTCATGGCCGACTGGTCGGACCAGGACATCGCCGCCTTCGCCGGGTACCTCAGGCGCTTCAACACCGACATCGAACGCCTCGCCGGACGGCCCTGGCCCCGCCCCTGACCCGCCGGACGGCGGGCCGCACGGCTCGTCCGGCCCGCACCCGGCCCCCTTCCCCACCGACGCCACAGCTCTGACTTTCATAAATAAATCCAGGTGTTAGCCTGGTTGCGCGGGCCTTCGGGAGCCCGCGCTGTCGAGCCGTGTACGAGCCCTGCCGAGCGGGCGTGTCGCAAAGGAAGCCGAATGGACATCAAGGGATCAGTCGCCCTGGTGACGGGAGCCAACCGAGGGATCGGGCACGCGTTCGCCCGGGCGCTCCTGGAGCACGGCGCGGCGAAGGTCTACGCCGGCGTCCGGGACCCGAGGAGCGTGACCGATCCGGACCTCGTCCCGCTGCGGCTGGACGTGACGGACGAAGCACAGGTGACCGCGGCGGCCGAGGCCGCGGGCGACGTCTCCGTACTGGTCAACAACGCCGGCATCGGCGGCGCCACGAGCGGGCTCCTCTCGGGCGGCCTCGACGGCGCCCGCCAGGCCATGGACGTCAACTACTTCGGCACGTGGGCGGTCTCGCGGGCCTTCGCGCCGGTGCTGGCCCGCAACGGCGGCGGGGCACTGGTGAACATGCTGTCGCTGGCCTCCTGGGTCGGACAGCCGCAGTTCCCCGGCTACGCCGCGTCCAAGGCCGCGCAATGGTCACTGACGGACGCGCTGCGCAAGGGCCTGCACGCCCAGGGCACCCTCGTCGTCGGCGTGCACTGCAGCTTCGTGGACACCGAGCTCAGCGCCTGGACGGACGCGCCGAAGATCAGTGCCGCGAGCGTGGCGGAGCTGACCCTGGAGGCACTGGCCCACGACCGCCTCGAGGTCCTCGCCGACGAACAGACGCGGAACGTCAAGGCGGCCCTCTCCCAGCCCCCCGCCGTACCCGCCGCCTGATCCGGCGCGCGCGCCGAACGGAGCGCACCCGGACGCCGGCCCGGCAGGGTTGTCAGGGTCGTCCTGACAACCCTAGGCTGTCAGGACAACCCTGACGCCATGGGAGTGAAACGTGACGCCCTCCGCCACCCGGGAAGAATTCGCCCACTGCTCCTTCTGCGGCAAGCCGGACCGCGAGGTCCAGAAGCTGATCGCGGGCCCCGGGGTGCAGATCTGCGACGAATGCGTGGCGCTGTCGACCTCGATCATCGACGGCACCCTGGGGACCACGGCCCTGCCGCCCGCACCCCTGTGGGCGTCGCTCACGGACCCGGAGATGCTGGACCACATCCCGCGCGTCGCGGCGCACATCGACCGGGCCGAGGCCGATCTGCGGTCATGGGTACTGGAGTTGCGGCGCCGCGGCGTCACCTGGACCCGGATCGGCGAGGCCCTCGGCATCACCCGCCAGTCCGCGTGGGAACGGTTCTCCGGCGAGGAGTGACCTGTCGGCAGCCCGCCGCCCGTTCCCGCAGCCGGCAGCCCCCGGCCCGCACCTCTGCGTCGTCCCGCCGGAATAGAACCGTCCGGTTGAACGTAATACGGACGTAAAAGCCGCTGGTCGGAGCACCCCGCCGGCGGCGGGACGCGCGGGCTCGCCCGGGAGGCAGGACATGGGCATACGTCGGACGACCCTTCCGGGCATCGGGACGCAGTACGACGTGACCACGCGCGCCGGACGGAACCTGTCGGTGGTGGTGCACCAGGACGGACGACGGTTCCTCGGCTTCTACGAAGCCGAGGATCCCGACGCCTGCGGGATGTCGGTCCCGCTGGAGGCCGAGGAGGCCGCCGGCCTGGCGCGGTTGCTGGACCCGACCCCGCTGGAGGCCGTGCGGACGGACGGCATCGGGCTGGTCACCGAGCAGATCCCGGTCGACTCGAGGTCGCCGTACGCGGGGCGGCCGCTGGGCGACACCCGGGCCCGGACGCTGACCGGGGCCTCCGTCGTGGCGGTGCTGCGGCGGACGAGCGCGCACCCCTCACCGGGCCCGGACTTCCGGCTGGCCATCGGGGACGTCCTCGTGGCGGTCGGCACGCGTGAGGGCGTGGACGCCCTGGCCGCGATCGTGGCGGGGCGCTGAGGATGCACCACACCACCGCGCTGCTCGTCGAACTCGGGGCCGTCATCCTCGGACTCGGCCTCATCGGGCGCCTCGCGGGCCGGATCGGGCTGTCGCCCGTACCCCTGTACCTGCTGGCCGGTCTCGCCTTCGGGCACGGCGGCGTCGTACCGCTGTCGGCGAGCGAGGACTTCATCTCCGTGGGGGCCGAGATCGGCGTGGTCCTGCTGCTCCTGCTGCTCGGCCTGGAGTACAGCGCCTCGGAGCTGGTCGGCAACCTGCGCGCCCAATACCCCTCGGGATTGGTGGACTTCGTCCTGAACGCGGTGCCGGGCGCGGTCGCGGCGCTGCTGCTGGGCTGGGGACCGGTGGCCGCGGTCGCGCTGGCCGGGGTCACCTGGATCTCGTCGTCGGGCGTCGCCGCGAAGGTCCTCACGGACCTCGGCCGGCTCGGCAACCGCGAGACGCCCGTGGTGCTCGGCGTCCTGGTCATCGAGGACCTGGCGATGGCGGTGTACCTGCCGCTGCTGACGACGTTGCTGGCCGGCCTCGGCTTCGCGGCCGGCGGCGTGACGCTGGCGATCGCCCTCGGCACCGTGGGCACGGTGCTGTACCTGGCGTTGCGGCACGGACGGCTGATCAGCAGGGCGGTCTCGTCCGACAACCCCGAGATGCTGTTGCTGGTCGTGCTCGGACTGGCGCTGGTGGTGGCGGGCATCTCCCAGAAGCTGCAGGTGTCGGCGGCCGTCGGCGCGTTCCTGGTGGGCATCGCCCTGTCCGGTGAGGTCGCGGAGGGCGCGGGACGTCTGCTCACGCCGCTGCGCGACCTGTTCGCCGCCGTCTTCTTCGTGTTCTTCGGGCTGTCGACCGATCCGGCGGCCGTCCCGCCGGTGCTGCTGCCGGCGCTGGCCCTGGCGGTGGTCACCGCGGGAACCAAGGTCGTGACCGGTTGGTACGCCGCCCGGCGGGCGGGCGTCCACGCGCGGGGCCGGCTGCGGGCGGGCGGCGCGCTCGTCGCGCGCGGGGAGTTCTCGATCGTCATCGCGGGCCTGGCCGTGGCCGTGGAACCGCGCATCGGACCGCTGGCCACCGCGTACGTCCTGATCCTGGTCGTCGTCGGGCCCCTGGCGGCCCGGTACGCCGAGCCCGCGGTCATCGGGGCGGCCCGGTTGCTGCGGCGGGACGCGTTCGCGCGGCCGGCGGTCGCGGACGCGGTTGCGGACGCGGCCGCGGCCGACGACCTCCTCGCCGTCGATGCCTTCGAGGTGGCGCCGCCCGAGGACCACCCCGCGGGCCGGTGAGGCCGTCATCTCCGCCGGAGATGACAGACATCGTGATCCATCTCCGTCGCCGGGGAAGCAATCGCCGGGCGCGGACGCTGGAGCAGTCATCCGGGCAGCACGAGCAGTCGCCCGCCCGCCGCTCCTCCCGTCCGAACCGCGCCGCCGGTTCCCGTCACGAGAAGGACCCTCGTGTCCCGTCCCCGCATGGCCCGTTGCGCACGGCGTCCGATAACCGCCAAGGCCACCGAGGCCGCCCACGGCGTCCCCGGATGGCTGGTGGCCCTGCTGGCCGTCGCCTCCGGGATGACCGTGGCGAACCTCTACTACGCCCAGCCGCTGCTGGCGTCGCTGAGCCGGGTCTTCCACCTGGGCACGGCGACGGCCGGCGCGCTGATCACCGTGACCCAGATCGGCTACGTGGCGGGGATGGTCCTGCTGGTCCCGCTCGGCGACCGGCTGGAGAAGCGCCGGCTGGTCACGGTCCTGCTGGCCGTCACCACGGTCGCCCTGGCGGTGGCGGGGACCGCCGGCGCCTTCCCGGTGCTGCTCGTCGCGTCCCTGGTCAGCGGTGCCACCTCCGTCGTCGCACAGATCCTGGTGCCGTTCGCCGCGGGCCTCGCGCCCGACCACGCCCGCGGGCGCGTCGTGGGCCGCGTGATGAGCGGGCTGCTCGCCGGCATCCTGCTGTCGCGTACCGTCAGCAGCCTGGTCTCCGACCTCGCCGGCTGGCGCTACGTCTACCTCGGCTCCGCGGTCCTGATGGCGCTGCTGGCCCTGGCGCTGCGCGCCGCCCTGCCGCAGCACGCCCCCACGACCTCCCTGCCCTACTCCCAGGTCCTGCTCTCCACGGCACGGCTGGTGCGGACGCACCCGGCCCTGCGCCGCCGGGCGGTCTACCAGGCGGCCCTGTTCGGCGCGTTCAGCGCCTTCTGGACCACCGTCTCCTTCCTCCTCACCGGCCCGTTCCACTACTCGCAGATCGGCGTCGCGGTCTTCGCGCTCGTCGGCGCGGCAGGCGCCGCGGTCGCCCCGCTGGCGGGCCGCTGGGCCGACCGCAAGCTGGTCCGCCCCGTCACGGGGACCGCCCTCGGCGGCGCGGCCGTGGCCTTCGCCGTGGCGGGCTTCGGGCAGCACAGCATCGTCCTGGTCGCACTCGCCGCGGTCCTGATCGACATGGCCGTGCAGACGACGCTCATCCTCGGGCAGCACACCGTGTACCAGTTGGACGCCGCCGCGCGGTCGCGGCTGAACAGCGCCTTCATCGCCCTCTTCTTCGTGGGCGGCGCGCTCGGGTCGCAGCTCGGCTCGGTGGCCTACCACGCGGCCGGGTGGACGGCGGTCAGCGCCCTGGGGGCGGCGCTCCCCCTGATCGGCCTCGGCTACTGGGCGACGGAGTGGCGGGCCGGCCGCAAGGGCCCGCGGAACCCGGCCGCGCCGCAGCCCTCGGGCTGACCGCCCGCACCGCACCGCCCGCCCTGTCCGTTGCGCTGCGCCCCGGGCAGGGCGGGCGGTCGCGCGCGGCCCAGCGGGAGCACCCGGCCCGGCCCGCACGCCCGGTCACCCGTGTCCCGCGGTGGCCGTGCCGGGGGTGATGTGCCGCAGCAGCGCCTCCACGGCGGGTGCCGGTTCCCCTCCCGGCCGCACCACCATGACCTTCCACGACGGCGCGTGCCGCTCGAACCGGCGTCCGGCGAGGTCGGGGAAGCGGGCGGCGATCGAGGCGGGCATGATGCACACCCCCAGGTCGTGCCGGACCAGCTCGGCCGCGGCGACGATGTCGTTGACCTCGAACACCTGGGTCCGCTCGACGGCGGCGGCCCGGAAGACCCGGTCCACCTCGGCGCGGATCGCCCATCCGGGCGGGAAGTCGACGAAGGGCAGGCGGCGGACCTCCTCGAAGGTCACCACGTCGTCCGCCGCGAAGCCGCGCCCCGGCCGGGAGACCAGGAGCATCCGCTCGCGCGACAGCAGACGCGTCACCAGCCCCCGTTGCTGCTGCCGGTCGAGTGCCACCACGGCGAGGTCCACCGTGCCCTCGCGGAGCGCCTGCCGGATGTCGGCCACGGCCGCCTGCCGCAGGCGGACGGTCACCCCGGGGTGTTCCGCGCGCAGCCGTCCCAGGGCCTGGTGCAGACCGGCCCAGACCCCCTGCATCATGCCGACGGTCACCAGCCCGCGCAGTTCGCCCCGGACCGCGTCGACCGCCGCACGCGCCTCCTCGGCCGCGCGCAGCGCCGCACGGGCGGCGGGCACGAACGCCTCCCCCGCCGGGGTCAGCGACACCCGGTGCGTGGTCCTCTCGAAGAGCGCGCTGCCCAGTTCCCGCTCCAGCGCGCGTACGGTGCCGGACACCGCGGACTGCACGACGTGCAGCCGGTGGGCGGCCGCCGTGAACCCGCCCTCCTCGGCGACCGCGACGACCACTTCCATCTGCCGCAGGTCCATGCGCAGTAGCCGCCTTTCCCTCGGGCCGACCGCCGGCCGGCTCCCTCCGCGGGCGATGATCCACCGCTTCCAGCATCGCACCGCCGGGCCGGCCGGCGGCCGACCCGCGCGGCACGGATCCGGCACCCCCCACAAAATGACCATTCGTCACGGCGTCGCATTTGCCTCAACTGCCTTTTCACCACGCGCCATTCACGTGATCGCAGACGAAGTGACCGAGATCATTCACATGATCGTCGCGCAGATACCACAAATTCACCGAGGCGTTCCGCTCGGTGGCGCCGCAGTACAGGGACAGCTCCCAGGGAGATCGCGTGCGCGCTACACCGGCCGTGGACCCGGCCGCTCCGGCCGGACCCGCGGCAGCCGATGCCGTCACCTTCGGCACCGTCGCGAACGCGCCGACGGACGTGCTCGCAGCGATCGAGGAACAGGCACGGCGGACCCCTGACGCCCCGGCCGTCGTCGACGGGACGGGCACCTCGACCTACGCCGAACTGCTGGACGCCGTCACCCCGCTGGCGCGGGCGCTGCACGCGAACGGGGTCCGCGCGGGGGACCTGGTGGGGCTGTGCCTGCCCCGGGGCCGGGACGCGGTCACGGCGATGCTCGCGGTCCTGCGGGCCGGAGCCGGCTACGTGCCGCTCGACCCGGGCTACCCGGCGGCGCGGCTGGCGGCGATGGTCGAGGAGGCCGCGCCGCGGGTGGTGCTGGTCCCGGCCGGCGGCACGGACGGGACCGTCGGCTCCCTCCCGGCGGGGACGCCGGTCCTCGCGGTGGACGCCGCCGGGACCGCGCCCCTGCCGGGCACGGCCGCGGCGCCGGAGGACCCCGCGTACGTCGTCTTCACCTCGGGCTCGACGGGCCGGCCCAAGGGCGTGGTCGTCCCGCGGCGCGCCCTGACCCACTTCTGCCGGGCGGCCGGGGAACGCTACGGCTTCTCCCCCGCCGACCGCGTGCTGCAGTTCGCCTCGCTCAGCTTCGACGCCAGCGTGGAGGAGATCTTCCCGCCGCTGGCCGCCGGCGCCACGGTCGTCGTCCGGGACGAGGACATGATCAGCCGTCCCGACGTCTTCCTGGACCGCTGCGCCGGACTCGGCGTCACGGTCCTCGACCTGCCGACCGCGTACTGGCACGAGCTCGTCGGCGCGCTGGAGCGCGGCGAGGCGGCGCTCCCCGCGACGGTACGCACGGTGGTCATCGGCGGTGAGGCGGTCCACCCGAAGGCGGTCGCCCGCTGGCAGGCGCTGGCCGGCACCAGGGTGCGGCTGCTCAACACGTACGGCCCCACCGAGACCTCGGTCGTGGCGACCGCCGCCGACCTCACCACGTGGACCGGCCACGGGCCCGTGCCGATCGGCACGCCGCTGTCCGGGGTCACCGTGCGGGTCGCGGCCGAGGACGGTACGACGGCGGCGCCGGGCGAGCCCGGCGAACTGCGCATCGGCGGGGCGGGGGTGGCCACCGGCTACCTCGGGCGTCCCGACCTGACCGCGGACCGCTTCCGCGAGGGACCGGACGGACGGCGGGAGTACCTGTCCGGCGACCGGGTGCGGCAACTGCCGGACGGCGGCCTGGAGTACCTGGGCCGGCTCGACCAGCAGGTCAAGATCCGCGGCTTCCGCGTGGAGCCGGGCGAGGTCGAGAACGCGTTGCGCGAGGTGCGCGGCGTCACGGACGCCGTCGTCCTCGTCGACACCGGTGCGGGCGCGCCGCGGCTCGCGGCCCACCTCGTGACCGGGGACGGAGCGCCGGGCACCGACGCCGTCCGCCGCGAGCTGGCCGCCCGGCTGCCGCACTACCTCGTGCCCGCCGTCTTCTCCGTGCACGCCGCCTTCCCGCTCACCGTGCAGGGCAAGGTGGACCGCGCGGCGCTGGCCGCCATGCCGCCGCCGGTGTCCCCGGTCGCGGAGGACGGCGCCGGGGGCTCGTCGCCCGAGGCGCTCGTGGCCGCCGTGTGGCGGGAACTGCTCGGCGCCGGTGACATCCGCCCCGACGACGACTTCTTCGCCCTCGGCGGCGACTCGCTCTCCGCCATCCGCATGATCAGCCGGCTGCGGCACGCGCACGGCGCCGACCTCACGCTCAGCGCGCTCTACGCGGCGCCGACGCTCGCCGAGGTCGCCGGCGTCCTCCCCGCCGCGGTGCCGGCCGCTGCCGCGCACGACGGGGATGAACCCGCCGAGGAGCCGTCGCGGTTCCCGCTCACCGCGCTGCAGCGGGACTTCTGGATGGCCGAGCAGGTGAGTCCCGAACTGCCGGTGCACACCCTCGGCATCCGCTACCGGTGGGCGGAGCCCGTCCGCCCCGGGCTGCTGCCCCGGTGCCTCGCCGTGCTGGCCGCCCGCCACCCCGCCCTGGTGTCCCGTTTCCCCTACGCCGGCGACGGGCCGGTGACGGACGTCGACCGCTCCGCGACCGTCCCGTACGGCGAGGTCGACCTGCGGGACCTGGCACCGGACGCCGCACGGGCGCGGGCGGCCGAGGAGCGGCGCCGGATCGTGACCGAGCGGATCGACCTGGAGCGCGGCCCGGTGGCGCGCGCGGTGCTGCTGCGGACGCCGGACGGCGACGAACTCCTCCTCGCCGTCCACCACCTGGTCTTCGACGGCTGGTCCGTGGGCGTCCTCGGGGACGCGCTGGCCGAGGTATACGGCGACCTCAGCGCCGGGCGCGAGCCGCGCCGCGCCGCACCCGACCGCCTCTCGCAGGTGGCCCGGCAGGCGACGGCCGCGTCCGGTGACACCGGGCTCGCGGCCTACTGGCGCGACCGCTTCGACGGCGCCGACCTGGACCTGGAACTCCCCGCGGACCGTCCGCGGCCCGGCGTGGCGAGCCACCGCGCGGGCCGGGTCACCCGCGGCCTCGACCCGGGCTCGCTCGCGTTGCTGGACGCGTGTGCCAGGGAACACCGGGTCAGCCTCTTCATGCTCGTCCTGGCGGGTGTGCAGGTCGTCCTCGGCCGGTACAGCGGGCGCAGTGACGTGACGGTCCTGGCCCCGGTGGCGGGACGGGAGGATCCCGCGCTGGACGGCGTGGTGGGCTCCGTCCTCAACATCCTGCCGCTGCGCGGCGACCTGACGGGCGAGCCGAGCTTCGCCGCGCTGCTGGGCCGGGTCCGGGACGCGGTCCTGCGCGACCTGGAGCACCAGGCCCTGCCGCTGCCGGAGATCGCGGCGGCGGTGCGGCGGCCCGGCGCGGGCAGGCACGACCCGCTGAGCCGGGTGAGCGTGACCGTGCACAACACGGCGGCACCGCGCGACCCGCTCGTTTCCTACGCCGGGGACGAGGCCCCCGCCGCGACCATGGCGGACCTGGCGATCGGCCTGGACTTCCCCGCCGGCGGACCGGTCCTGACCGTCGACTACGCGGCCGAACTCTTCGACGCCGAGCGCGTCGAGGCCCTCGTCGACCACCTGCTCACCCTGCTGCACGCCGCGGCCGCCGCACCCGGCACCGAGGTGGGCCGACTGCCGCTGCTCAGCGAGGCCGCGCGCCACACGGTCCTCCACACCTGGAACGACAGCGCCGCCGCAATCCCCCCGGCGCACAGCCTCCAGGAGGTCTTCGAACGCTGCGTCGCACGGCGGCCGGACGCGCCCGCGCTGACCTCGGGCCCGCGGACCGTCAGCTACGACTGGCTCAACCGGAGGGCGAACCGCATCGCCCACCTGCTGCGTGAGCGCGGCGTCCGCCCGGGCGAGCGGGTGGCGATCTGCCTGGACCGCGGGATCGACCTGTTCGCCGCGATGTGGGGCGTCCTCAAGGCGGGCGGCGCCTACGTGCCGCTGGACCCGGCGTACCCGAGCGAGCGGCTGCGCTACATGCTCGAGGACAGCCGACCGGTGGCGCTGGTCACCCGGCTCGACCTCGAGGGCGCCCCGGACGCCCCCGGGGGCACGGCCGTCCTCGCCCTCGACCGTGACGCCGCGCTGGTCGACGCCGCGGCGGACGCCGATCCGGTGCCCGCCGGGACGCCGGACGACCCGGCCTACGTCATCTACACCTCCGGTTCCACCGGCCGCCCGAAGGGCGTGGTGGTGACCCACCGCAACCTGGTGCACGCCGCGGCGATGTGGCAGCGCGCCTACGACCTCGACCCCGACTGGACGTACCAGCAGGCCGCGAGCTTCTCCTTCGACATGTTCGTGGGCGAGACGCTGCGCGCGCACTGCACCGGCGGCCGGCTCGTCGTCGTCCCGCGCGAGACGCTGCTGGACCCGGCGGAGCTGTACGCGCTCATGCGCGACGAGGGCGTCCAGTGCACGGAGCTGGTGCCGGCCGTGCTGCGGGCGCTGCTGGCCCACGCCGAACAGGCCGGGGAGCGGCTGGACTTCGTGCGGCTGCTGATCGGCGGCGGCGAGAAGTGGCAGGTCCGCGAGTACCAGCGGGCACAGCGTCTGGTCGGCCCCGGCAACCGGGTCGTCAACGCGTACGGCGTCACCGAGGTCACCGTCGACAACGTGTACTTCGACGGGGACGTCGACGACCTGCCCGCCGAGGCGCCGCTGCCCATCGGCCGTCCGTTCCCCAACAACCGGGTGTACGTGCTGGACGCGTACGGGGCGCCGGTGCCGCCCGGTGTGGTCGGCGAACTCCACCTGGGCGGCGCCGGGGTGTCGCCCGGCTACCACGAGCGGCCGGAGCTGACCGCGGAGCGGTTCGTCCCCGACCCGTACGCAGCCCCGGACGGCGCGGACGGCGCGGACGCCACCGCGCGCATGTACCGGACCGGGGACAGTGCGCGCTACCGCCGCGACGGCACCGTGGACTTCCTCGGCCGGCTGGACGACCAGGTCAAGGTGAACGGCTACCGGGTGGAGCTCGGCGAGGTCGAGGCGGCGCTCGGTGCGCTGCCCGGCGCGGCGGCCTCCGCGGCCGCGGTGCACACCCTGCCCTCCGGGGCCGCGCAGCTCGTCGGCTACCTCGTGACGGCGCCGGAGGCCGTGCTCACCGAGGCGGCGGTGCGCGAGGCCCTGGCGACCGGGCTGCCCACGCACATGGTGCCCGCGCGGGTGGTGTTCCTGCCGCGGCTGCCGCTCACCCCGAACGGCAAGCTCGACCGGCGCGCCCTGCCGGCCCCGCCCGACGCCTCCGACGCTCCGGCGCGCACCGCTCCACGGAACGCGGCCGAGCGGCGCATCGCGGCGATCTGGGCCGCGACGCTGAACGTGCCGGAGGAGGCCGTCGGCATCGACGACAGCTTCTTCTCCCTCGGCGGGGACTCCTTCGCGGCGCTGCGGATCGTCCGCCAGATCGACCCCGGCCTGGCGCTGGTGGAGCTGTACCGCACCCCGACGGTGCGCGCGCTCGCCGCGCTGCTCGCGGACCGCGCGGAGCGCGGCGAGGAGCAGGGGGCCGAGCCGGCACCGCTGCTGCACCGGCTGTCCGGGCAGGACGCCGATCCGGGCGCGGGCGGCGTCACGGTCGTCGCCGTGCCGTTCTCCGGCGGCAGCGCCGTCGCGTACCGGCCGCTGGCCGAGCAACTGCCGCCGCAGTGGGGGCTGTACGCGGTCGAGCTGCCGGGCCACGACATGAGCAGGCCGGACGACGCGCTGCTGCCGGGCGCCGAGGTGGCCGCCCGGGTGGTGGCGGAACTCGGCGAGGTGAAGGGTCCCGTCCTGTTCTACGGGCACTGCCTGGGCACGGCGGTGACGCTGGAGGTCGCACGCCAGGCGGAGGCCGCGGGCGTCGACGTCGTGGGCGTCGGCCTGGGCGCGAGCTTCCCCACGGCGCGGCTGCCCGGGCGGTTCTTCGACTGGCTGTACCGGCTGTTGCCCACCGACTGGCTCACCTCCGACCGGGAGTACCTCTCCTACCTGCGGGCGCGGGGCGGTTTCACCGACCTCGACGACCCCGAGCAGGAGCAGTTCGTGCTGCGCAACGTGCGGCACGACGCGCGGGACGCCGAGGAGTACTACACCAGGGCCTACCAGGACGCCGCGGCCACCAGGCTGCGGGCCCCGGTGCTCAGCGTGGTGGGCTCCCGGGACCGGGTCACCGAGCTGTACCAGGAACGCCACCACGAGTGGGAGCACTTCGCGGACGACGTCTCCCTGGCGGTGCTGCCCAAGGCGGGCCACTTCTTCGTCAAGACGCACGCCGAACCGCTGGCCCGGACGCTGGTGGAGCACGCCGAGCGGTGGCAGGAGCCACCCGCCGCGCAGGACGCCACACCGCCGGACGGGGCCCGGTCCGCCGGGCGGGGGGTCGCGAACGGGGAGGCCGGGCCGGTTCCGCCGGGCGGGCGGCCGGCGGAACGCGCCGAGGGCGTCAAGGCCGCCAGGGGCACCGAACCGAGCCTGTCCCGGTTCGCCGTCGTGGCACTGGGGCAGTTCCTGTCGATGATCGGCAGCAGCCTCAGCACCCTCGTCCTGAGCATCTGGGTGTACCAGCGCACCGGCTCGATCGCCGACTTCGCGGTGGTCAACGCGGTGGGCATGCTCCCCGGCATCCTCGCCGGGCCGCTGGCCGGCGCGGTGGCGGACCGCTGGAACCGCCGCGTGATCATGCTGACCAGCGACGCGGTGGCGGGCCTGGCGATGGGCGGGCTCGGCCTGCTCGTCCTCGGCCGCGGCCTGGAGATGTGGCAGGTCTACCTGGCCGTGTCGGTCACCTCCGTCGCGGGCGCCTTCCAGCGCCCCGCCTACCTGGCCGCGGTGGCCCAGCTGGTCCCCAAGCGGTACCTCGGCCACGCGAACGGCATCAGCCAGCTCGGCGTGGGGGTGGGGACGGTCTTCGCGCCCATGATGGGCGCCGGGCTGATCGGGGTCATCGGCGTCTCCGGCGTGATCATGATCGACGTGTGCAGCTTCGCGGCGGGAGTCGTGACCCTGCTGGTGGTCCGTTTCCCCGACACCCTCTTCCGCCGCCGCGACGAGTCGTTCGGCAGGGAGATCACCGGCGGCTGGCGCTACATCGCCCGCCGGCCCGGGCTCCGGGCGGCGCTGCGCTTCTTCGTCATCGACCACGCCTTCTACACCCTCGGGTTCGCGGTCATCACCCCCATGCTGCTCATCGAGCAGTCCCCCCTCATGCTGGGCACGGCCCTCGGCGCCGCCGGTGTCGGCGGCCTGTGCGGCAGCCTGGTGATGGGTCTGTGGGGCGGCACGGCCCGCAGGGCGCAGGGCATGATCATCTCGATGGCGGTGGCCAGCCTGGCGATGGTGATGGTCGGCTTCGACAGCCCGGCGCTGATCGTCGCCGGGATGTTCCTGCTGGCCTTCGGCGAGTCCCTGGCCGACGGCCACTGGATCGCCCTCGTCCAGACCAAGGTCGGCCTGGAACTCCAGGGCCGGGTGCTGGCCATCTTCATGACGCTGATGATGCTGACCATGCCGCTCGGCTACCTGGTCGTCGGCCCCCTGGCCGAGCACTACGTGAAGCCGCTCCTGGAGCCCGCGGGCGCCCTGGCTGACACGGTCGGCGTGCTGCTCGGCACCGGGCCCGGCCGCGGACTCGCGCTGCTCGTCGTCGTCAGCGGACTGCTGCAGCTGGGCTGGGCGGCCCGCGGCTGGGCGAACCCCCGGCTGCGCCTGCTCGAGGACGACCTGCCCGACGCCCTGCCCCCGGCGGAACTCGGCGACCTCGACGACCTCCAGGGCCACGCCGACACCCAGCTCGCCGCGGCCCGCGTCTGACACCCCCGCACGCCGGTGCCCGTCACGACCGTGCCGGGCGCCGGAGGCACGTCCCTCCACCACCCCCGAAGGAACCGTCATGCCCACCCCCGCACCGCTGTCCGCCGAAGCGCCCTCGGACGCCTTCGGCACCCCCCTCATCGACGTCTCCGCCCTGGTGCCCGGCGCCCGGGTCCTGGTCAAGGACGAGACGCGTTACGCCTCGGGAAGCCACAAGGAGCCCGCCGCCCGCGCCGTCGTGGCCCGCGCCGTGGCCGACGGCCACCGGCACGTCACCATCGCGACCTGCGGCAACTACGGGCGGGCCATGGCCACGGCCTGCCAGGTCGCCGGCGTGGAGTGCACGGTCGTCCTCCCCTCCGGCTGGAGCGACGGCGGCGAGGCGATGCGCGCCGCCGGCGCCCGCGTCCACCTCGTGGACGGGGCCTACGAGGACGCCGTGGACGAGTCCCGCCGGCTGGCCGCCACCGGGGACTGCGTCGACGGCAACGTGGACGGCCCCTACGTCGAGGCCGTGTTCGAGGGCCACGGCGTGGTCGTGTCCGCGCTGCGGGCCGCGATGCCCGAAGCGCCCGCGGCGATCTGGCTGCCCGTCGGCAACGGCACGACCGCCATCGCGGTACGGCGCCAACTGGAGCTGCTCGGCTGGGACACGGTGATCAACGGTGTCGGCTCGGCCGGCAACAACCCGATGGTGACCTGCTGGCCGGGCCCGTACCGGACCCTGCCGCCGGAGTCCGTCTCCACCACCGACCACAACCAGCCGCTCGTCAACTGGCACGCCCTGCAGGGCGACGAGGCCATGACGGCGATCGCGGCCACCGGCGGCACCGTCCTCGGCGCCGACGACCGGGAGCTCTGCGACGCCCGTGACGCGCTGGCCGGGTACGGCGCCTTCCCGACCGCCGCCGGGGCCGTCGCGCTGGCGGGCCTGCTCCGCACCGCCCGCTCCGAGGGCCTGGTGCCCGGTACGCACGTGGTGGTGCTCAGTGGCCGTTGACCGGCTCCTCCCCGAGCGCGAGAGCGCCCCGCCCGTAGCTCCCGCCGTCCTGTTCGCACGGCTGCGGGTGGCGTCCTCCGACGAGCGGGTCTTCCTCGGCAAGCTGGCCCTCCTGGCGCTCCTCACCTGCGCCGGAGCCGTGCTGGCCGTCCAGCGGAACCTGTGGGCGGCGGGCGCCGGGATCGTCGTGCTCGCGGCCATGTTCACCCACGCCGTCGAGTTGCAGCACCAGTGCCTGCACCACTCCGCCTTCCGGCGCGCGTTCCCCCACCGGTTGGTGGGCGTGCCCCTGGGGATGCCGCTCCTCGTGGTCTACAGCCACTACCGGGTGCGCCATCTGCAGCACCACCGCTACCTGGGCACCCCGCAGGACACGGAGTTCTTCGGCTTCGACACCCGGGGACCGCTGACCTTCCGGGCGCTGCTGCGCGGGCTGCTGGACTACCCGCGCCTGGGCACCGTCGGCGCGGACGTCGTACGCGCGGTCACGGGGCGCTGGACGTACGCGTTCGGGCACGTCGCCCCGGCGATGCGGCGGCGGATCGTGACCGAACACGCCCTGCTGGGCGCGGCGGTGGCGGGCGCGGCCGTCCTGGCGGTCCTCGGCCACGGCGAGTACGTGCTGCGGCTGTGGGTCCTCCCGCTGCTGCTCGCCGTCCCGCTGCACTTCCTGGTGGAGCTGCCGGAGCACCTGCTGTGCGACACGGAGACGACGGACGTGCTGCGCAACACCCGCTCGATCCGCGGCAGTCGGCTGAGCACCTGGTTCACCAACGGCAACAACCTGCACATCGAGCACCACGCGGCGATGACGGTGCCGATCAACCGCCTCGGCGAGCGGCACGAGGAGACGCGCTCGCTGGCCGTGCACGTGGAGCGCAGCTACGCGGACTTCTACCGGATCCTGTGGCGGGCGCTCAGGGACCGTCCCGCGGCTCCGTAGCGCCACGGTGCCCTCCCGGCACCGCCACGAGACACGACGGCCCTCCCCCGCGGCCACGGCCGGAGCGGGGGACGGTCCCGGGGGAGGAAGGGGTTCCGGGTGGACGACGACATCGATCCGCGCGTCGCGCTGTGGGGGCCGGCCTGCGAGGCCGTGGCCAGGCTCCTCAGCCCGCACGCCGAGGTGGTCCTGCACGACGCCGGGGAGGAGCGCGTCCTGGCCGTCTGGAACCCGGTGACGCGCCGCGCCGCCGGGGACCGGGCGCTGCCGGGCGAACTGGGGCCGCCTGCGCGCCCGGCGGACGACGTCGACGGCCCCCGGGAGACGCTGCTCCCCGGCGGCCGACGGGTGTCCTCCGTCAGCGCGGTGCTGCGCGACGCCGACGGCACCGCGTCGGCCGTGCTCTGCGTCCACCTGGACCGCACACCACTGGACCGGGCGGCCGCCGTCCTGGCCGCGTTCGGGGCCCCGGCCGCCGCACCCGCGGAGGAGGCGTCCCTGGAGGAGGGGTGGACCCGGCAGGTGGACCGGGTCATCGCCGCCCGCATCCGCGCCCGGGGCCGCCCCGCCGACCGCCTGGACCGCACGGACCGCCTCGCCGTCCTCGGCGAACTCGAACAGGCCGGGGTCTTCACGAGGCGCGGCGCCGTGCCCGTCGTCGCCGGCGCCCTCGGGACGTCCCGCTCGACCCTCTACGCGCTGCTCGCCGAGCTCAGGGCGGCGGGGGAACGGGCCTGACGGGGCGCGTCGGACGGGTTGGCGGCGCACGCCGTCGATCACTCCCACGTGGCGTTCTCTCCGCGTACGATCACCCGATGGCCGACATGACCGAAACCACGCCCGGCTGGATGTCCACGGACGAGCTGGAGCTGACCCGCGCACGCATGCCGATCCTCTACGTCGACGCCGTGCCCGTGCGGGTCGACGACAGCGGGGAGGTGACCCACATCGGTCTCCTCCTGCGCATCGGACCCGACGGGAGCGTCAGCCGCGCCCTCGTCTCCGGGCGGGTGCTCCACCACGAGCGGGTCCGCGAGGCGCTCGTCCGTCACCTGGAGAAGGACCTGGGGCCGATGGCGCTGCCCCGCATCCCGGTCTCCCCGCAGCCCTTCACCATCGCGGAGTACTTCCCGACGCAGGGCGTGACCCCCTTCCACGACCCCCGGCAGCACGCGGTGTCGCTGGCCTACGTCGTCCCCGTCGCGGGCGACTGCCACCCGCGGCAGGACGCCCTCGACCTGGTGTGGTTCACCCCGCAGGAGGCGTCGTCGCCGCAGTTGCAGCAGGAGATGCAGGGCGGTCAGGGCGTACTGCTCCGGCAGGCCCTCGCACACGTCGGCTGCCTCTCCTGAGCCGCGTGGCGGCCCGGGCGGCCCGCTGTCCGCGCCGCCACGCTTAAGGGATCACCGCCCGGGTACGGGGACGCTCGAGGGGTCCGGCACACCGGTCGCCGGCGCACCCTCCGATCGCACGGGCCCCGCACGCCTCCCGGCCGCGGGCGCCCGTCCCGGGAGGCACCCTGATGAAGCTGTCGTTCCTGCAACCGCTGTTCGACCGGCCGGGCCCGTGGGCGAGCGCCTACCTGGACACCTCCCGCGACGTCGAGGACGCGGACCGGGTCATCGCACGGCGCTGGCGGCGGCTGCGCGACGACCTCACCGCCCACGGCGCCGACCCCGCCACCGTCCACGCCCTGCACGCCGCGGTGGGGATCGACGACGACCTCCCCGGACGGCACGGCCAGGCCCTGTTCGCCACGCGCGGGGAACTGGTCCTGGCGGAGGAACTGCCCGAGCCGCCGGTACGCGACCGGGCCGAGCTCGACGCCCTGCCGGACGCCCTGCCGCTGGTGGTGCAGCGCGCGCCGGACATCCCGTACCTGGCGCTGTTCGTCGGCCGCACCGGGGACGGGGACGGCATCCGGGTCACCGCCCGGACCGGACGCTGGCCGGCCGGACGCCCCGACACGGATCCCGCCGTCCGGCAGACCGTACCGGCGCAGGACTGGCCCCAGGCCGCGCCGCCGCTCGCCGGTGACCTGGCCGACCTCGCCGAACGCGGCGCCGCCGAAGTGCTCGTGCTGGGCCGCGACCCCGATGACCCGCGGACCGCGGACGTGCTGGCCGGCCTCATGCCGGAGCGCCTCGGGAACGCCACGGTCACGGTCGCCGGCGAACCCGGCGGCACGCCCGACGAAGCCGTGCTGGAGGAACACCTCGCCCGCGCGCTGGGCGGCCGGCTCAACACCGCCGACCAGGCCCGGCTGGAGGCGTACCTCGCGCAGCGGACCCGGGACCGCACCGCCTGCGAGGGCACCGCGGCCGTCGTCGCGGCCCTGCGGGACGCGCGGGCCGCGGCCGTCCTGGTCAACGACCCGCCCCCGCCCCCGGACCGGCTCCGGGCGGGGCCGGGGGAACCCGCCGGAGCCGCCCTGCTGCGCGCCGCGGCACGCACCGGTGCGGAGCTCGTCGTGGTGCCCCGCGCGACCCTCGCCCTCGACGACGGCGTCGGTGCCCTGCTGCGCCCGCGCGACCCCGGCGCGTAGCGTCCGGCCCGCGGAATCGGCGGCACCCCCGCCTTGTTGTACCCACAGGTACAACGAGAGGGATGGGGATGGACACCGTCGTGGCGGATCAGCTGCCGGGTCGGCAGTGCCTGCCGGCCCGGGAAGAATGCTGGACGCTCTCCTACCGGGCCGACGCCCCCGCGCAGGCCCGCAGGCTCACCAAGGAAACCCTGCAGCGCTGGAAGGTGTCGGCGGCCACCACCGACGAGGCGCTGCTCGTCGTCTCGGAACTCGTCACGAACGCCGTCGAATACGCCCGGCCGCCGATCGTGCTCCGCCTGGACCACGGACGCGGCAACGGGCAGGTCCGCGTCGAGGTCAGCGACGGCGGACCGGCCGCCTCCATCGGGGAGTGGGCCGCCAGTTGCAGCGACAGCGAACACGGCCGGGGCCTGACCATCGTGGACCAGGTCGCCGCGGCGCACGGCGACCGCTGCGAGTGCGCGACCGGTCGCGCCACGCACTGGGCCGAGCTCGCCCCCGCGGCCTGACCGCCGCGGAGGTCACGTGCTCGTCATCGGCGCGAACGTGAGGCACCCGGGCGACGACGGCATGCGTTCATCCGGAGCCGAGGGGTAGCCGCGTCCCATGCGGACGGAACGGATGCCCCTGGCCCTGACCCATGACCACCTCGTCGGCGCGGTGCCGCTCGTCGTCGGCATCGTGCTGGTGGTGGTGCTCGTCGCGGCCGTGACCTTCGGACGCCGGGTACGCAGGCGGCAGCCGCCACCGGAGGCGCGGCCGCAGCCTCGCGCCGGGTCCTGGCGCACCCGCGGCGAGCACGGCGCCGGGGACCCGCACCGGCGCGGCTGAGCCCCGGCGGCCCGGCCGGCCGGCGTCGGGGGCCCGGGAGGCCGTACGCTCACGCCCGCCGCGACGGGAAAGAACGCCGGTCCGGCGCCCGCCCCACCCGGTGACGGGCGGGGCGGCGTGGCCGGCACCCGCTCAGCCCTGGGCGGTGGGACGTACGACGAGTTCGTTCACGTCGACGTCCGCCGGCCGGTCGATCGCGAAGGCGATGGCGTCGGCGATGGCCGACGCCGGGATCGCGAGCTGCTGGGCGGCCGCGTGGGCGGCGGCCCGGGCTTCCTCCGAGCCGCCCCGCTCAGTCAGCTCGCTCTGCGTGAAGCCGGGGCTGACGACCGTCACCCGCACGTCCCGGCTCTCCTGGCGCAGGCCCTCGGAGAGTGCGGCCACGGCGAACTTGGTGGCGCTGTAGACGGCGGCCGTCGGGTCGACCCGGTGGCCGGACACCGACGACACGTTCACGATGTGCCCGGCCCCCTGCCGCCGCATCACGGGCAGTGCCGCGGCGATGCCGTGGAGCACACCGCGGAGGTTGACGTCGATCATCTGCTCCCACTCGTCGACGCGCAGGTCGGCGAGGAGCGAGAGGGACATCACGCCGGCGTTGTTGACCAGCACGTCGACGCGGCCGTACTCCTCCACGGCGGCGGCGGTGAAGGCACGCACCGAGTCGAGGCTGGTGACGTCCAGCTCGCGGTAAGCGGCGCGCGCGCCGGCGGCACGCAACTCGTCGGTGATCGCGGCCAGGCGCGCGGTGCGCCGGGCGCCGAGGAGCACCGTGTGGCCCTGCAGCGCGAGACGGCGGGCGGTGGCCTCGCCGATGCCGCTGGTGGCACCGGTGATCAGGACGGTCTTCGGGTTCGTCGACATGGTGGTTCCTGCTTCTCGCTTCTCGAAGGTGTGATCACGGCGGCGACCCGCCGCGCCCTCCATCCGACCGCGCTGTCGGAACAGGAGGAAGGGTCCGTGAACCTGGGTGCCGCACACCCACCCGCCGGCATCCGCACGCCGCCCGGCCCCCGGCGCACCGGTGCGCGCGGTTAGCATCGAGGGCATGACACCACCGCGCGACAACGAGCTCGGCGCCTTCCTGCGCGCGAGCCGGGCGCGCGTGGAGCCGGCCGCCGCGGGACTGGCCGCGGGGGGCTCCGGGCGACGCGTCCGCGGGCTGCGGCGGGAGGAGGTCGCCGTGCTCTCGGGGGTGAGCGCTGACTACTACGCCCGCCTCGAGCAGGGCCGCGAACGCAACCCCTCCGCCCAGGTCGTCGACGCCCTCGGCCGGGCACTGAAGCTCACGCCGGACGCCCGCGGCCACCTCCACCAGCTGGCGGGACTCGCCCCCCGGCTCGTGGGCGACGACCTCCCCGGGCGCGTGCACCCCGCACTGCTGCAGCTGCTCGGGGCGTTCCCGCACGCCGCGGCCTACGTCCTCGGCCCGGCCTTCGACGTCCTCGCCGCGAATCCGGTCGCCGAGGCGCTGCTCGCGCCCTTCGGGGCCGAACGGAACATGCCCCGCATCCTGTTCGGGCACCCGCGCGGCGGGGAGGTGTTCACGGACCGGGAACTGCTGCGGCGCAGCACCGTGTACGCGCTGCGGCTGAACGCCGGGCGGTTCCCGGACGACCCCGGCATCACCGGTCTCGTCGCCGAACTGACCCAGTCCTCACGCGAGTTCGCGGCACTGTGGGAGGACCGGACCGTGGGCAGCCTGCCCCGGGCCTTCAAGGTGTTCGTCCACCCCGCGCTGGGGCGGGTCGAGCTGACCTACCAGACCTTCGAAGTGGTCGACGCCCCCGGGCAACTGCTGCACGTGGGAACCCCCGAACCGGGGAGCCCGAGCGAAGCCGCGCTCGCCTCCCTCACCTCCTCCGCCTCCCCCGACAAGCCCCGCTGACCGGCCGCGGCGGCGCGCCGGGCATCGGCAGGGGGTCCGGCACGTCGAAGCCGTCCACGGCCTTCCCCTACGTCCCCGCCGCGGGCTGGGGCACCGCGCTCCGGACGTCCGGGCCGGCGTCCCGCAGGAGGGCCCGGCCCGCGGCGCGGTGCTCCGCGGCGGCGGACGGATCCGTGGCGTCGAGGACGGCCGCGATCCCTTCGTGGGCCTTCGCCTCCTCGGAGCGGTACCCCAGCCGGGGGGCGAGGCCGAGCGCCTGGCGGTGCAGCCGCAGGGCCTCCTCCGGCAGGCCCGCGAGCCGGCAGGTCTCCGCGTACCCGTTGAGGAAGTGGATCTTCCACTGCTCCTCGAAGAGTTCGTCGAGCAGCGCGAACGCCTCGCGGTGGCGGGCCAGCGCCTCCTCGTAGCGGCCCATGCGGCGCAGGGCGACTCCGAGGCAGTTCAGGCACCATGCCTCGTTGTGCCGGTGCCCGTCCTCGCGGGCCAGGGCGAGGGCGTGGTGCAGATGGCCGGAGGCGGCCTCGGGTTCCTCGTGTGCCAAGGCCACCCCGAGGGTGATGAGCGCGGTCAGCGCGGGCGCCCACGCGGGGTCGTCGTGCGGGACCTCCAGCGCCCGGCGGGCCAGAAGCGCCGCTTCCTCGCGGTGCCCCGACTGCAGCACGGCCCAGGCCTCGTAGGCGGTGGCGTGGGCCGTGCCCATCGGGCTGCCGGCGTCCGCGTAGAGCTTCCCCGCCAGCCGGAACAGCTCCAGCGGCTCTTCCACGTACCCCTGGTCCCAGCCCAGGTAGCCGCGCCGCATGGCGAGTTCGGCCTCGGCCGCGACGTCCCCCGTCTCCGCCACGAGCACGGCGGCCGCCTCGTACGCGGCGGCGGCCTCCGCCATCCGTCCCGCGTTGTAGCGCGCGAAGCCCAGGTCGCTGTGCGCCTCGCCCAGTTGCCGCGGATCGCCCAGGCGCCGGGCGGCGGCGAGGGAGCCCTCGAAGAGGACGTTGAGCTGTGTGGTGCCGCAGCGCCGCGCGAAGTACGAGCGCATGAAGCGCGGCAGTTCGCACACGTGCGCGTCGGCCCCGGCGGCGAGGGCGGCCTCGAAGGCGGCCAGCAGGTTGGGGTACTCGGTGCCGAACCAGGCCATGGCGCTGTACTTGCCGCTGAACCGCGGCAGTTCCGCGGGGGCGGGGCCCGCGCCGGGCACGCGGCTGCGGGACAGCAGGGGCATGGTGGCGTCGGCGGCCGCTGCGGCGTGCACGTAGTAGTCGAGCGCCCGCCGCAACGCCCGCTCCCGCTCGGCCGCCGGGTCCTGCTCGGTGGTGGCCCGCAGCGCGTGGCGGTGCACCAGGTCGTGCAGCCGGTAGCGGCCGGGCGCCGGCTGCTGGACCAGGTGCGCGTCGAGCAGGTCCTCGAGCACCGCCCGGACGTCGCGCAGCGGTGTGTCCGCGAGGGCGGCCGCCACGTACTCGTCGAAGCTCGCCCCCGGAAGGAGGCTCAGCAGCCGGAACAGCCGGCGCTGGGTGCGGTCCAGCTGGTTCACGGACATCGCGAACGCCGTGTCGAACTCGGTCGGGCCCTCCGCCATCCGCTCGACGAGGACGCCCACGGTCCAGCCCGGCCGGTGACGCAGCCGCGCCGCCGCCAGACGCAGGGCCAGCGGCAGGTTGCCGCACAGCCGCAGCACCTCGGCCGCCGCCCGCGGGTCGCGGGCCAGCCGCCCCTCGGTGCCGGCGGGCTCGCCGCTGGCACGGGCGAGCAGTTCGGCGCTGTCCTGCGGCGTCAGCACGTCCAGCGAGACCGGCGGCACCTCCTCCAGGCCCAGCAGCCGGTTGCGGCTGGTGATCAGGGCCACGGAGGAGCCCGCGCCGGGCAGCAGGGGGCGGACCTGGTCGGCGTCGGCGGCGTTGTCCAGGACGACGACGGCCCGCCGGTGGGCCAGTTCCGACCGCCAGCAGGCGGCCAGTTGCTCGACGCCCTCCTGCGGGACCCGCTCCGAGGGGACGTCGAGGGCGGCGAGCAGCGCCCGCAGCGCGGGGTCGGGGTCGAGCGGCCTGCGGCCCTCGGTGAAGCCGTGCAGGTCCAGGTAGAGCTGGGCGTCGGGGTAGTCGGCGGCGAGGCGGTGCGCGGCGTGCACGGCCAGGCAGGTCTTGCCGACGCCTGCCATGCCGTCCACGGCGACCACCCGGCTGCCGCCGACCGCGTCGAGCACGGCGGCGAGTTCGGACCGGCGTCCGGTGAAGTCGGGCGCGTCGCGCGGCAGGTCGTTGCGGGGCGGGCGCGGGGCCGACGCGAGCGGCGTCGGGGGATGGACCTGGCGGCTGGTCCTCGGGGGCGCCGGCAGGGGGCTGGAGGACCGTTCCCACAGGGGGCGCAGGGGCCGCGGGTCGCGCTTGACGAGGCGGCAGAGGGCCACGACGGCCGGCCAGGGCGGCACGGTCCGGCCGGCGAGGTAGCGCGACAGCGACGACGAGCTCAGGCCCGTGTCCCGCGCCAGGGCGCGGACCCCGCGCCCGGACAGCTCCTGGAGCATGCGCAGCCGCGCGGCCAGTTCCTCCGGTGCGTCGTCCTCCGCCGTCAGCCGCTGTGCGACCACCCGTCCCCCGCCTTCCTGTCCCACCCCGGACCAACCCGTCGCAGCCGCATCGCCGCTGTACACGGCGGTGCGGGGTGTCCCACGGTGTCCCACCCCCGTCGCCATGGCAAGTCCCGGGCGCTGTCATGGAGTCACGCCCCGGGGAACGGGGCGCCGAACCGGAAGAGGGAGAACCACGATGCAGTCCCGTATGCAGAACCCGGCCATGGTCCTGTCCGGCGCGATGCAGCCCATCCAGGAACTGATCAAGGCCACACACTCCGGCGGGGTCGACGCGCAGACGCTGGAGCTGGTGCACCTGCGGGTGAGCCAGATCAACGGCTGCAGCGCCTGCGTCGACGGCGGCGCCAGGACGGCCCGCAAGGCGGGGGTGGACGACGAGCGCCTGGCCACGGTCGCGGCCTGGCGGGAGGCCCCGTACTTCAGCGAGGAGGAGCGGGCGGCGCTCGCGCTGGCCGAGGCCGCGACACGGCTGGCCGACCGCCCCGACGCGGTCGGTGACGAGGTGTGGGACACCGCCGCCACCTACTTCGACGAGAAGCAGCTGGCCGCGATCGTGCTGATGATCGGCGTGACCAACCTGTTCAACCGGCTCAACGCGACGACCCGGCAGATCGCCGGCGCCTGGGGATGAGGGCGCGCCGTCCGCTCCCGGGCCGCGTCCACGACGCGCCGCCCGGGGCCGGCGTGCCCGGCACGGCCGCACGAACGGGGCGCCCCCGCCCTCGCCTCGCCCGCGGCACCTGTCACACCGCGGAGGGCTGTCCGGTCAAGTGGTAGACGGGTCAACTTCTTCTCGTGTGCCACCGGGCACGACCGACGTCTGAGGAGGCGCGCGATGCTGCACATCGTCAGGGCCGCGTCCGGACTCGGGCAAACACCCGGACACGGCCATGTGGGGTGCTCCCTCGCGCCACGGTGCCCGGACATCTCGGTGTGCCGCGCCACCCCGGCGGACAAGTGGCTGGTCGGGTTCCGGGTCTGCGCGCGGGGACCGATCGCCACCTGGCTCTACTACGTGGTGGACCGCGCGGACGACGCGATGGAGGCGAAGCGGATCGCCATCTCCCTGGCCGGCGACGAGATCGACGCCTCGTGCCTGAGCGGGTACGACGGCATGGCCGACACCGAGATCCGGCTCATCCACGACGACGGGATCGGGCCGCGCCGGCTCCTGCGCTGCTCGTGACGGCGCGGACGCGGCAGCCGCCGGTGCCCCGGACGTGGGTGTCGATCACGATGAGGTCCAGCGCGCCGGAGCGGATCAGCATGTCGGTGATCTCGAGGGCCTGCTCACCGTTGTCCGGCTGGGACAGCAGCA
>NZ_JBEXYN010000072.1:0-26122 GCF_040630935.1 Streptomyces sp. NPDC005722
CCCCGGCCCCCACCCCGATATATTAGCCCCCCCTAAACCCCCAACGACTTTAATCGGGCCCGCGCGGGCCGAACAGGGGTGCGGGGGGGGGGGGCGGGGCCCCCCCCCCCCGGACCGGGAACGCCGGAGGCGCTCGGCGGGACACCCCGGCCGAGCGCCTCCGGTGACGCGTGCGCGCGACGGTCAGGACGGGCGGGTGGCGGAGATCCCGCCGTCCACGTAGAGCGTGATGCCGTGCACCATGGCCGCGTCGTCGCTGACGACGTACAGGACTCCCTTGGCGATGTCCTCAGGCCGGACGACCACGCCCGCCGGGGTGGTGGCGGTCAGCGCGTCGAGCTCCGCGCGGGCCGCCTCGTTGCCCGGCGTGAGGGTCGCGCCGGGGGCGACGGCGTTCACGCGTACGCCGCGCGGGCCGTACTCCGCGGCCCAGCTGCGGGTCAGCTGTTCGTCCGCCGCCTTGGTCGCGGTGTACATCGCCGCGTAGGGGCTGCCGACCCGGGCCATCCAGGAGCCGATGGTGACGACGGCACCGCCGCCCCGCTCGGCCATGGCCGGCGCCATCGCGGCGACCAGGACGTGGGGTGCGCGGACGTTGACCGCGAGCATCGCGTCCAGATCCGCGTCCGGCAGGTCCTCGGTCCGCGTCGCGGGGTAGATGCCCGCGTTGTTGACGAGGATGTCGACGCGTCCGCCGAGCGCCTCGGTGGCCCGGGCGGCGAAGGCGCGCAGTTCCTCGTAGCCGCCGGTCAGGTCCGCCGCGACGAAGTCGGCCCGGCCGCCGGCCCGCCGGATCTCGTCGACGAGCTGCGGCCCGCGGGGGCCCTGGCGGCCGCTGACGACGACGTGGGCGCCCTCGCCGGCCAGGGTGCGGGCCGTGGCCGCGCCGATACCGCTGGTCGAGCCGGTGATCACGGCGGTACGGCCGGCCAGCCGGGAGCCGGGGGTGGAGGGTGTGCCGTCCATGGTGTGAAGGGAAGTGTCCATGGCTCCCTGTCTAAGCCGGACCCTCGGCATCGGGCCAGGTCAGGACGTACCTGGGCATGCCGGGACCACCCAGGGCGGCGGGGGCCCGCCTACCCTGGAGCCATGCCACGTGACCGCGCCGCGCTGGGGGCGTTCCTCCGCTCCCGCCGGGACCGCCTCACCCCCGCCCAGGCGGGTATCGAGGCCTTCCCGGGGGCCCGCCGCGTACCGGGCCTGCGGCGGGAGGAACTGGCGGTCCTCGCGGGCCTGAGCCCGGACTACTACAGCCGTCTCGAACAGGGCCGCCAGGCCAACGTCTCCGACGAGGTCCTGGACGCGCTGGCCCGGGCGCTGCGCCTGGACGAGGTCGAACGCGCGCACCTGCGGGACCTGGCCGCACCCACCGCGCGGCGCCGCGCCGCCACCGCGCACACCGCCGCGGCCCAGCGCCCCGACCCGGGGCTGCTGCGGGTGATGCGCACGCTCGACCACGTCCCGGTGCTGCTGCTCGGCCACCGCGGCGAGGTGCTGGCCCGCAACGGGCTGCTGATGGAGGTCCTCGGGCGTCCGCTGGAGCCGGGTACGTCGTTCGTCCGCTTCATGTTCCAGGACCCGGTCGCCCGCGAGCGGATCGTGAACTGGCAGGACTTCGCGTCGGCCACCGTCGCCACGATGCGCCGGGAGACCGCCCGCCGTCCGCAGGACGCCCGCCTCGTGGCGCTCGTCGACGAGTTGCGCGCCACCGACGCCGATGTCGCCCGCTGGTGGGACGACCACGCCGTCCGCGACCACACGTCGGTGGCCAAGCGTGTCCAGCACCCCAGCGCGGGGTTGCTGACCTTCGACATCGAGATCGTCTGCGCACCCCACGAGCCCGATCAGCGCCTCGTCGTCTACACCGCGGAACCCGACTCCTCCACCGCGCGCGTCCTGCCGATCCTGGCCGGCTGGAACGCCGCGGTCCGTCTCTGACCGGTTCCTCCGCGGCGAGCGGTGGTGCGTTTTCGTCCGTTGTCGACTGTTATGGTCGTGAACGGCGGCGCGCGGCCGTCCAGGGACCAGGAGGTCAGGTGAATCTCCGGCGTCCGCCGTCCGCGGTGCTCGACGGCGCATTGGTCCTCGTGGCGCTCTTCGACGTGTGGGTCCACGTCCACGTCGACGAACCCCTGCAGATGGCGTGCGCGCTGGGCGGGGCCTTCGCGCTCCTGCTGCGGCACGGCTTCCCGCTGGTGACGTTCCTCGTGACCCTGCCGGCCGTGTTCTTCTCCGACGCGATCTTCGCCTCGCTGGCGGCGCTGTACACCCTCGCCTCGGTGTCGCGCCGGCGCGTCGTCCTGGCCGTCGGCGTGGTGGCGTTCACGCTCTGTGACCTCGCGCCGGACATCAACGTCTCGGGGGACGACCTGGTCACGTTGGGCTACACCGCGGCGACCGCGGCTGCGGCGGTCTTCCTCGGGCAGCTCGTGCAGGCCCGCAGGGATCTTTCGCAGCGCATCGCGGAGATCTCCAAGGCCCGCCGGCACGAACGGCTGCTGATCGCCCAGACCACGCTGGCCGCCGAGCGGTCGCAGCTCGCCCGGGAGATGCACGACGTCGTCTCCCACCAGGTCAGTCTGATCGCCGTGCGGGCGGGAGCCCTGCAGGTCGGTACGCGTGACGTCCAGGCCAAGGACGCCGCCGGCACGATCCGCCGGCTGAGCGTGCAGACCCTGGACGAGCTGCGGTACATGGTCAGCGTGCTGCGCGCCGCCGGTGACCGCCCCACCGACCTGACCCCGCAGCCGTCCCTGGCCGACCTGGAGCGCCTCATCGCGGGCAGCGGCATCGACGCCAGGCTGACCGACGAGCTTCCCGGCGACCTTGCCCCCTCCGTACAGCGCGCCCTCTACCGCACCGTCCAGGAGGGCCTGACCAACGTGCGCAAGCACGCCCCGGGCGCCGCCACGGCCATCCGCCTCTGGCGGAGCGGTGAGACCGTGCACCTCACGGTCACCAACGGCGCCCCGACCCGGCCGACCATCCCGCTGCCCAGTGCCCGTTACGGCCTGACGGGACTGCGCCAGCGCGCGGCGCTGCTCGGCGGCACGCTCACCTGCGGCCCGACCGCCGACGGTGGCTACCGGCTCCGTCTGGACCTCCCGGTCAAGACGACGCCGCCCCAACCGGACGACGCCGGCGCATGACGGGTGGCGGGACCGCTCCGGGGTGCCCGCCGTGGCGCGTGGGTGTATTGACTCCACGCCATCACGGACAGAGCATGGTTCTGGTGAGAATGTGGCGATAAGCATCGATTTATGCATCAGTAGTTGACCTGCGGGGCTCCGATTCCCCGCGACCAGGCCCGGGCCGCTCGGGCGGACAGCCGCGAGTGGTCCCGCGCCTCCAGGCCCAGGAACCAACCTGGCAAGGGAGATGTGTCATGCGTATTCCCAGGTGGCCCCTCGCCGCGATGGCCGGCCTCGCGCTCGCCCTGGGGGGTGCGGCCTCCTCGGCAGTCGCCGCACCGACCAGCGCGCCCGTGTCCGCCGTGAGCCACGGCGGCTGGGGTGACGGAAGTTGGGGCTACGGCCACGGCCACGGCGGCCATGGTCACGGCGGTTACGGCCACGGCGGTCATGGTCACGGCGGTTACGGCCACGGTGGTTACGGCCACGGCGGTCATGGTGACGGTGGCTACGGCGGTGGCGGTCACGGTGGTGGTGGCTACGGCGGTGGCGGTCACGGTGGTGGCGGCTACGGCGGTGGCGGTCACGGTGGTGGCGGTGGCGGCGGCCACGGCGGTGGCGGTGGCGGTGGCGGTCACGGCGGTGGGGGCGGAAGGTAGCGGAACCGATGGGGCCGACGTCCAGTCGGCCCCATCTCGTGCGTGAACAGCGGCATTACGGAGGTGCGGTGCGGTGTCGGACAGGGAATCGGAAGGCCGGGTGGGCGGGCAGCCGCGCTCGGAGGTGTGGAAGACGCAGTTGAAGACGCTCCAGGACGTCAGGCCCCCGTTCGTCCCGGAAGGCGCCTCGGCGATGACCATCGTCGTATGGCGGGAACCCGGTGACCCCGGTGTGCCGCCGCACCGGCACTCGGGGCCGGCCTTCGGCTACGTCGTCGAGGGCGCGGTCCTCTTCGAGCTCGAGGGCGAGCCGGAACGCGTGATCAAGGCCGGGGAGAGCTTCTGGGAACCGGGCGGCGACGTGATCCACTACCAGGACGGCAACGCCCTGACGGACGCGCGGACCGAGTTCGTCGTGACCATGCTGTGCGCGCCCGGGCAGCCGATGCTCACCCTGGTCGAGCAGGAGGAGCTGGCCCGGCGCGCCCATCTGCGCGCCCCACGCCCCGCGGCCGGCTGACGTATGACGCCCGGGAGCCGGCGGCGCCGACCGGCGGGCCGCGCCGGGGTAGTTGCCCAGCGGTTCGGCGCATCGCGGCGGTACCCCTCGCGCGGGGAACTCCCATAGTACGCAATGAGCCATAAATGGTTAAAGCGGTGGTAAAGCCGGGAAGGCGGCCGGTATGCACATACCGGTCACCGCCTGGATCGTCCTCATCGCCTTCCTGGCGGTGGTGCTCGTCCTGGACCTGTTCGTCGTCCACCGCCGGGCCACCGTCATCTCCCTGCGTGAAGCCGCCGTGTGGAGCGTCGTCTGGGTGCTGCTGGGACTCGGCTTCTGCGGATTGCTGCTGCTCTGGAAGGGCCCGGTCCTGGCCGAGGAGTACCTGGCCGGCTACCTCATCGAGAAGAGCCTGTCCGTCGACAACATCTTCGTCTTCGCCCTGATCTTCGGATACTTCGGCGTCCCCGACCGCTACCAGCACCGGGTGCTGATGTGGGGCATCATCGGCGCGCTCGCCATGCGCGCGGTGTTCATCCTGGTCGGCGCGGCGCTGCTGGATGCCTTCCACGCCACCATCTACGTCTTCGGCGCGCTCCTGCTGCTGACCGCGGTCAAGGTACTGCGGCACGGCGCGGCCCAGGTCCACCCCGACCGCAACCTCGTGCTGCGTGCCTTGCGCCGCGTGGCTCCCGTGACGGAGCGGCTGCACGGCCAGCGACTGCTGGTCAGGGTGAACGGAGCCTGGGCGGTCACCCCGCTGCTCGCCGCACTGGTCGTCATCGAGACGACCGACGTCGTCTTCGCCGTCGACAGCATCCCGGCGATCTTCGCGGTCACCCAGAACACCTTCGTCGTCTTCGCCGCCAACGCCTTCTCACTGCTGGGGATGCGCGCGGCGTACTTCCTCATCAGCGGCGCCGCCCGCCGGTTCCGCCACCTGCAGACCGGCCTGGGCGTCATCCTCGCCGGCGTCGGGGTGAAGCTGCTGCTCACCGACTTCTACAAGGTCCCCGTCTGGGCGTCGCTCAGCTTCATCATCACCGTCCTCGCGGTCACCTTCGCCGTCTCCTGGCACGACACCCGCTCCGCCGGGGGCACCCCTCCCCGGGACGCCGTCCCACCGGGCGCCGCGCAGGACGGTTCCGCCCCCGGCGACACCAAGGGCGAGCCGCAGCGAACCGGGCGGTGAGCACCGGGACCGGGCGGAGGGTGGAAGGATGCGGTACCGGTCGGCCCCCGGGGCCCGCGTCAGCAGGAGGCTGTGCCATGGACATCGAGCAGGTGATGACCTACCTGGTCGACCACAGGGCTCCCGGTCTCCCGCCCGGATACCTCTCCGAACAACTGATGTCCCTCTCCTGGATCGTCGAGGACGAGGGGAAGGGCATCTTCGACGTCGCCCGGCGGTGGCTGGTGTCGGACGACCCCTTCCGGGCGGCCGTGGTCATGGGTCTGACCGAGACCGTTCTGGTCGATACGCTGGACGAACTCGTCGATGCGGCCGCCCGGATCACGAGGTGCTTCCCCTCGATGGCCCTCGACGTGGAGGCCTGGGTCGTGAGGTCCCGGTCCTCCGTCGAGGGCGTGGCCCGGTCGCTGCCCGGCGGGGACGGTGCGCCGGCGTGAGCGGACGGCATCCGTGGTCGGGGCGTCATGTCGGTGGCGGGTGAGACCATCCGGTCATGGGTGGCGAGGGGTTCGACTGGCACAGGTTCCTGGGGCGTTGGCGCGAGGAGTGGGTTCCGCGCGCCGGCGGGGACGAGGACGGCGGGCAAGCCGCGGACCCGGGCAGGCCCGGCGCGGGGGAGGCGGTGATCGCCGCGGCCGAGGAGCGGCTGGGGTGCCGGCTGCCGCCCTCGTACCGGGGGTTCCTGGCCGTCAGCGACGGGTGGCACGTGGACGAGACGGCGGGGGTGTACCGGCTCGGCGGTGTCGCGGAGATCGACTGGTTCCGTGACCCGATGGACATGTCACCGCTGTACGAGCAGGAACTGGGCGACGACCCGAGCGAGGTGGAGGTCCTGAGGGCCGGCATGTGGCGCCGGGCGCTGCGGCTGGAGACGGAGTCCGACATGTCGCACGCGTTGCTGGACCCCGGCGACCTCGACGAGGACGGGGAGTGGGCGCTCTGGGTGTTCAAGGGATGGAGCGGTGAATACCCGGTCCGCCACCCCTCGTTCCGGGCCTACATGGAGGCCGGGTACCGCGGCTTCCACGGGAGCCGGTCCGACAGGCCGGACTTCGTGAACGCGACCACGCGCGCCCAGGACGCCCACGTGGAGGAGGCGCGCCTGCTGGCCCTTCGCGGACGGTACGAGGAGGCCCTGCCCCTGCTCGAGGAGGCACGGTCCTTCGCCCGGCCGCGCAGCGTCGTCCTGCTGCAGCAGATCCGCCACCTGCTGTCCCCGCGCGAGTCCCGGCACTACGGCCACCTGCTGCCCGATCCGCGCTACCTGTCCGAGGTCCTGCCGCTGGACGCCATGGAGCCGGCACGCGGCGGACGGCGGGCGGGCGACGACGAACGCCGGCTCGTGACGATGACCGCCGGCGGAGCCGGCCGGGAGGCCGCCAGGGCCGTACCGGACGAGATGCGGGACGGTACCCACCGCTACGCGCCCCCCGGCCCGTGGGGCCGGGCCGTCGCCGAGGCCCGGGAGCCGGCCCGCTGGGGCGCGACCGACGCCGCGTGGCGGATCCTGCGGGACGCGCTCCCGCTGTGGGAGGCGCCCGGACCCGAGCTGATCGTCCCGATCGGCCTGCTCGCCGATCCGGTCCTGGGGCCGCTGGTCACCCCGGAACGCGGGTGGGAGATCCTTTCGACGCCGCGGGCCGGGGAGACGGGAACCGCGCCTGAGCCCGTGCCCGACCTCGACCCGCCGGGTCTCGCCTGGCTGATGGAACCCGCGCTGCACGGGCAGCCGTTCGACGGATACCGCTGTGTCTGGGCCGAAGGGGTGGACCCCGCCCGACTGCCCGGCATGATCGGCGAGGAGGGGGCCGGACTGAGCGCGCCCGTCCACCCGCGCATGGTGCCCTGGCGGGCGCCGGATCCCCAGGATCGGCAAGGCGTGGAGCCCTGGGAGGACCGCATCGTGGTGGCCACCGGCCGCAGCGCCGAGGGATGGGCCTTCGCCTTCGACGGTCACTCCCACGGGCGACTCGGGGAGCGGTTCGTGTCCCCTGCCGCGGCGGCGTCCTCGTCCGGGCGCGCGGTGGTGGTGTGGCGCGAACCGGACAGCTGGTCCCCGGGCGGCCGCCCGGCGGCGTTCCACGTGTCGGTGGCCGAGGGAGGGGAGGAGCTCTACGCGTTCACCGTGCGGGGTACGGAGATCGAGCGTTCCGGCGGGATACCCGAGGCATTGGAGCCCACACGGCTGTTCCGTCCGGAGGAGCCCGAACGGGATCGCGAGCGGCGCGCGTTGGAGGCCCTGTACGTCGAACTCGGGCTGTCGCTGCCGCGTTTCGCACTGACCCAGGGGCGGCTGCCGACCTTCATCACCCGTTCCTGGGCCCGCGCTCCCCGCGAGGGCGAGTCCTTCGCCCGCCTTCGGTTCGTCCGGCACCGTTCCTGAACCACGGGTCCGTCATGGCCGGGCGGTCGGGCCGGCGGCCGGGGCGCGGGACCACCTGTGGCCCTACCCGAGATCGCGCAGCACCGTGTCGACGTTGGCCCGGTACCTGCGCATCGCCCGCTGGGCGGCGGCGTAGTGGTCGCGGTGCCGTGCGATGTCCGCGGTCTGCTCCCGCGCCTGCACGGCGTGCCAGATCTCGGCCGTGTGGAGGCGGCGCTTGCAGCCGGCGTCCGCGACGGCCGTGGCCCTCTCGCGTTCCGTGTGGCGGGTGTTGCCGTCGGCGTTCCGACGCCAGGCGTCGTCCGTGTACGCCGCGACGGGGTCCGGGTAGCGGGTGAATCCTCGTGCCGCCACGCAGCGGGACCAGGCGTCCCAGGCGGCGCGGACGCGCGGGTCGCGTTCGACCGCCGTGCCGACCTCGAGACCGCGTTTGACCGCGTAGAGCCAGTCCTCCCCGAAGTCGACGCCGCGCCCCACTCGCTGCTCCGCCTCGTTCCTGCACTCCGGCAGGTCCGTGTACTCCGCGATGGTCATGCGGCGGCCCTTCGGCCGGGCGGCCGCGTCCTTCGCGGGGTCCCAGCCGTAGCCCCAGCGGCGTGCGGCGTCCGGGTCGAGGACGCCGTAGTCGGTGCCGACCGCGATGCCGACCGCGGTGGTGCCCGTGATGTCCCGGGGGTCGCGGGGGTCGAGCGGGAAGTCCGGGTGACCTTTGTCCGCCATGCACTGCCGGACCAGCAACGCCGTCGCGCGCTGCGATCGCCCGTAGTCCCGTGTCGTGAAGCCGTAGCGGTCGGCCGGCAGGGGACCGAGGTCCGACGCCGTGCGGACGAGCTGCAGGGGATCCGGAGCGGAGGCACAGAGCGCCGCCAGCACCGCCACCGCAGCCGTGACGCCCAGCCGCCACCCCCGTATCGCCATGGGCCGGATGCTACCGAACATGATCGCGGAGGACGTACCTAGACCTCGGGGAGTGACGGGTCGGGGGTCCACGGTGACGGTGCGGTGATGGACCAGCGTTCGTGGTCGCGCCAGGCCCCGTCGATGTAGAGGTAGGCGGGCGACAGGCCCTCGTAGTGGAATCCCAGGCGCTGGACCAGGGCCAGGGACGCCTTGTTGGCCGGCTGGATGCTCGCCTCCAGCCGGTGGAGCCGCAGGTCGTCGAAGGCGTGCCGCAGGGTGACGGCGATGCCTTCGGTCATGTAGCCCCGCCCCGCGGACGGGGCGAACGCCGCATAGCCCAGCGACGCGCCCTGGTAACGGCCCCGGATGACGGAGTTGATGTTCACGGTGCCGGCAGCGGCACCGGTCTCGACGACGCGGATCAGGTAGCCCAGGTTGGTGCCGTCGCTGAAGCGGTCCATCCAGGTCCGGAACTCCTCCGCCGTCCTGGGCAACCGCATCCAGGGTGAGTGGAGTTCGACGCTGGCCCGCACGAGCGAGCAGAACTCGTCCTGGTCGGCGAGGGTGAGCGGGCTCAGTTCGACCCGTGACGGTGTGTGGGGCATGGGCCCATGTTAGGGGCCGTCCGGCAACCGCCGTGCGGGGGAGGGCGTTCGGGAGGGGCTCAGTCGAGACAGAACTCGTTGCCCTCGACGTCCTGCATCACGATGCACGACTCGTTCTCCTCGTCGGCGACCAGCAGGCGTACGCGGACCGCGCCGAGCGCGAGCAGCCGTGCGCACTCGGCCTCCAGCGTGGCCAGCCGCTCCTCGCCGACGAGACCGGTGGCGGCCCGCACGCACAGGTGCATCCGGTTCTTGACGACCTTGCCCTCGGGAACGCGCTGGAAGTACATGCGCGGTCCCACTCCCGTGGGGTCGGCGCACGAGAACCAGGCGTCCCGGTCCTCAGCCGGCAGCGAGCCGTTGAAGTCGTCCCACGTGGCGAACCCCTCGGGCGGCTCCGGTGCGACGTATCCCAGCACCTCGCACCAGAAACGCGCGACGCGTTGGGGTTCCGCGCAGTCGAAGGTGACCTGGAACTGCTTGACCGATGGCATGCGGGCCACCGTAGCAGTGCTTGATCTTGCGCATCCCCCGAGGAGCTGCCCGCACCGACCGCGGCCGCCGTGCGCCCCTTGCGGTGAGCCCCGGACGTCTACGCAGGGGCACTGCCGCGGCCCGCGGCGTCCGCGCCGGTGTCGATCCGGTAGCCGACGCCGGGCACCGTGGCGATGACCCAGGGCTCGCCGAGCCGCTTGCGCAGTGCGGAGACGGTGATGCGCACGGCGTTGGTCAGGGGGTTGGTGTTCTCGTCCCAGGCGCGTTCCAGCAGCTCCTCGGCGCTGATGACCCCGCCTTCGGCGGCGACGAGGACTTCGAGCACCGCGAACTGCTTGCGGGTGAGCGCCACGTGGTGCCCGTCGCGGAAGACCTCCCGGCGGAAGGGGTCGAGCCGCAGGCCCGCGATCTCGCGGACCGGGGGCCTCGCGTACGCGCGCCTGCGGTCGAGTGCCCGGAGCCGCAGGACGAGCTCCCGCAGCTCGAAGGGCTTGGTGAGGTAGTCGTCGGCGCCGAGCCCGAACCCGGAGGCCTTGTCGTCGATCCGGTCGGCGGCGGTGAGCATGAGGATCGGGATGCCGCTGCCGGAGGCGACGATGCGCCGGGCGACCTCGTCGCCGGAGGGGCCGGGGATGTCCCGGTCGAGGACCGCGAGGTCGTAGGAGTTGACGCTGAGCAGTTCCAGGGCGGAGTCGCCGTCGCCGGCGATATCGGCGGCGATCGCCTCCAGCCGCAGACCGTCACGGACGGCCTCCGCCAGGTACGGCTCGTCCTCCACGATCAGTACGCGCATCCCCGAAGCCTAACCTCGCGCTTTCACGACTCCACGACTCCACGGTGTCACGGCGGCCCGAGCGGCCCGAGCGGCCCGAGCGGCCCGAGCGGACCGGGCGGACCGGGCGGACCGGGCGGACCGGGCGCACCACCGTGCCGTCCTCAGCCGAGCTCGCGCACTCGCGCAGCGGTCCGCTCGGCCCGTTCGCGGACGCCTTTCGCGGCGTTCTCCGTGAGCGCGCCGCGTATCGCGTCGGCGGCCGTGAGGAGGGCACGGGCCTCCTCGGGACGGCCCGCGTCGGCCAGGGCGAGGGCGAGCCGGTAGTGCTCCTCGGCGATGAAGCGGCCGAAACTGACCTCCTTCCAGTGGCGCAGTGCGCCGTCGCCCGGGGTGGCCAGGGCGTCCCGTACGGCGGCCAGGCTCTGCGCCGACCGCGACAGCAGGCCTGCCTCCCGTTCCAGGCGGGCCAGGCTGTGCCGGGACGAGGCCCGCTCGTACGGCCCCTCCTGGAGGGCGGCGTGCAGGCCGCGGGCGCGCAGCGCCTGGGAAAGGTCGCCGAGTTCCTCGAAGTCCCCGGCGATCGCGCTCAGTTCAGCCGTGGCCAGGGTGTCGGGTGTCCCGGGGAGGCGGAGCCTGCTCTGGTCCATGAGGATGGTGTCGAGTTCGCGGATCAGCGTCACCCGTGCGAGGTTCGTCATCCCCTGGTCCCGGGCCAGGTCGGTCCAGGTGTACACCGGCTCGTCGGACGGCTCCGTCCCGAACATCGACTCGTCGAGCTCCCGCGCCCACCGCCGCAACTCGTCCGCGCCGGCGCCCGGTTCGGGCATGCCGCCCAGGCCCATCGCGGTGTCGTAGTCCGTCTGCCGGACCTCGAGCAGCAGCGGCAGATCCGCGGTGTCGCCGTGCAGCCCCACCAGCACCGCCGCGAGCCGCAGTTCGTCCGTCATCGACGACCGGGCCTCGTGCCGCAGCAGATGGCGCAGCAGCTCTTGATCGCCCTCGGCGCGGTCGAACTGCGCCGCCCGCAGGGTGATCCGGCGCCGCACCGGGTCCTCGGCGACGTCACGCCATGCAGTCGGCTCACCCTCCCTCAACAAGGCGAGATCGGCGCGGCCCGCAGCGAGCACCGGCTCCCACAGAGGGGGACCGGCCGGGCCCAACGTGTCGTACGCGCACCCCTCGTCCGCGTTGAGCAGTACGAAGTCCGGCTCGGTGCGCAGCAGCGCGGCACGCAGCCTGCCCACCAGCTCGACCGGGGAGCGTTCGGGGAAGCCCAGTGCGGCACGGAGCTCGGCCCGCTCCCCGTCGATCCCGTAGTACGCACGGATCTCGTCCTCGGTCTCCGCGACGTACGCCAGGATCTCCTGCTCGCCGTCGTCCGGCGACAGACGTGCGCAGCCGCGCCAGCCGGGCAGGCCGATCAGGATCTCCAGGGCCTCGTCGACACCGGAGCCGATGATCCCCGCGGAGCCCTCCGAGTCGGCGTAGAGCACCGAGCCGTCCGCGCACAGGAAGTACGTACCGCCGGTGTCGTCCCCGGCGAGCGTCTCCAGCGGCTCGCCCGAGGCGAGGCGGACCTCCTCGACGTGGCCGTGGGCGGCGCGGCCCAGGTCGAAGCCGAAGGGGAAGGCGGCCAGTTCCGCCGACCGGCGGTCCTGCCGCAGGAGTCGCAGCGCGTGATCCGTCATGTCACAGAACGTAACACCGGCCACCGACAACGGACCCACGGCCCCTCACCGTTCGCGTGGGCGTGATCCTCACACGACGCATCGCGCGCGCTGCGAGGACGGGGGCACGCCGGGCACGCGGTTCAGCCCGTCGGTGCCGGTTCGGGGCGAGGCCGGTCCGACGGAGCCGCCGCTCCGCTGCGCCACCAGCGGCGGGACGCCAGCGCGGCGAGCGCGGCGCCCGCGGCGTTGACCAGTACGTCGTCCACGGAGGACACCCGGTCCAGCCGCAGGACGTACTGCGCGGTCTCGACCAGGACCGAGCAGCCCGCCCCGAGCGCCAGGACGCGCGGCACGGACGTCAGCGCCGTGGACCGCATCGGGGCGAAGAACCCCAGGGAGGCGAAGACCAGCAGGTTGCCCACGATCCCGCCCGGCCCCATCGTGACCAGGTCCCGCAGCGGCACCAGGCTCACCCGCGGCGGGACGACACCGACCCCGGCGCCCGGCATCATGGTCATCCACAGGAACGGCACCGTCCCGTGCACCATGCCCACCTCGGCCAGCGACAGCCGCCACGCCGACGCGACGCCGGCGGTACGGCGGCGATGCGCGAGGGCCCAGGCCACCAGGACGGCGAGCGGCAGCGTCACCAGGGTCATGAGCACCACACCGTTGAAGGTGTCCAGGCAGCCGTGCCACTGCCCGGCCATGCACCTCGGAGCGGACATCATGAGCGGCCGCCGCAGGGCGAACAGGGCGCTCACCACGCCGAGGAGCGCCAGGCCGCGGAGCACGGCCGCGCTCACGCGGCGGAGCGGTGCCGACAGGGGTGGGTTGTGGTCCATGCCCCCATTGGAGCCGGAGCGCCGTTGCCGCGCCGTATGCGATTTTCGATACGCCGGCGATACACGCCGCCGCCGGCCTCTGCGACCCGACGCGAGCGGGCGCCTGCGGGGCGGGGCGGCTCGCCCGGGGCCGGGAGCGGGTCGCCGCTCTCGTGCACGGGCCGCCCTACGGCCGGTTCGACGTGGCCGACGTCAACACCCACCCGGAGGACGGGCACTTCGGCCACCCCGGGATTCCGGACGCCTTCGTGGACGACGTCCGCGAGACCTCCCGACAGGTGTGCCGAGCCAGGCGGCTCCGGACGTTCAGGGCGCCCCGGGGCCGCTGGTCGCCGGATGACCGGCCGCCCCGGAGAGCTCCAGCGCCTGACGGCGGGCCCGCGCGTGCGCGTCCTCCAGCGAGGCGAGGTGCTGGGGGAGCAGGTGGCCGAGCGACGGCACCGTGGGCGCGTAGGTGAGTTCGGGTGTGATGGGACGGACGTCGAGTGCCATCAGCCGCGGATCGCCGAGGATGGTCTCCAGCGCCGGCATCAGGAAGTCCTTGCCGTGCTGGGGCGCGCCGGGACCGTAGCCGCCGCCCCGGGCGGAGACGACGACGGCCGGACGCCCGGCGCTGGGCGCCGGCCCGGGCAGCCCGATCGTCCTGCCGACGATCATGACGTGGTCCAGCCACGCCTTGAAGACGGACGGCATCGCGTAGTTGTAGAGCGGCACGGCGAAGAGGTACGCCCCGGCGCCGAGGAACTCCGCCACCAGTTCGTCCTGGAGCAAGGCGGCGGCCCTCTGCTCGGGGGTGTGCTCGTCGGCGGGGGTCGTACGGGACAGGATTCCGGCCGCGTCCAGGTGGGCGACGGGGTCGAGCGCGAGGTCGCGGCGGACGACGTCTCCGGTCCATGCGGCGGTGAAGGAGTCGGCGACCTGACGGGAGACGGACGCGTCGCCGGAGGCGGAGGCGTCGATGCGCAGCAGGTAGGACATGGTGGTGGCGCTTTCGTTTCGTGCGTGTGTGTGGGGGTGGGGTGGACGGGCCCCGGCGGGCAGGCCCCGGCGGGGCGGCGTGCTCAGGGCGCGGGGACCCGGGGGACCGCGCAGCCGTCCGGCCCGCAGGCGTCGGCCGCCCCGGCGAGCGTCGGCAGCGGCACCGGTTCCGGGTGGGCCGCGTCCCAGGCCCTGGTGATCGCGGCCAGGAGCTCGTCCACGCCGACGGCTCCGTGGACGGCGAAGGCGCCGTCGAGGGTGAGGAACGGGATTCCCCGCGCCCCCAGGCGCTCCGCCTCGCGCTGGTCGGCGGCCACCCGGGCGCGGTAGCGCCCCTCGCGCAACGCCCCGGCGGCCTCCTCGCGGTCGAGGCCGGCCTCGACCGCGAAGTCGAGGACCTGCTCCCTGGTCCACAGCTCGCGCCCCTGCCCGAAGTGGGCACGGAACGCGGCCGTCCACACCTCGCCGCCGCGCCCCAGGTCGTCGGCGAGGGCGAGCAGTTCGTGGACGAGGCCGGTCGGCCCCAGGGTGCGCTCCAGCGCGTGGAAGGGCTCCAGCCCCTCCGCCCGCGCGGCGCGCTCGATCGGCGCGAAGATCTGCTCGCCCCTCGACGCGGTGATCCCGTGCTCCTCCAGGAGCCGGCGCTGCGTGATGCCCTCGCGGGGCAGGTCGGGGTGGACCTGGAACGAGCGGTGGACGATCCGCACCTCGTCGGCGTGCCCGAACCGCTCCAGCGCCAGCCGCAGCCGGTTGTCGGTCAACGCGCAGTAGGGGCAGACGATGTCGGACCAGAAGTCGATCTGCATGGTGGACTCCTCCTGAAACTCACTTTCTGTTCGTAGCCACACTCTGCATTAGTGTGAGAAGCGATACAAAAGGCACATTGATGTGCGTGGGTCACGAGAGGGAGGCGGCGGACGTGGGCAGCGGCGGCGACATGCGGAGGGGACGCACCGACGTGCGGGCGAGTGTGCGGCGCGTGCCAGGACCGTGCGCGCACTGGGGCGACGAGGACGCGGACTTCATCCGCGAGATCCTCGACCTGGTCGGCGACAAGTGGAGCGTGCTGATCATCGGCACGCTCTCCGACGGGCCCGTGCGCTATTCGGACCTCGCACACGCCATCCCCGGCATCTCCCAGCGGATGCTCACCCTCACCCTCAAGCAGCTCCAGCGCAGCGGGCTGGTCGACCGCACCGCCTACCCCGAGGTCCCGCCGCGCGTCGAGTACTCGCTGACCACGCTCGGCGGCTCGCTGCTGTCCACCGTGCTGGGACTGGCGTCCTGGTCCGCCGAGCGGCACACGGAGATCCGCCGCCACCAGCAGGCCTACGACGCGGGAACCGACTGAGCTGCCGCACCTCGTCCGGTCGCCGGCGCACACGCCGGTCCGTCCGCGGTGGTCGCACCGTCGCGGACGGACCGAAGCGTTCGGGCGACTACGGCTGCGCGGCAGCCTCCCCCGGCCGGGGGCCGATGTAGCCCTCGTGGACGTCCTGCCCGCGGGCGTACCCGGGCTGGAAGCGCACGCCGGCGTAGTGCGAGGCTCGCTCCGCCTCCTGCGCCCGCCGGCCCAGCTCGGCGGTGTCCCCGAAGCCCAGGACGTCGCGGGCCAGTTGGGTGAGCGGCCCGTCGACCTGGTACTCGGTGCGCTGCATGGTGAGCAGGTTGATCAGGTACAGCGGCGTGCCGTTGAACTTCTCGAACATCTCGTGGCGGGTGCCCCACTCGGTGAGGAACCGCTCGCTGATCTGCCGGAAGATCTTGATCCGGTCCCGGGCACTGATCTCGGCACCGCGCAGGGCCTCCTCGAGCTTCGGGCCGATGTAGGGATCGTCCAGCTCGCGCTTGGTCGGCTGGATGACGACGCCGCGGCCGCAGAAGTCGATCAGCTTGTTGACCATCTCGTGCTGGTTCTCGAGGTAGTGGGCCCGGCCGAAGTCGATGTAGACGTTGTTCGGCTTGTACAGCCCGCCCGGGGTCTCGAAACCGGTCTCCTCGGCCGCGAGCATGAACGCCCGGCACGTCTCGCGGAACCGGACGAGTTCCGCGAGCTGTGCCTGGACCACCGGCTGGCGGCCGGTGCCCAGCGCCTGGGTGATGAGCAGCGCGAGGCCGACCATGAGTTCGGCGTGGGTGCACTGCCGGATCTGGGTCTCCAGGTGCACCCAGTCGAACTGCCGCTGCGGGTACCACTTGGCGTGGTCGGGATTGCCGATGTGCTGGACCTGGGACCAGGGGATCAGGACGTCGTCGAAGTAGACCATCCCGTCGAGCTCGTCACCGATGGTCGCCAGCGGGCGGTCGTAGGGATCGGCGTCGGGCTGCGCCCGTGATTCCCGGGCGACCACGGTCACGCCGGGCGTGGACAGCGGCACCATCGCGTAGATGGTCTGCTCGGGCGTCTGGCCCGGCCGCCACAGGTTGCCGATCAGCAGGTTGTTGACGAAGGGGATCGAGGTGCCGATGGCCTTCCAGCCGCGGACGACGATGCCCTCGTCGGTCTCCTCCGTGATGCGCAGCATGGGCGTCTCCGCCAGCGCGTCGTCCCGGCCGCGGTCGTACTGCACGTCCACGAACATGGGTGAGATCGCGAGGTCCTTCGAGGTGACCTCGTCCCACTGGCGCTGGATGTTGCCCGAGAGGTCGCGGCGGGGGCCGCTGAAGCGGGAGTTCTCGGCCCACGGCTGCTGGTCGTCGACCTGGGTGAACATGACGACGTTCATGCCGGCCGGGGGCCGTGTGAAGATGCCGCCCTTGAAGTGCCGGAAGAGGAACTCCGCGTACTTGCGGCGGCGGACGGCGTCCTCCTTCGACCGCGGCAGGAACCAGTGCATCGACTGCCGCTTGCCGTTCTCGTCGAGGAAGGTCGTGACGTCCTGGTGCTCGGGTGCCAGGTGCAGGTCGTAGTACTCGGCGATCGCCCGGGCGTAACCGCGGGTCTTGGGGTGCGTGGTGACGTCCTCGACGAGTTCGCCGCCGACGTAGACCTTGCGGCCGTCGCGCAGCGACTCCAGGTACTCCTTGCCGGTCCTCATGATCCGTCCTTCCCGTGGTCGTGCGGTGCGTCCGGCGGTGACATGGGTGATGACACCGGTGATGACATCGGCGGTGGTGGATCGGCGACGCCGATGTCGGCGGCGTCCCGTACGGGCGGTACCGGTCGTACGGGAGGTACGGGCGGAGTCATGCCACCGCCCCCGCCGCCGGCACCCCGTCGACGTCCACGCCGCGTTGGTAGCGGCCCTGCCCGAAGAGCAGCGGGGAGCGGGAGCCGGGCGCGACGACCGCCCGCACGCCGCCGATGACCACCAGGTGGCTGCCCACGGGCCGTGCCTCGGCCGTCACGCAGTCGAAGGTCACCAGCGAATCCCGGAGCACCGGTGACACCACCGCGGCCGGTAGTTCACCGCCCGCGACGACATGGTCCTCGACGAACTTCACCGCGCCCTGACGCGCGCACAGTTGGGACACGAGGACTTGGTCCAGGCTGAGCAGGTTGACGGCGAAACGCCCCGTGCGGCGGATGTCCTCGGCGGTGACACTGCGCTCGTTGACGCACACCAGCACCGTCGGCGGTTCGAGGCAGACCGGGATGAACGCGCTGACGGTCATTCCCCAGGGGCGGCCGTCATGACGCGTCGTCACCACGGTGAGTCCGCCCACCACACGGCGCATCGCCGCGCGGAACGTGTCGGGATCCGCCGTCTCCAGCAGCGGTCCGGTGGCAATGCCGGGACCCGCGGTGTCCTCCCCGCGCGGGTCGCCGGCGGAATTTCCTGATTCCGTCATCGGATCTCTCCAAACCGACGGCGACACAAGTGCCGCCGCCCAGAAGGGGAAACCTGACGCAGTTCCGGCCGCAGGGGCCGCACCGCTCGACCGGGACGCTATGATCTGCGCGACACATCCGTCAAATGGATATGTTGAATTCGAGGTATTTCCGCTGCGAATACGTGGACTGGTCAGGGATGATGAACCTGCGGAACGTCGATCTGAATCTGCTCGTGGCGCTGGACGCGCTGCTGACCGAGCGCAACGTCAGTCGTGCGGGCCGGCGCCTGGGCCTCAGCCAGCCCGCGACGAGCTCGTCGCTGGCGCGCCTCAGGAAGCTGTTCGGCGACCCGCTCCTGGTACGGCAGGGGAGGCAACTCGCGCTCACCGCAGAGGCCGAGCGGCTGGTGCGACCGGTGCGGGAGATCCTCGACCTGGTCGAGCGGACGATAGCGCAGCGCTCCGAATTCGACCCGGGAACGGACACCCGAACCTTTTCCATCAGTGCTTCCGACTACGCGACTCTCGTATTGCTGAGTCCTTTCGTCCAGGCGGTGGCCGCCGAGGCCCCGGGTGTGACGATCCACGTCCTTCCCAGATCTCGGGATCCGAGGCAACTGCTCGACACCGACGTGGCCGACCTCATCATCGAACCGAAAGAATTGATGGGCGACACGGGATTTCCGTCGTATCCGCTGTTCGGCGACCGATGGTTGTGCGCGGTGGACGCGGGGAATCCGGCCGGCTCGGCGCAGCGGATAACGATCGACGAATACCTCCGGATCCCGCATCTCGTGTACAGCATCGGGCCGGACCGGCAACTCAACCTGGCCGATCAGCACCTGGCCCGGCTCGGCACCCCGCGCCGGATCGAGTTCACGGTGGAGAGCTTCCTCCTCGTCCCCTTCCTGATCCGGGGCACGTGTCTGGCCAGCCTGGTCCTGGAGCGCGCGGCCCGCCAACTCGCCGCCGCGACGCAGGACATCCGGTTCCTCCCGCCGCCGGTAGTCGTGCCCGACATCCACGAGCGCATGTACTGGCATCCCCGTCACACGGCCGACCCGGCACACCTCTGGCTCCGCGAACGCCTGCTCGCCTCCGCGCGCGTCCTCGACGGCCACGACAGCCACGAGGGCCACGACGGGCTACAGGCGGCGCCGGGCTGACGCTGCCGTACGCTCCGGCGGCCCGCGGGCTCCCTGTACACGACCGGTGGCCCGGCACAACACCGTGTGCCGGGCCACCGAGGGCCTGCCGGGACGCCGTCCTGACGGTCGCTCAGGAACCGTGGGACGGACGTCGGCCGCGGACGCCTCCGGTCCCGGGGCCGTTTCCTAACCCGCCCGCAGCAGGCGTGATCCGGGGCCGGGCGCGGGAGGCAGGTCCTGTTCGGCCCAGACGATCTTGCCGTCGGACGCGGAGCGGGAGCCCCAGCGGCGCGAGAGCTGGGTGACCAGGAACAGGCCGCGGCCGTTCTCGTCCGTGGTCGCCGCGCTGCGGATCCGCGGGGCGCAGACCTCGCTGTCGGCCACCTCGCAGGTGAGGACCTGGTGCCGCTTCAGGCGCAGACCGATCGGTCCCGACGCGTGGCGGACGGCGTTGGTGACCAGTTCGCTGACGATCAGCTTCGTGGCGTCGGCGAGTTCGTCCAGGCCCCATGCGCTCAGCTGACGGCTCACCAGCTGCCGTGCGCGGCGCGAGGCGCCCTCGTCGCCGGGCAGCGTCCAGGAGGCGGACCGGCTGGTGCCGAGCGAGCGGGTCCTGACCAGGAGCAGGGTGACGTCGTCGCACGAGGCCTGGCCCATGAAGGGCTCCGTGGCGCGGTCGCAGAGTTCCTCCAGCGCCCGGTCCGGGTCGGCGAGCGCGGCACCGAGGCACCTCATCCCGTCCTCGATGTCGTGCTCCCGGGACTCGACCAGGCCGTCGGTGTACAGCGCCACGAGGCTGCCCTCGGGGAGCTCGAACTCCACGGCTTCGAAGGGGTCGCCGAGGCCGACGCCGAGCGGGGCCCCGGTGGGGAGGTCGGGGAAGCTCACCCGGCCCTCGGGGTCGATGACCGCTGGCGGCGGATGTCCGGCCCTTGCCATGGTGCACAGGCGGGTGGCCGGGTCGTAGACGGCGTACAGGCAGGTGGCCACCATCACCGCCGCCGTTCCCATCACGGTGTCGGTGTCCTCCTCGGCCAGCCGCTGCAGTGTGTCGTCGAGGCGGGCCAGCAGTTCGGCGGGCGGCAGTTCCATGTCGGCGAGGGTGCGCACGGCGGCGCGGAGCGTGCCCATCGTCGCTGCGGCGTGCAGCCCGTGGCCGACGACGTCGCCGACGACGAGGGCGACCCGGGCGCCGGACAGCGGGATGACGTCGAACCAGTCGCCGCCGACGCCGTGGTCCATGTCGGCCGGAAGGTAGCGCGAGGCGGCCTCGACCGCGGTGCCGCCCCTCAGCCGGCGCGGCAGCAGGTTGCGCTGCAGGGTGAGGGCCGCGGTCTGTTCGCGGGTGAACCGGCGGGCGTTGTCCAGCGCTCGTGCGGCGCGCGCGACGAGTTCCTCGGCCAGCAGCAGGTCGGCCTCCTGGAAGGGGGTGGGGTCCTCCGTGCGCACGAAGAGCACCACACCCAGCAGGGCGCGCTGCGCACGGATCGGGACGACCATCAGCGAGTGCACCCCGTGCGTCCGGATCCGCTCCCCGAGGGTCGGCACCTGGTCGATCCACACCCCCGGCGCGCTGTCCAGGACCGGTTCGAGATGCGACCTGCCCGTCCGCAGGACGGTGGAGAAGGGCGAGGCCGGCGGGACGGTGACCGGATTGCCGCGCACGCACGGCGATTCCGGGGCCTCTTCGTGGATCGAGGCCACCCCGGCACGGCGCAGAGCGAGGCCGCGCTCGCCGACCGGACCGACGTGGACCGGCCAGCCGTCGCCGGAGGGAGAGGGCTGCCCGAGGTCGACCGCGACGAAGTCGGCCAGCAACGGCACGGCGAGGTCGGCCAGTTCCTGACTGGTCTCCATCACGTCCAGGCTTCCGCCCAGACGTGCGCCGGCCTCTCCGACGACGGCGAGGCGCTCGCGCGCCAGCCGGCTCTCGACGACGTCGGCACTGATGACGCACACCCCGAGCGACTCGCCGTCCGCGCCCTGCAGGCACTGGAACGACACCGCGAACGGATGCTCGAGGCCCTTGCTCACCGGCAGCCACGTCCGGTACTCGTGCACCTTGGTGGTGCCGCTCCTCAGCACCTGGCGGCTCATGGCCTCGAGGGCTTCGGCCTTGGGACCGGGGAGCACCTCGGTGAGCCGGCGGCCGAGCCGTTCCACGCAAGGGATGCCGTCGTGCTCCTGCATCGCGTCGTTGACGAAGACGCACCGCAGCTGCGGGTCGCGCACCGTGACGCCGATGGGCTCGCGGGACAGCAGCGGTCCGCGCACCACGCCGCTCATCGTGTCCCCGGACAGCGTGCCGGTGTCGGCCAGCGAGAGGAGCCAGCACGCCGCCCCGCCGAGGCCGCGGAGCATCGTGATCCGCAGGCACACGTCGATCACCCGGCCGTCCCGGTGGCGGACCGCCGTGGTGCCCGGCCAGCCGTTGAGGGCCCGGCAGTGCTGGACGAAGGCCGCAGTGGGCAGGCCCTCCTCGAACAGCGGCAGCACCAGAGCGGCCGACCTGCCCACCACGTCCCGGGCCGGGTGGCCGACCAGCCGTTCCGCGGCCTGCGTCCATCCGGCGACGGTTCCCCGCTCGTCGAGCACGGCGATCGCCGTGTCGGGTATGTCGAGCCTGTTCGACTGCTTACCGAGCGTCTTGGTTCCCTTGCTCTTCGTAGTCATCGAACTGTCGCCTTCGCCTGGGGGGGGTGGGTGGTGCGGAGTGGCCGGGGCGTGGGTCCGCCCCGTTCACCGTGTAGACCGGGCCGCGGTCCGTTCTGTGACAAAACGGGCGCCTGTGTCGTTCGGCGGCCGGCCGGGGATGCCGGGCGGCTTCGCCCGCGCCGTGACGTGCCCGGTTCCTCCGGCGGTGCGCGGTAGATGCCGCCGTGGCCCGGGTAGGGTGCACCCCCGTGGAGCGGATCTTGGTGGTGGGTGTCACGGGGGCGGGCAAGTCCACGCTCGCACGCGCGTTGAGCGGTCGCCTGGGCCTGCCCTACCACGAGATGGACACCCTGTACTTCGACGGACCCGGCTGGGCGGTGAACGCCGCGTTCCCCGAGGACGTGGCGCGGCTCGCCGCCGGGCCGCGCTGGGTCGTCGACTCCCTCGGCTATCCGGAGGTCCGCGACCTGCTGTGGGGGAGGGCGGACACGGTGGTGTGGCTGGACTACCCCCGGCGCGTCGTGATGCCCCGCGTCCTGCGGCGGTCCGTGCGGCGGACCGTCACGCGCGAGCCGCTCTTCGGCGGGAACCGGGAGTCCTGGACGGGGTGGCTCAGCCGGGAGCATCCGGCCTGGTGGGCCTGGTCGCAGCACGCGGGCCGTCGCCTCGAGATCGAACGGCGCACGGGCGACCCCCGCTTCGCGCCGCTCGACACCCACCGCTTCGGCCGCCCTGGGGAGACCGCGGCCTGGCTGGCCTCCCTCTGACCCCGGCCGCGTTCGCACCCGCCGGACGTCGCCGGACGTCGCCGGGCACCCCGGGCGACCTGCCGACAGGACCCGGTACCCGCGGCGGCGGGTGGTCTTCGTTCAGACGGCCTCGTCGGGCATGATCTCCCGGACCTCCTGCGCGCAGCGGCACGCGGCGGCGATTCTTGCGGCCCATTCCAGCGCGTCCTCGCGTGAGGGCACGTCGATGACCGAGAACCCGCCGAGAACGGCCTTGGTCTCCGGGTACGGGCCGTCCGTGACGGTACCGTCGGTGGCCACGACGCCCGCCCGCTGGCTCTGCAGCCCTCCGCCGAAGACCCACACGCCGGCGTCCTGAGCTGCGCGCACCACCTCGTGGGAGGCCTTGGCCACCTCGGGCAGGTCCTCCTCGGGGAAGGTCATCGCGCCGTCATCGAACGAGATCAGGTATCGCGTCATCCGTGGCTCCCTCGGCTGGTGGCCCCCATCGGCGCCCCTCACCCTACGGCGGCCGGCCCCCTCCCGGCCCTTCCTTCGGGGATCGCGATCGCCGCAGGTCAGGGCAGGGGTCGAAGGTAACGGCGCGATTACTTTATTGAACGATCCACAATCATGCTACGCTTCCCACATGGGACAGAACGGGGAATTCGGCGCCGACCGCGCGGTCGGCCGGGCGGCGCACCTGTTCTGCCGCACCCTCGGGCGGTCCTCCGCCCTCCGGGTGGAGGACCTCGTGGAGATCCTCGACCGCGCGACCGAGATCCGGCCCGCGGTGCGGCACGTCCTCGCCGTCGTGGTCGAGGCCGATCGGGCGGTCCCCTCGCGGGGTTCTCTCGAGCGTGCCGCCGCGGCGTCGTGCCAGGTCGAGTCGTCGCTCGCCCGGGCCCTGCAACGGGCCAAGGCCCGGGGCGAGTTGCCGCCGGGCAAGGACCCGGTCGAGCTCGCCCGCTTCCTGGCCACGTTCGTCCAGGGGCTGCGGGTGGTGGGCAGCGCCCGGCTCGGGCGGTCCTTCGTCGAGGACGCCCTCGCCGTGGCGATGCGCGCCCTGGACCGGCCGTAGGCGCACTCCGGCACGCAATGCGCGTGCCGGGTCTCCGTCCGCCGTAATTCTGTATCAATCAATCCAGTAAGGAACGTCATGGAACTGCACCTCAAGGACAAGGTCGCCGTCGTCACCGGGGCGAGCAAGGGCATCGGCCTCGCGGTCGTCGAGGCGATGGCCCGTGAAGGCGTCCGCGTCGTCGCCGGCAGCCGTACCTCCACGCCCGAGCTCGACGCGCTGGCCCGCGCCTACGACGTGACCGTCGTGTCCGTCGACCTCGGGACCCCCGAGGGGGCCGACACACTGGTCCGCCGCGCCGTGGAGCGCCACGGCCGGATCGACATCCTCGTCAACAACGTGGGCGCCGCCGAACCCCGCAGCGGGTTCCTCGACGTCGCCGACGCCGACTGGCAGCGGATCTTCGACCTGACCTTCTTCAGTGCCGTCCGCGCCAGCCGCGCCGCACTCCCGTACCTGGTCGGGGCCGAGGGCGCGGCGATCGTCAACATCGGCTCCGTCAACGCCCGTACGCCCTTCCCGATGGTCGTGGACTACTCGGCGGCCAAGGCCGCGCTGAACAACCTCGGCAAGTCGCTGTCCGAGGAGTTCGGGCCGAAGGGCGTGCGGGTCAACACGATCTCCCCCGGCCCGGTCCGCACCCCGTTCTGGACGGCCCCGGGCGCCTTCGCGGACGCCACCGCGGCCGCCGCCGGCACCACGGCCCAGGAGGCGCTGGACGTCGTGGTGCCCCAGAGCATGGGCATCACCTCGGGCCGCATCACCGAGCCGGAGGAGGTGGCCGGCCTCACCCTCTTCCTGGCCTCCCCGGTGGCGGCAAACATCACCGGCGCCGAGGTGCTCATCGACGGCGGCCAGATCAAGACCCTCTGACCGCGGACACCCGATCGACCCGAGAGACCCCTGCCCAGCGAATGGAGACACGCATGACCGCCGACCAACCGATCACACCGGAGCCCATCCTCCAACTGGGCCTCGGATTCATGGCGTCGAAGACCCTGCTGAGCGCGGTGGAGCTGGAGGTCTTCACCGTCCTGGCGCGGGGCGGCCGGGACCGTGCGTCCCTCGCCGCCGAAGTGGGCCTGCACCCGAGGTCCTCGGAGGACTTCCTCGACGCCCTGGTGTCGCTGGGCCTGCTGGACCGCGACGACGCGGGCGTCTACCGCAACAGCCCCGCCGCCGAGGTGTTCCTGGACCGGGCCAAGCCCTCCTACGTCGGCGGGATCCTGGAGATGGCCAACACCCGCCTCTTCGGCTTCTGGGACAACCTCACCGAGGCCCTGGGCAGCGGCATCCAGCAGAACGAAGTCACGCACTCCGGCGCCCCCTTCTTCGCCACGCTGAGCCAGGACCCCGTGGCGTGGCGCAACTTCCTGGGCGGCATGAACGGTGTCAGCACCCCCCTCGCAGGGGCGCTGGCCGCCGACTTCGACTGGACCGGCCGCCGGCACGTGACCGACCTCGGCGGCGCGCTGGGGGCCGTGCCTGCCGCGGTGCTCCGCGCCCACCCGGCGATGACCGGCACCGTCTTCGAACTTCCCCCGGTGCGGCCCGTGTTCGAGGAGTTCACCGCCGCGCACGGCCTCACCGGGCGGCTCTCCTTCCACGGGGGCGACTTCTTCTCCGACCCCCTCCCGCCGTCCGACGTCTACGTCATGGGCCAGATCCTCCACGACTGGAACCTCGAACAGCGCCGGTTCCTGCTCCGCAAGGCATACGACGCCCTGCCCGAGGGCGGCACCCTGATCGTGTACGACGCCATGATCGACGACGACCGCCGCCACAACACCTACGGTCTGCTGGTCTCACTGAACATGCTCATCGACACCGAAGGCGGCTCCGAGTACACGGTCGCGGACGCGACCCGGTGGCTGCGGGAGGCCGGCTTCGCCACGACGGAGGCCCGCCCCCTCATCGGCGGTTACACGGCCGTTTACGCCACCAAGTGACGGCCACGCGGCGGTCGGTCCACCGGCCCGCCCGGTGGCCCTGACCGTACGGCGGCGCCGCGGCCCGCACCGCGTCACCCCGGGGGAGGTCCGGACTCCGCCGCCAGGGCGATCCGGCGGGCGCGCACGTGGTCGCGGACGGTGGAGTACGAGGCGCCGGTGAAGTCCTCCTCCGTGCGCAGGCGTTCGATGATGCGGCTGATGGTGTGGCGGGCGCCGGGCGGGGCGTCGAGGTCCTGCCGCAGCATGCGGTCGATGGCGTCACTGACGGGTTCCAGCAGCAGGGTCCGCGGGAGGTGCCGGCGTACGGGGGAGGGCAGCGACAGCGCCTCCGCGACGATCGCCAGGGAGACCCGGTGACGCATCGCGAGCTGCTGCAGAGGGGTGTCCGGCCGGAGTCGGTGGTCCTTGCGGATCCGGTCGAGGATCCAGTCTCGTTCTCTGTACACCGGCGTCTCCATGGTGCGGTGCTCGGTGGTGCGTGCGACTGGTGGCGTTGCCCCGCGGCCCCCGCCGAACCCGTCGGCGGGGGCCGCGTCACCCTCGTGGTTCAGCTGAGTGCGGTGAGGGTGAGGGTGGTGGTGTAGGTGCCGGGGTCGGTGGTGGTGGGCAGGCGGAGGTCGAGGGCGGCGCCGAGGGTGGCGGTGCCCTT
>NZ_JBEXYN010000073.1:0-25386 GCF_040630935.1 Streptomyces sp. NPDC005722
CCTCCGCGCCGCCCCGGCCCGACCCCCCCACCCTGGCCCCCTCCAGGGGGCCCGCCCGGCCCCCCCCCGGGGGGCCGGCCCCGCGACACACGTCGCGGGGCCGGCCGTCGTTCGCGTGCCGATCGCATGCGGTCGTGCGTTCGCCCTTCCCGAGCCGAGGGCTGGGGTCGGCGGTTGCCGTCGCACAAGGACGGCGCCGCGAGTGGCAACTGAACTTGCGGGCCGTCTGCCGGACGACCCCTCACCCCTTCTGCGGCAGCTCCTGCAACGCAGGGACCGTACGTCCACCGCGGAGGACGGGGAGCCCCCGCACCATCCGGTCGATCATGCGGTCGTGGAGCAGACCCGCGTCCGCGAGGTGGAGATCCTCACCGGGGGCGTCGCCGTCACCCAGGAGGACTTCCGGCAGCAGCAGGTCGGACAGGCCCGCGCGTGGCGCCGGATCCTCGACCGCGAGGCCACAGCCGTCGAGGTCGACGTAGTCGGGCACCAGGGCCCGCCCGCGCACACGTCCGCCGACCTCGGGCAGGAACTCGTCCCACATGATGGCCAGCCCGGCACGGAGGTCACCGAGGACCTCGACGTGTTGTTCGGTGGAGGTGCCGACGAAGGTCTCGACCTCGATGTCGCCGTGAACCAGTAGGTGCGAGGTGCCGGTGAGCACGAGGTTGGCGGCCTTCAGATCGCCGAGGACGATCAGCGCCGGGCTGCCGTAGTCCAGGTTGAGGATGTTGCCGTCCACGTGAAGGTCGCCGTCGATGACGTATCCGGTGACCGCGCCGTCCAAGCCCTCGTACTCGGGTCGTCCGCCCGCGTTGATCCAGGGGTTCCGGTGCCGGTACTGGTGATCGTCCAGCCAGAGCGAACCGGGCAGTGCCGCGGGCCCCGGGTGCAGGATGTACTCCTCCTCGTCCAGATTGCCGTAGGTCTCCCGCGGGAAGCCGCGACGCTCGAACAGAGCGACGGTCTCGGCCCATGTCTGGTAGATCGTCTCCATGGCCGACACAGTAGGCGGCTCCGCCGACAGGGCACCGGGCCGCCCATGTCCTGTCAGCGCTGCCCGGCGGACCTCGGTCGTTCCCGTCCGCTGGCCCGGCACTCCCACCCGCCGTAAAGTCGATCATGTGGGCGACCTGCCTCCGGACCTGGATCGGCTACAGGTGATCCGCCTCTACCTGCAGCTGCAGCTCGACGCTGTCGACGCCAAGATCCGCGAGAGTACGGAACAGGCGGCCAAGGGCGGCGTCGCCCCTGCGTCACCAAAGCCGGAGCCCTCCGCTGACAGCGACATCGGCTTCCGCCTGCAACACGTGCCCAAGGGCGGGACCCTGCGCGCCGTCGTCCACCGTGGCGACTGCCCGGACGCAGCGGGCGGCTGGATCAGCCGGCACGAGCTGGAGATCGCACTCCGTATGCCTGAGGTCACGCCGTGCCCGCGCTGTCACCCCGGCCCTGATTGACGGCCGGGCGGTGTCACCGACCATCCCCCGGCGGCCCGCCCACATGGGGTAACGCAGGGTACGCCGGAAGCTCGGGGTGGCATGACGACAAGGTGAGCGAAGAACCTCAGCGGCCGCCGGACGCCGGTCACCTGCGTCCCCCGGGGGTGAGCGATCGGACGGTCGAGGCTCTGGGCTCCCTGTCCAAGGCACTGGAGACCACCGAGCGCGCCCGCGGCCACCTGTACGCCTTCCACCAGCTGACGGGAACCGCCGACCTCGAACTCGACCGCGCCGTCCGGCTGCTGCGGGAAGCTGGTCACGCGTCGCACGCCGACGCCGTGGAACGGGAGATCGTGGGACGCGACGTCATCCCCGGGCATTGGACGTTCCAGATCGTCGAGGCGTACGACCGGACGTACTACCACCCCTTCGCGGACCTGGAACGCAGCCTGGTCGACGACCTCGCCGAGGGCCGGGACCATCTCTACGAAGCCGAACTCAAGGAGGCCCGCCGCTCCCCCGCTCACCGCGATCGGAGCGCCGACGAGGACTCCTGAGCGCCGAGTGCCCCCGTCGTACCGACCCCGCATGTCGTGGGCTCTTCGGGGCAGACGCGTGGTCAGGAGGTATACACAATGGTTCCTTTGCTTCTGGTCCTGTTGCTGGCGCTGATCCTGTTCGGCGCCGGGTTCGCCCTCAAGGCCCTGTGGTGGATCGCCATCATCGTGCTGGTGGTGTGGCTCCTCGGGTTCGTCTTCCGGGCCGCCGAAGGCGGCGGACGGCGCCGCTGGTACCGATGGTGACCTGAGACCTCTTCCCTACCTCGCACCAGGGTGGGGTCCGCGATGCCGGAGGGCCGCGGACCCCACCCTTCGCACATCCGGCCGACGCACGGGTCAACGCACTTGAGGTGTCATCCGCCCGACCGCCTACGCGAGCTCAGCTGGAAGGCCGGCAAGATCTCGGCTCGCGGCTCGTGGGACGCCTCGAGATGCGCCGCGACGAGCCGGACACCATGATCGACGAAAGGGCGCCATCTTTTCCGTCCCCTCTCGCAGGGTTCCGGAAGCCACTCTCCGCAATTTACGTGCAGGAATGAGCATGACCGACACCTTTCAGTCCCGCGAGGAGTGGATCGCCGGGGGCGGTCGCCAGTCCCTGCCCGGATTCCCGCATGCGGTGTTCGTGCGACAGGACGGCCCCGCATCCGGTCATCCGGTGACGCTGCTGCACGGGTTCCCCACGTCCTCGCACGACTGGGCCGCAGTCATCCCCCACCTCGTGGCCGCCGAATGCCGTGTGACGACGGCGGATTTCCTCGGGTTCGGTGAGAGCGACAAGCCGTATCCCCATGCGTACTCGGTTCTTGAGCAGGCCGACCTCATCGAAGCCGTCTGGCGGTTCACCGGCTGTGCGGCGACTGCCCTGGTCGCCCACGACTACGGGGTGTCCGTCGGGCAGGAACTGCTGGCCCGGAATCCGGCCAGGGTGACGTCCATGACGTGGTTCAACGGGGGTATCTGGCCCGACCTGCATCATCCGATCCCCGAGCAGCAGATCCTCTCCAGGCCGGGCAGCGCGGAGGTGGCGCGCCACGTGGACGAGGTGAAGTTCACGGCCGCCATCGACCGCCTGATCGGTGAACGGCCCCTTCCGGTCGGTCTGCTGCACGACATGTGGCTCGGAGCACGCTCACGTGCCGGCCTCAGGGTCCTGCCGTCGCTTCTGCACTACATGGAGGAACGCAGGGAGAACAGCGCCCGTTGGACCGGGACACTGCGCACCTACCAGGGCGAGCAGCACTTCATCTGGGGACCGGCCGACCCCGTCAGCGGCGCACATGTGATTCCCCGGATCCGCGAGGTCGTGCCTCACGCGACGCTCACCGTGCTGGACGAGGCTCCCGCGGTCGGCCACTTCCCCCAGGTGGAAGCGCCCGGGATCGTCGGCCCGCTCCTCGCCGGCTCGTTGGGAGACCACGCGTGAGCGTGCGTCGGCAGGAGCCGCCCGTGTTCGACGTCGGGAGCACGCGGGTCACGACACGCCAATTTGGGGCTCCCCGAAGCAGAGGAGAGCCCCGTGGGCAAGGTGGTCATGTACGGCTCGGTGTCGGTGGACGGCTTCGTCGCGGACGAGAACGACCAGCCCGGGCCCCTGTTCGACTGGCTGTCCGGCGGTGACGTCCCGTTGGACGGGAGCGGCGCGCTGAAGGTGTCGCAGGCGTCCTACGACCACACCCGGCCGTACTGGGACCGGATCGGGGTGACGGTCGTCGGCCGCCACGTCTTCGACATGACGGACGGTTGGGACGGGAAACCTCCGGGCGGGATCGACCACGTCGTCGTCGTGACCCACCGGGGCAGGCCCGAGGGCTGGCACCCCGAGGCTCCGTTCCACTTCGTCGACGGCGTCGAGGCAGCCGTGGCCACGGCGCACGGCCTCGCGGATGACCGCGTGGTCGAGGTCGCCGCCGGCGACGTCGGCGGCCAGGTGCGCCTGGCAGAAGCTCTCCGTCGGCGCCGGAGCCAAAGGGCACCGCTTCTACGACTGGGCTCTGGCCGACATCGCCGACGACCGGCCCGGCCACCGCCACCTACTCGTCCGCCGCAACCGGCGCACAGGGGAACTTGCCTTCTACCGCTGCTACTCAGCAACGAGAGTGCCGCTGTCTACCCTCGTAAAAGTGGCAGGACGCAGATGGACAGTCGAGGAGACCTTCCAGTCCAGCAAGGGCCTGGCCGGGCTCGACGGTAGAGCTCGCGGTCGATCAGGGCCCGGCCCATGCTCGTGGCGTAGGCGGCGAAGACGCCGATCTGGCAGTTCTCGGTGCGGCCCGCAGTCCCGGAGTACTGGCGCTGAACTCCGGCGGAAGTGACGCCCTTGTTGACGAACCCGGTGTCGTCGATGACGAGGACCCCATCTTTGCCACCGAGCTTGTCCGCCACGAATTCCTGCAGGTCATCGCGAATGTCGTCGGGGTTCCACTTCGCTCCGGCGAGCAGGTGCTGCAGCCCGTCAGGAGTGGTGTGACCTGCCTGCTCAGCCAGTTGCCAGCTGTTCTTACGGGTCATCGGGGCGAGCAGACCACGTACGTAGTCGCGCATGCGGCGGCGTAGTTCCACTCGGCCGAAGCGATGGCCGATGGTCACGAAGAGATCGTCCAGTTCCAGGTCCCACTGCTCGGCGACGCGCGCGGTGATCACGTGGGCAGGCTGCCCCTCACACTGCCACTACTTACGTCGCTGTCGCACGATCGAGGGACCGCCTACCGAAAGCGATCCCTGACCTCTCCTGGCCCGCTAAACTCCAGCCGCTCAGCGAAACCCGCAGGTCAGACACCGAAATCCTGCTGAAGTACTAGCGGAGGATTCCAGCGCCCCGTGCGACTCTGATCCAGTCTGGAAACTCTTTCATGAGGCGGTCGTATAGAGAGGCGTCCGATCGCGCCTTAGGATTCTGTCCGGCGCCGAAGTATCCGGCATTGTCTACTGCTCGTCCGCCAAGAGTGTCTAGGCTGCGGAGAAATCGCAGGTCGCGACTCAGGCCGAAGCCAACGAACTGCCAGAAAATCGGTAGCGTGCTGGACGCGCGTAGGAGGGCTCTTGTTTCCTCGCGATCGAATGGATCTCCGTCGGTCTGGAAGATCACGAAGGCCGGGTCAACTGAGCCCGTCTTTCTGTAGTGATTGATGACGGCGCTCATCGCTGGCGCGAAACATGTGCCACCCCATTCCAGCTTCTTGTGGAGGGCGTCGATTCGGCCCTTGTAGTTGCTGAGACTCACATCAGACACTAGATCGACCTTATGCGAGAAGAACACCAGAGGTACGGTGCCGTCGTCGTCTAGGTTCGCGGAGAGTCCAAGGGACTGTTCGGCGAGATGCTGCATGGTGCCGTCGTCGTAGAAACCGCCCATGCTCCCCGAGTGATCCAGGACCAGGTAGACGGCTGCGCGCTGTCCAATAATTCCACTTTTGGTCAAGCTGACCTTGGCGGCTTTGTAGAGGTTTACGAGGCCCGGTGCCGATTGTTGGACCTTTTCAAGGCTAATCGCCGACGCCGGGAGGTCGGGCGCGGATGTGGCGGTTGACGGTGTGGTGTCCGCGTCGTCGTCAACGCTGACTCCGAAGTCCGTTGCCAAACCTGCAAGCCCGGTATCCCAACCTTGACCGACAGCCCGGACTTTCCACGTCTCGGCACGTCGATAGATTTCGACTAGAACTGCAACGGTCTCCTTTTGGTTGAACGGTGGGGGAATAAATGCAAGGCGAACGTTGCCGCAAATGATGACCGCTTGCGGAGTGTTGGATGCATTGAAGTGCGTCGTCTTGAGCTGAGGGTCGATGCTGGCAACGATGGCGACCCGATCCACTGTGGACGGGAGTGCTGCGAGATCCGCGCTGATGGACTGCCCGTCCAGGGCGATGCCGTCCTGAGCGGGATGGTTGTAGAAGACCAGGTCCTCGTCGCTACGTACTTTGCCGCTCTCGGACAGGAGCACGGCGCACACGTCGATGCCCCCTGTGGCAGTGGTGATGGACACCCGGCACGAGTCGCCGGGCAGCGAGGCATTGCCGCCCTTGGAAAGTGTGGTCGTCATGACGCCCTCCTAAGGACACGTAACTTATGCCGCGACAAGCCACGTTGCAGGGAAATCGACACATTCGTTGCTCGGTCAACTGCTGCGCTACGTCTGCGTGGCCCCGTCCCAGGAGAACCCTCGTGTCCGAGCCCGTGATCTTCTGCTCACCTGCAGGCCCGACGGTCGGCAGCTCCGTCCTGTACCGGCTAACGGCCGACGACGTCCGCGCCATCGCCCGCGAGCGAGACGAGGCCGGCGCCCGCGGCAACCGGTCAAGGCCCGCGAGGAGTACCCCGCGGTCATCGTTCGCGTCTGGGGCGATACCCCGCGGGCCGCCTGCAGCCTTCACGTCCACCTCGACGGCCCAGACCTGTACTGGGCGACGCCCCGGCACCTCGGCGAGCAGACCGGCAACTGGTCCTGGCCGCCCAGGCCCGGCGCCTGATGGCCGCCGCAGCACCTGTTGGAGGATCCCGACGTGGTGATCCGGGGCGACCGGGTGCTTCACCTTTGCTACCGGGTGCGCCGTTGACCGTGCGCACCGATGAGTTTCCCGCGCCGTGCCGGTCTGCACGCGTGAGACCGACTCACGGAAGGCCGACGCCATGCGGAAACTGATCTACGGCATGAACCTGAGCCTGGACGGCTTCATCGCCGCGCCCGGCGACGACATCGGCTGGAGCGTGCCGAGCGACGAGCTGTTCCAGTTCTGGTCAGACCAGTTGCCGGCGACCGACCTGTCGCTGTACGGGCGCAAGTTGTGGCAGACGATGAGCTCCCACTGGCCGACCGCCGACCAGCAGCCCGACGCCACCCCGGCGCAGATCGAGTTCGCGCACCGCTGGCGGGACATGTCGAAGGTGGTGTTCTCCTCGACGATCGACAAGGTCGACTGGAACTCCCGTCTGGTCACCGGCGACGCGGTCGCCGAGATCACCCGGCTCAAGGCCGAGGACGGCGGCCCGATGGCCGTCGGCGGCGCGACGCTCGCCGGGGCGGCCATGCGGGCCGGGCTGATCGACGAGTACGTGCTGCTCACCGCGCCGGTCCTGGTGGGCGGCGGCACGCCGTTCTTCACCGTGCTGGACGGCTGGGTGAACCTGAACCTGCTGGAGACGCGGACGCTTCCGCACGGCGTGATCCTGACCAGGTACGAGACGAGGCGCTGAGCACCCGTCAGCCGAGTCATCGCCTTCGGCGAGTTCGCGGCCGACGGTCGCATCCGGTCCGTCCGGTTCGCGCTCGACCCAGGCCATCACGGGGCATGACGATCTGCCGGGCCCGAGGCCTCGGCCCGCGGTCGCCGTTGTATCGTGATCGTCTTGGCCGGGGTTCGGGGGTCGGGCTCGTTGTGTCGGTGTGGGGGAACTCGTCATGCGACGTCTGGTGCGTCATCTTGTCCCGGTGGCCCTGACGGCGGTCGTGGCGATGTGCGCGGGCTGCGACGACCGGGCGACCGTGGCGACGTCCGCCGACCTGAAGCCGTTGACCGAGGATGAGCTGTCGAAGGCGCTGCTGCGGGACTCGGACGTTCCGGGGCTCACCGCCGACGTCGGACCGGGTCTGCCGCTGTTCGGCCAGGACGACGTCGTGACGGCGTCACCGCGGGAGTGCCAGCCGCTGGCGGACCTGATGAGCGTGCGTCCTCACCATGCACGGAAGGCGCTGGTGTGGGAGGTGCTGGACGGTGTGCGCGACGGCGCGGGTGAGACGTCGGGGAGCCTGGCGCTGAGCAGCCACACCCCGGCCGAGGCACAGGCTTGGGTCGCGGACCTCAAGGGCGCGCTGCCCGGATGCGCGCGTTTCCAGGCCATGCCCGCCGCCGGCTGGGATTACGGGTTCAGCGTGAAGGAACTCGCCCCGGTGAAGGCGGGCGACGAGGCGGTTTCCTACCTCATCACCAACCTGAGCGCGCCGGAGGGGAAGGGCAACGTGGAGTCGGTGGTCCGCACGGGCGGGACCCTGTCCGTGTACCTGCTCGCGCAAGGCCCCGGCGAGCCGACGCCCGTACCCGAGGGCGTCGCGCGCAAGCAGCACGAGCGATTGCGGGACGCCCGCCGCTGAACGACGGCCCGCCCTTACCCCCGGCTGACTCCACCGGGTGTCGCACGCCCATGCGGGCGACGGCGACCGGGCGTCGGGGGGACTCCGACGGCGAGCCTCCCCCTGTGCCTCACTTCGAGTACTGGTCGGTGTACTGCGGTCCGTCCGTCTGGGCCTTGCAGCCCTCACCGTTCGCCGGCATGCCATGGGAGATCACCAGAGCGTAGGACTGCGGGACGAAGTCGCACCCCTTGCCGGACCACTGGGACGCGAGAAACGTCCACCCGGCTGCAGCGATCGCGAGCGTGTACTTGGTCTTGGAGTTCATACGAATGACCGTGCCTCGGATCCGCCGGGCCGCCACGACCCGGCTTCGGATTTACGTGTCAGTATGAGCGGATTGCGATCATATGCGCGACTCGTCCAGGTGCGGATGCGCACCGCAGAGCCGTCGGCACAAGCGGCCTGCGACAGCATCACCGCAGGTCATGGCAGGCAAGGGCACGAGCTGACGACATCACCGGGAAGGCGGGTGTGAACGCGTCAGCGAACCTCGAACTCCTGCACGGTGAGGGGCCCTCCGGCCGCCCGGGGCCGCGGCGGACTGCCCCGTCGAACGTCAGCGCGGAATCACCCAGCTCGGTACCCAGGTACCGGCGGCGTCCTCGCCTGCGGTCGTGGCGGCCAAGTGGGTGCGGAGGGCGGCCAGTGCGGGGTGGGGGTTGTCCCGGTGCCACAGGAGCGAGTGCGGGTACACGGGCGTCGGGTCGGTCACCGGGATGCGGCGCAGGCCGTGGTCGGCGGGCCAGATGAGGCGGCTGTGCTCACCCATGAAGGTGGCCAGGGCCGGGGTGTCGGAGATGGTGTCGAGGAGCGCGTCCGAGCCGAAGTTGGGGCCGGTCGCCTCGATCGTGAGGCCGAACTCGGCGACGAGGTCGTCGTAGTAGGCGCCCCACTCGGTCCCGGGGGCGATGCCGGGCATCCAGATACGGTGCCCGACGAGCTGCGCGACGGTCACCGACCGGGCGTCCGCGAGCGCGTGGGCGGGGCCGGTCAGGAGCTGGAGCGGCTCGTCGAGCACCCGGACGGACTCGATGTCCTCGGGAAGGGGCCGGCCGGGCGCGGCGACGGCGCGGAAGGACGCGTCGATCGCACCGGAGCGAAGGGCGGCGACGGCCGTCTCGATGTCGAACAGCATCATCACGTCGAGCTCGATCCCGGCGTGCGCGCGGTGGAAGCCGCGCATCAGACCCGACTGCGCGCTGCGCGAGGCGATGACGTCGACGCGCAGCGGACGGCGGCCGGGGCGCACGGACGCGCGGGCACGCTCGGCGACACGCAGGAACTCGTGGGCGTGGGGCATGAACGCCTGCCCGTCGATGGTGAGCTCGGCGCCGCGTGCGGCACGGGTGAACAACCGCACCCCGAGGGTGCGCTCCAGCATGGCGATGCGTTTGGAGACGGCCTGCTGGGTGACCGACAGGTCGACGGCGGCTTTCTGGAACTGGCCCGCGTCCGCGACGGCGACGAAGGTACGCACTGCTTCGAAGTCCACGCCGCCCCACCTTAGTGAACAACCGATGGTTGTGGGCGGCCGGCGGTCCGGTTGTTTGACCTGCCGTTGTCCTGGCCGCTTGGCTCTCCCGGTCAACACCGGTTTGTGCGGGTGGACCTCGAGGAGAGCACGCTGATCATGGTGGGCGGAAGAACGCTGGGCCGGCGGTTCGGCTGGCTGTGGGCGGCGTACGCCGTGAGCGCGTACGGGTCCGGGCTGGGGTTCGGCGCGCTGCCGCTGCTCGCCGTACTGGTGGTGCGAGCCGGACCGGCGGAGGTGTCCGCGCTGTCCGCGGTGGGGCCCGCGGTCGGTGCGCTGATCGCGGTGCCGCTCGCGCCGTGGGTGGAGTTCCGGCGCAAGCGGCCAGTGATGATCGCGATGGACCTGGCCCGGTTCGCGGCCATGGCGACGATCCCGCTCGCCTACGCCCTCGGCCGGCTCGGCTTCGTTCACCTGCTCCTGGTCTCGGTCGTGGTCGCCGCAGCCAAGATCGCGTTCAACGCGGCCGGCGGCGCCTACCTCAAGGCCCTCGTCCGGCCGGACGACCTGCTCGTCGCCAACGCCCGGTTCGAGTCGACGAACTGGAGCTCCATCGCGGTGGGGCCGCCGCTGGGCGGGGCCGCGATCGGCCTGTTCGGGCCGGTCACCACCGTGGTGGCCGACGCGCTCAGCTACCTGCTCTCCGCGCTTTCCCTCGCCGCGATCCGCGGCGATGAAGAAGCGCCGCACACGGCCGGGAAGAGCCCGTTCCGGGCGGGCGCCGCGCTCGACGGCTGGCGGCACATCATGGGCCATCCCGGTCTGCGGGCGCTCTACCTGAACCAGCTGCTCGTCGCGGGCCTGATCATGGCCACCGAGCCGCTGCTGGCGGTCCTCCTGCTGCGCGAGCTCGCGTTCGCGCCCTGGCAGTACGGCCTCGCCTTCGCCGTCCCCTGCCTCGGCGGACTCATCGGGTCGCGGCTGGCCCCCCGTGTCGTGTCCCGCTTCGGCAGGCACCGGGTCTTCCGGACCGTCGGAACCCTGCGCGCCGTCTGGCTGATCGGCCTGGCCTTCGTCCGTCCCGGCGCCGTCGGCCTCGTCACCGTGATGGCGGTCGAGCTGGCGATCATCATCAGCATGAGCCTGTACAGCCCGGTGCTCGCCACCTACCGGCTCGAACGCACCCCCCGGCACCTCGTCGCCCGCACCCTGTCGGCCTGGTCGATCGGCCAGCAGGCGTCCATCGCCGTCCTGACCGCGCTCGCCGGACTGCTCGCCGCCGCCACCGGCCCGCGTACCGCTCTCACGGTCGCGGGACTGCTGATCCTGGCCACCCCGCTCCTGCTCCCCCGGCATGAGCAGACGTCGCGAGACGCACCGGAACCGGCCCGCGACCACTCATGACGCCCCGGCCTCCTCGTTCACCACCGTGCCGGCCCCCCGACCGTGACCGGGGGGCCGGGGGTGGCCGCTACACCTGCCCGCCGTTCACGCCCGCCGACAGGGCGGAACGGCCCGCGAAGCGCGCTGCGTCGCCCAACTCCTCCTCGATCCGGATCAGTTGGTTGTACTTCGCCGTACGGTCCGAGCGGGAGAGCGAGCCGGTCTTGATCTGACCGCAGCCGGTCGCCACCGCCAGGTCCGCGATGGTGGTGTCCTCCGTCTCGCCCGAGCGGTGCGACATGACGGCCGTCCAGCCCGCCCGGTGAGCCATGTCCACCGCGGCCAGCGCCTCGCTCAGGGTCCCGATCTGGTTGACCTTGATCAGGACCGAGTTGCCGACGCCGGAACGAATGCCCTCCCGCAGCAGCGTCGCGTTGGTGCAGAACACGTCGTCGCCGGTGAGCTGACAGCGGTCGCCGACGCGGGCGGTCAGCTCGCGCCAGCCGTCCAGGTCGTTCTCGGCCATCGGGTCCTCGATGGAGACGACCGGGTAGCCGTCGATGAGCCGGGCCAGGTAGTCGGCGTGCTCGGAGGGGGTGCGGCGCACCCCCTCGCCCACGTAGTCGTACACCCCGTCGCGGAAGAACTCGGACGACGCCGGGTCCATGACCAGGGCGATGTCCTCGCCGGGGCGGTAGCCGGTGCGCTCGATGGCGGCAGTCACGAAGTCGAGCGCCTCCTCGGCGGTACGCAGCTCGGGGGCGAAACCGCCCTCGTCGCCGACGCCCGTGGAATGCCCGGCGGCCAGCAGATCGCGGCGCAGGGTGTGGAAGACCTCGCTGCCCATGCGGACGGCTTCGGCGAAGGTGTCGGCGCCCACCGGTGCGATCATGAACTCCTGGAAGTCCAGCGGGTTGTCGGCGTGGGCGCCCCCGTTGACGATGTTCATCATCGGCAGCGGCAGGAGGCGGGCGCCGGCGCCGCCGAGGTAGCGGTAGAGGGGTTCGCGGTGGGCCGCGGCGGCGGCCTTGGCGGCGGCGAGGGAGACGCCGAGGATCGCGTTGGCGCCGAGCCGGGACTTCGTGGCGGTGCCGTCGAGGGCGAGCAGCGCCGCGTCGAGCGCCGCCTGTTCCCCGGCGTCCCGGCCGCGCACGGCGGCCGCGATCTCCCCGTTGACGTGGGCCACCGCGCGGTCGACCCCCTTGCCGTGCCAGCGCGCGGGGTCTTCGTCGCGCAGTTCCACGGCTTCCCGGGCGCCGGTGGAGGCGCCGGAGGGGACAGCCGCGCGCCCCAGGGAGCCGTCCGCCAGGACGACGTCGACCTCGACCGTGGGGTTGCCACGGCTGTCGATGATCCGGCGGGCGGTGACGGTTTCGATGACGGCGTTGACGGTTCCGACTGCCGTGGCGGTCATGGGAGGTCCTTCCCGTTGTCGTGTGCCGTGGCCCCGGCTGCGACAACGCTGGCGCTGAGCCCGACGATCAGAACCATACAGCAATGCTGCGCAGTTTTGCTGTACAGCATTGCTGCACAGGTGTGATGCTCAGCCTTGCCGGCCAACGGGGTAAAGTGCCCTATGCCCACCCCGGAAGCCGCCGCCATCGCCGCCGACCTGCGCACCGCGATGGGCAAGCTCACCCGACGCGTCAAGAACGAGGACCGCATCCCGCTCGGCCAGGTCGCGGTACTCGGAGCACTCGACCGCAACGGCGCCATGACCACCAGCGACCTCGCCGTCGATCAGCGCGTACGCCCCCAGTCGATGGCCCGGGCGGTGGGTCTGCTCATGGAGCAGGACCTGATCACGCGACGGGCGCACCCCACGGACGGCCGCAAGTCGCTGGTCGAGTTGTCGGACGCCGGCCGGACCGCACTCGAAGCGGAGCGCGGCCGCAGGGCCGGGTGGCTCGCACAGGCCATCGAGGCCGAACTCACGGACGAGGAGCGGGCATTGCTGGCACAGAGCGCCGCCCTGCTGGAGCGACTCGCCACCCGCCACTAGCCAGTACGGCAACGGGTGAGGGACGGCTTCGTCGCGCCGTGACCCCGCGGAGGGGCGACTTCCCGCCGGGCCTTGTACGGCCCCGCGCATCACCTCCGCGGCGTCAGCCGTGACGCCGCCGGGCGCGTACCTCACCCGCCGGCGGAGGGACCTCGCCGCCCGGCGCCGGCGTGACACCGACCACAGCTTCGACGCGATCGCCGCCTCCGTCGGCTACGCCTTGCGCCGGGCCTTCGGCCGCGTGCGGGGCCGCGGACTCGCCGGGGGAACGGGAGCGGGCGGGTAAACTCGCCGGGAAGTGCGATCCCGCGGACGTCCGTACCCGGCGTCGGCACGCACGACGCAGCCGGGCCCCGCGCCGCATGGACAGGAGGGCCCGCTGCCGCTTTCCGTCTTGTCTTCGGCTCGTTCCGGCGACTTCCCGGCCGCACAATCCGCCGGGGACTCCCTCGATGCGTGCCCCGTCGAGGAAGGTTCGCCCATGGACCGTTCGCCCCGCAACGACGACCGCTCCGGTCCAGCCGGCCGTACCCGCGCGCGGGTTCCCGGCAACTCCGGCGGCAAGGTGCGCCCCGTCGCCGCGCGGGGGGATTTCGCGGCACCCGAGACGGTGACCCCGGCCCTTCCGCCCGTGACGGCGTTCTCGCAGCTCCCCCTCCCGCCGGCCTTGCTGAAGACCCTCACCGACCTCGGTGTGCACGAGCCGTTCCCCATCCAGTCCGCCACGTTGCCGGACGCCCTGGCCGGCCGGGACGTGCTCGGCCGGGGACGCACCGGCTCGGGCAAGACCCTGGCCTTCGGCCTGCCGCTGCTCGCCCGTACCGCCGCGGGACGACGAGCCGAACCCAAGCGGCCCCGGGCGCTGGTCCTGGTGCCCACCCGTGAACTGGCGCAGCAGGTCACGGAGGCGCTCGCCCCCTACGCCGCGGCGCTGGACCTGAGGCTCGCCACCGTGGTCGGCGGCCTCTCGATCGGCCGGCAGGTCGCGGCGGTCCGGGCGGGGGCGGAGGTCGTCGTCGCCACGCCGGGGCGCCTGAGCGACCTCGTCGCGCGCCGTGACTGCCACCTGGACCACGTGCGGATCGCGGTCCTGGACGAGGCGGACCAGATGGCCGACCTGGGCTTCCTGCCGCAGGTCACCGAGCTGCTGGACCAGGTGCGTGCGGGCGGCCAGCGGATGCTGTTCTCGGCCACCCTCGACGACAACATCGACCTCCTGGTCCGCCGCTATCTGAGCGATCCGGTGGTCCACTCGGTCGACCCCTCGGCGGCGACCGTGGACGCCATGGAGCACCACGTGCTGTACGTCCACGCCGCCGACAAGTACGCCACCGCCACCGAGATCGCCGCCCGCGAGGGCCGGGTGATCATGTTCCTGGACACCAAGCACGCGGTCGACCGGTTCACCCGGCACTTGGAGGCCTCGGGAGTTCCGGCGGCGGGCCTGCACAGCGGCAAGTCGCAGCCGCAGCGTACCCGGGCGCTCGCCCGGTTCAGGACCGGAGCGGTGACGACCCTGGTGGCCACCGACGTCGCCGCCCGCGGAATCCACGTCGACGACCTGGACCTCGTGGTCAACGTCGATCCCCCCGGCGACTCCAAGGACTACCTCCACCGTGGCGGACGGACCGCGCGGGCCGGCCGGTCCGGCACGGTGGTGACCCTCGTGACCACCGGCCAGCGCAGCGACGTGGCCAAGCTCATGTCGGACGCGGGCATCCGGCCCACGATCACCCAGGTGCGTTCGGGCGAGGCGGCGCTGAGCCGGATCACCGGGGCCCAGGCCCCCTCGGGCGTCCCCGTCGACGGAGCGCCGGCCGCCGGCGCGCCGGCCCGCGGTGGTGCCCCGTTCCGCGGCCTGGGCACCCGTCCCGGGCGCGAGTCGCGCAAGCAGGCCGAGGCCCGCCAGATGGCCGCGGCCCGCGAGGCCGCTCGCATCCGCCGCTCCAACTGAGCCCCCGGACCGCGCCGCGCGCCGATCCGAGGGGAAGCGCGCGGGTGCGGGCCCTCGCGGGGACCGGGGAAGGCACCGTGGATCGTGGTGCGCTCGGCCCCGTGCTTCCCGCGAGGGGGCGCCCCGGCCGGCGAGGAACGGGGGGCGGGGGGACTGGCCGAGAGCGGCTCCCGTCCCCCGGTCCATGCCGTTCAGCGCTGTTGCGCGACGTCCTTGACCGAGGTCGGGCCCAGCTGCTTCGCGCTGGCGTACTCCGGCATCGTCATGGGCTTGTCGAAGAGGAAGAACGACTGGTTCGTACCGACCGTGAACTCCATGTACGCGTTGGTCGTGGCGTCGAACCCGTAGTAGGCGTTGCAGGTGGAGCCCGTCGTGTACGTGCCGTCCATGCCGGGCTGCGCCAGGACCGCGAGCCCCTCGGAGGAGGACTCCACCCTCTCCGTCGGGGTGAGCATCTTGCAGCGCGGCACCGGCAGCCCCTTCATGACGAAGTAGCCGTACTCGCCGTTGGCGTTCTGGATGTAGACGTAGGAGAGCTTGCCGCGCTTCCCCCACGTCGTGATCCACTGGTTGATCGCCTCACGCGTCGGCGAGTACTCCATGCGGCCCGCAGGCTGCTGGGCCACGAGGCGGTCGTAGTTGTCCTGCTTGGCCTTGTTCTCCTTGTCCTGGCTGGACTCGGTGCAGGACGCCAGGACGAGGCCCAGGACGAGCGCGACAACGGCCGCCAGGGACATGCGTGCGAACTTCTTCATGCGGGGCTGCCCTCTTCTCCGGAGCATGGCGGGGATCAGTTGGCGCACGTCGTGTGCTCGGCGGTGACGTCAAGCCGGTACGGCAGGTCCTTGTCGTGGAACGGCGTGCGGTGCTCCTGGGCGGCCTTGGAGTTGTAGGTGTTGACCGACTCGATCCGCGTGGCCTTCAGCGCGGTGATCGACTGGTCGATCTGCGTGGTACGGACCTCCGAAGCCGCCTTGCGTTCCTCCTGCAGCACCTGGATCGTCCCCTCGGCGTTCTGCACGGCCGTGCACAGGTCGAAGAACTCCTCGTACGTCGTCTGCCGGAACTCGCCGGAGGCGACGGTGTTCTCGCGCTCCTCCACCTCACCGCGGAACGGCGCGGTGATCCACGCCGCCTTGCCGAAGGCGAACGCCCCGATCACGTACAGCACCGCCAGGAAGACCACCCCGACGACCGCCCAGGTCCCTATCCGTGCCCCCTCACGTACCTCACCCATCGCCCTCTCCCTTCACACGTGGATCCGCCGCACGGACCACATGTGAAGGAGGACACGGCGCCCGATGAAACGGTTCCCCTTGACGCCCGCGTCCGGAACGGGCGGAACGTCCGTGGCGGTCAACGGTGTTGGGACGCCGGTTGTGCGGGTGTGACGTCCGTCGTCCCGTCAAGCGCCCCCCGGCCGGGACGGTTTGGGGCGGGTCGGCTGCACAGCGGGCCGGAATCTGCCATAGGGTTCGGCGCGGACCGGCTCGCTCGATCAGTTGCGGTACAGAGCAGTTCAGTTCACGTCAGATCAGGTCACCGTCAGGCAGTCGTGCGACAGGCACGTGCAGGGGAGCACAGCGTGAGTCTCATCAAGAAGGCATTCGAAGTCATCGAGAAGGGCTTTGACGCGGGCGGTGACGCCATCCACGACTTCACCGTCAACCGTCGCACGGCCGAGCTCTTCCTGAAGCTGGGTGTCGCGGTCTACGCCGAGCAGCGCCTGGGTGGCTCGCACGAGCCGGTGGAGAGGATGTTCGAGGCCCTGGAGGGCCACGTCGCCGAGAACGGCGAGGTGGAACTCGACCACCTCAAGGAGGCCCGCGAGGTCCTGGGCGAGGCGTTCGTGGCCAAGCACACCGCGGAGATCGAGGCCGAGGAAGCCGCCGAGGCGAAGGCGGCGGAGGAGGCCGTGGCCGCAGCAGCCGCCGCTGCGGCTGCGGCCGCCGCCGTGACGCCCGCAGCCCCCGTGGCGGCGCCGGTGGCTCCGGTGGCCCCCGCGCCCGTGGCTGCGCCCGCGGCCCCCGCGGCTCCCGCGGTGCCGCCGGTTCCGGAGCAGGCCCCCGCGGCCCCGGTCGAGGCCGCCGCCCCCGCCGCTCCCGTCGAGCAGGCCGTCGCCCCCGCCGCCCCGGCGGAGACCCCCGCGCCCGCCACGGCTCCGGCGGAGACCACCCCCGCCGGCTGACCCGCACGCGAAGGCCCGGCGGACGTCCCTCGACGCGCCGGGCCTTCCGCGCTTCGTACTACGCCCCGGCGCTCGGAGCGCTGCGGCGCTCATCCGGGGTGGCGTAGACGACGAGCGTGCTGTCGTACCCGCCCTCGGCACGGTGGTAGGCACCGGTGCAGGTGACCAGCGCCAGGCGGGGCGGGCCGTCGCGCGTGAAGAGCGCGGCGGGCAGACCTCCCTGCACATAGGTGCGCCGGGCCACGACGACGTAGTGATAGACGTGGCCGCCGGCAGTGGTCACGTCGATGCCGGCTCCCGGTTCGAGCGTGAGGAGAGCCGCGAAGGCACCGATTCCCTCCCGCCGGGTGTCCACATGGCCGGCGATCAGTGTCGTACCCCCGGCGGAACCCGTCGCCGCGCCCAGGGCCCACCAGCCGCCCACACGCCCGGACTTGGGAAGCCTCAGGCTGCCGTCCAACGCTGCCGCCACGGGCACCACATCGGCGTGGAAGCCCGCGGGCCCGCGGATCGCGACGGGAGGCGAGGGGGTGAGGCCGTCGAACGCGACGGCACTCGGCGATTGCCGCAGGCTGCCCACGTCACCGGCAGGAGCGGGTCCCCCGAGCAGGGCCCAGCCCGTCACCATGGCGGCCACACCCGCGGCAGTGCCCAGGGCGGCCAGCGCAGTGGCAGCACGGGGCCCGGGAAAGGGTGTCAACGGTTGGCGGCGCTCCGGCGCCGGAGCCGTACGAGCCATCCGGCGCTGAGGCCGGCCAGCAGCGCACCACCGGCGAGACCGACGACCGCAGGGGTGCCGAAGGAGGCGTCGCGGGCCGCGGCGACCTGCCCGCCGTTGCCGGCGTGGATGGTGCCCGTGTCCATGGATGCGTGGCAGGTGCCGCCCTCGACCATCTGCAGGTGCATCGCCACGACCGGCCGGGCCGCCTTGGCCGCGGCCACGATCTCGGCGTTCGCACCCGATTCCACTTCCTGGTCGATCAGCGCGAGCGTCTGGACGTGGCCGACATCGTTGATCTTCAACCACGCGGCGTCGTACGCCGACGAGCCGGACTTCTCCCGCACGGAGGCCAGCTCCTGGTCCTGCGTGGCGCTGGGGCCGGCGGGCAGCGAGATGCCGAGTTCGGCGGCGAGGGCCTTCACGTCCGCGTCGAGCTTGGTGTGGTCGCGCACGAGGACTTCGCCGACCTCCTTCACACAGGCCGTCGTCGCGTGTGCCTGTGCGTCCTGCCCGGCCGCGATCTCCGCGAGGTTGCCCTGGTGGACGGCCCTCACGAAAGCGATCTCCTGGTCGCTGACCGACGCGGCCGTGGCCTGCGGAGCCGCCACGGCGCTGATCGCCACCGCGAGAACGGCTGCCGGAACCCTGCCCAGACGTATCACTGCGTACTCCCTTCGCCCTCAGTACGGACCGACTGAGGGAACGCGGAATGCGAAGGCCGTGCAGCGTTCGCCTAACCATTGATCGCATAGGACACCTGGGGCCGCATGGGGGCGGCGCCAAGTTCACTGCCTTGGCCCCGGCCGGCTTGAATCCTGCGCGCGGGGTCGTCCGGCGAGCGGCCTCCGCCGGAGGGGAGGGCGGCGCGCGTGCCCCTTCGGCTCGCCCCACGGCGTCACTCATCGTGCGGGGTGCTGTGTCCGCTCGCCCGTACCCGCTCAGCCCGTCCGACGGCCTGGGAGCCCGGCCCGTGGGGAGCCTTTCCGGCATGCGGCGCCGGCCGGGCGTCGGCGCTGCGGCGATGGACCGGCATGGCCGCGCGAAGGACGTCCGCCGGGCGGACGCCCCCGCGCGGCCATGGCCGCGCCCGGCTGGGCCCGTCGTGTCACCTGCGCCAGAACAGGTGGTGCCGCACACCGCTCGCGCTGGGCACGACCTCCAGGTGGAAGCGGTCCAGCAGTTCGTCGGGCGACTCCCACAGCCGCAGCCCGGATCCGAGCTCCACGGGCCCGACCGCCACGTGCAGGGTGTCGACGAGGCCGGCGTCCAGGAACTGCCGGACGGTGGTGACCCCGCCGCCGAGCCGGACGTCCTTGCCCTGCGCCGCTGCGCGCGCCCGCTCCAGAACCGTGGCCGGGTCGCCGTCGACGAAGTGGAACGTGGTGTCGGAGAGCGTGAACGAAGGACGCGTGTGGTGGGTCATGACGAACACCGGCGTGCGGAACGGCGGCTCCGCTCCCCACCAGCCACGCCACTCGTGGTCCTGCCAGGCCCCCCGCTGCGGCCCGAACTTGTTGCGGCCCATGATCTCGGCCCCGATGTTGCGGGCGAAGTCCCGTGTGAAGTAGTCGTCCAGACCCCGGCTCCCGCCGGGATCGGTGCGCATCGGCCAGCTCGCCGTCGCGCCGGCCCAGCCGAACAGCCGCTCGGGACGGTCACAGCCGAACGGCCTGTCCAGGCTCTGCTCCTCGCCGGCTCCGATGCCGTCACTCGAGACGTTGAAGTTCATCACTCTCAGCAGTTGTTCCACGTGCTTCCCCATCGGGTCCTGTCGCGTCGTCGTACGGCGGAGCGCCGCACATCATCACGTCGAACACGACCCGCCCGGATCGACAGCCGCCCGCCACCCATTTCCGTGACGTCCCGGCGGCGCCGTCCGCGGTGTCGCAGGGAACTCCGGACCGCGCCGGCACGTGGCAGTCCCGGTCGCCTCAGTCACCCACGACCGGTTTCGAGCCGATGGACGCGCAGGCCGCCTCGTCCGTCGGGAAGCCGTCCGCCGGATAGACGACGGGCGCGCCGGAACCGGAGGACACACCGCGATCGGCCTGCGCGTTCGGCAGATAGCACGCCGCGAACCGGGCCGGCTGCGGCGTGCCCTGCCACATCTGCAGCCAGGTGGCCGCGCAGGTACGCGTGGCGTCCTGTACGTCGAAGTCCTTCGTGACCTCCACGGGCGGTTCGCTGAGGTCTGCCCCGGCGGTCAACGTGTGAGCGCACATGGCTCTGTTCCCGTCCTCCGCCCGCGCTCCGGACGTCACGACGGCCGCCGCGGTGATGCCGCCGGCGCACAGTGCGGCCGTGATGCCGGCCACCACGAACAGCCGTCGCCGTCGCGCAGGCCGGCCGGCGGCGGACGCCGCGAGATCGTGCCCGTGCTCCCCCGTGCTGGGGTGCTTGCTCATGTCGACTCCCGTGGAGCGAAGTAACGGTGCAGATCCATGCCGCCGACGTGGCGTGCGTGGTCTGCGTCCCGACGCAGACGTACGGCGAAGGCGGTGGCGGTGCGGCCCGTGACGACAACCCCCTGTCGGTCCGTCAGGCCGTCCCAGGCGCCCGGCAAGTGCACTTCCCCCGTCGGACACGTCGCGACCGCCTCGGGGCACATTTCTATCGCATCTGCGATCACGACGGACCGGGGTCGGTCAGCCAACGACGCCGACCTCGAGAAACTCTCGGGGGATCAGGGCGGCTTGCGCCGCCTCCGTCACCGGGGCGTCACAGCCTTGTCACCATGGGTATCGGAGCCCGATCCGGCCCCATATGGTCGGATGCACGACCTACGGGGGGCCGACATGCGTACGCACATCATCGGTGGTGTCCTGCTTGCCGCCGCGCTCACACTCACCGCCTGCGGCAACGGCGATGACGTCGGGGCCGGGCCGACACCCGGCGCGAGCCGGATCGACACGGTGGATCCGGCCGAGGACATCACCTTCGGAACGACGTACACCTGGGCGGACGGCCTGAAGGTCACGGTCACCGAGGCGCGGATCTTCACCGACTTCACGGACGAAGAGGGTCCGGCCGATCCGAGGAGCCATCAGTTCCGGGCGAAGCTGCGGTTCACCAACGGCGGCGACACGCCGGCCGACCTGGGCGAGGTCTCCACACTCGTCATGAGCGCCAACGAAGAGGCGGCCATCGCCACATCCGGCACGTTCCGCAACGGGGCCGCGCCTCTCGCGGGCAGCCTCGCGCCCGGGGCGACCGCGACGAAGACCGACGACGCGGTGATCGACCGGAAGCACGGCCGGAAGATCCTCGTCGTCGTGCAACGTGCCGGCAGCATCGCGGCACCCGAGTTCATCGGCAGCATCCGCGGGTAGGACCGCAGGCCGGCGACACCGCCGCCGGACGGGCGTTGACGCCCGTCCGGCGGCGGTGGCATGTCGCCCGTCGGGCGCCGGGCGCAAACCGCCCGCGCGGGGCTTTCGTTCACCCGGCGCTCAGAACTGGTGCCTGCCCCGTGGACGCTGCCCGGACGTGGGACGGATCCCACGTAGCCGCTCATGTGTCATGTCGGTGGCCAAAGCGCGCGGTTCGTGACAGACGGCATCGAGGCAGCCCGCTCAACCCGAGGAGTAACTCTTAATTTAGGAATTATTATTGACACCAGCCCTCAACCGCTCCAGGATCCTGCCAACAAGATCGCAGGCATCCGGCCACGGACCCGTCCTGGAACCGCCCGCCGTCCCTCCCCCGGGGGCAGCACCGGACCCACGACCGGGACGGGTCCGCGTGCCTGCGCGATCGGACAGCGAAGGATCCGATGTGAAAAGACGTCTCACCGCTCTCCTCGCCCTCGCGACCGGCCTGCTGGCCGTCCAGGCGCCCGCCCAGGCGGCCCCGGCGACCGCCACCGCCGGCGTGAAGGCACCGGCAGCCGCCGAGGTGCTGAGCCCGACTCCGTACATGGGCTGGAACACCTACTACGCGTTCGGTGGCGACCCGACCGACGCCGAGATCAGGTCGACGGCCGACTTCCTGGTCAGCAGTGGCCTGCGCGACGCCGGCTACGAGTACGTGTGGATCGACGGCAACTGGGCGGCGCCCACCCCGCGCAGCGCGGCCGGCGACCTGACGCCCAACCCCGCCCAGTTCCCGGACGGCCTGCAGCCGCTCGTCGACTACATCCACTCCAAGGGCCTGAAGGCCGGCATCTACACCGACGCCGGCCCGTACATCCCGGGCAAGTGCGGGCTCGGCAGCGGCGGTCACTACCAGCGTGACGCCGACCAGTTCGCGGCGTGGAAGTTCGACGCGGTCAAGGTGGACTACCTCTGCGGGATCGCGGCGGACCTCGACCCGAAGACCGTCTACACCGAGTTCGCGCAGGCGCTGCGGAACAACGCCGCCAAGCGCCCCATGATCTTCAACCTCTGCAACCCGGTGACCTCCCCGGACTGGGGCAACTACCCGGAGGAGCAGCAGTCGACGTACTCCTGGTCCTACGCGCCGAAGATCGCGCAGTCCTGGCGGACGTACACCGACGTGGGCTTCGTCGACGAGATCAAGTTCAAGGACGTGCTGCGCAACTACGACGCGAACGCGCGGCACCCCGAGGCCGCGGGTCCCGGGCACTTCAACGACCCTGACTACCTCGGTCCCGAACACGGGATGTCCGACGAGGAGTTCCGTACCCAGATGACGCTCTGGTCGGTGGCGGCCGCCCCGCTGATCATCGGCAGCGACGTCACCAAGCTGGGCAAGACCTCGATCAGCACCCTCTCCGACCCCGACGTACTCGCGATCAACCAGGACCCCGCCGTCGTCCAGGCCGTGCGTGTCGGCCCCGCCGGCACCACGGAGACCTGGGTGAAGCGGCTGGCCGACGGTGACCGCGCCGTGGTCCTGCTGAACCGGGGCGACAGCCCGGCGACCCTCACCACGAAGGCGTCGTCGGTCGGGCTCTCCGGCAACCGGTTCACCCTGAAGAACGCCTGGACGAACCAGGTCACCGAGAGCGCCGGCACCATCAGTGCCGCCGTCCCGGCCCACGGCGCGGCCCTGATCCGGGTCGGCCGGGCCACCGGCAAGCTCGGTCTTCCGCACGTCGTCGCCGGTCTGCCGCAGGTCACGCAGGTCGGTTCGGACGCGGTGCCGGCCGGAAGCGCTCCCCTGGTCGCCGGTGGGGACCAGGCACGGGTCGAGGTCACCGTCCGCAACGACGGCACGCAGCCGGTCCTGACCCCGCGTGTCGAGCTGACCGTGCCCACCGGGTGGACCGCCCGTCCGGTCGGCAAGGCGCCGTTGCTGCTGGCCACCAACCGCTCCGCGACCCTCGCCTTCACGGTCACCCTGCCGGCGACGGCAGCGCCGGGCAGCGCCACGCTGACCGCCGCGACGTCGTACCAGGTGGTCGGCAAGGGACGGCAGCGGCAGGACACGTCCACCGCACTGGTCGTCGCACCGGCGGCTCCGCACGGTGACGTCGCCCTCTCGCACCACCAGTGGATCAGCGCCAGCAGCGGCTGGATGAGCCCCACGGTCGACCTGAGCGTCGGCGGCTGGTCCCCGATCAGCATGCTCAGCAAGGTCTACCCGACCGGCGTCGGGGTCGCCTCGCCCTCCACCATCCGCTACTACCTCGGCGACCAGTGCAGCCGGCTCACCACGACCGTCGGCATCGACGACGCAGTGCGCAACGTCGGCCCGGAAGGCGGCACCTCGACCTTCCAGGTGATCGGTGACGGCAAGGTGCTGTTCGACAGCGGTGTGCTGAACCGCGACGATGTCCGCGAGGCCGACGTCGACCTGACCGGCGTCCGGGTGCTCGACCTCGTGGTCGGCGACGCCGGCGACGGCGGCTACAACGACCGCGCAAACTGGGCGGGTCTGAACGCCACCTGCTGAGGCCCGACCGGCCGCACCCGGGTCTCCCCGCCCGGGTGCGGCCACACTGCGACAGCCGCACGCCGTGGCGCGACTCCCGCGCCACGGCGTCGTGTCGTCGTACCCCGACCACCGCCGAGCGCACGGTGCGGTCGGCCTGGAGGACCGAACGGGCCGTCAGGACGCAACAGGCCAAGGACCCTTGCGTCCATCCGGCTTCTCTTCCCACCCGCGTGACCTGCGACAAGAGTGGTTCCTGCCACCGGGCGTCACACCCCCGACATCCCTCACAGCTGCACCTGCAGGGCAGCTGTCCGGGCCAGGGGTGTGCCGTCACCGCCCGAACCACCCACCGCAGGAGAAGTCATGAAGCTGAGCCATGCCGTCCGCCGTACCGCCGCCGCCGTGGTCGCCGTCAGCGCGATGTCCTTCGGCCTGGTCGCCACCACCGCCGGAACCGCGGCCGCCGCCGCGTCGTGCACCGGTGACGTGTCGATGTACGGCACGCTGTCCGACGGCCGTCTGACGTACACGCAGATCGAGCCGAACACCGGCGACCGCGTCAAGACGCTCATCGGCCCGAACCTCGGCTTCACACCCAAGACGATGGCGGCCCTCAACTTCAACACGGTCCTGGTCACCTCGACCGCCGGCGACCTCTACCGGGTCGACGTGCAGACGAACAACACGTCCCTCACGCTCGCGGGCGTCGTCAAGATCTGGGACGGCGGCTGGACCTTCGACAAGCTGGTCTACGACGGCGCCGGTCACCTCTACGGGACCGTCGACGGCCAGCTCCACCAGTACCTGGTGTCGCAGGCCAAGCCCTCGGGGTCGGCCCACATAGGCCAGCACGTCGTGATCGACACCGGCTTCGTCCTCAAGACGCTGGCCGCCGCGGGCGACGACCGGATCGTCGCCTCGACCGCGGACGGACGGCTGCTCAGCTACAAGATCAACGGCGTGGACGACTGGGACAGCTCGGTCCTGAAGTCGAGCGGCTGGTCGGCCGTGGACTCGCTCTCCTCCCCCGGCGGCGGCCTCTACTACGGCCGGACCAACGGCGGCATGTACTGGTACCACGACGTGGACCCCACCGACGGTGACGGCAGCGACATCGCCTACCACTCCGACGACCCGGTGGACGCGTCCGGCTGGACCCAGAGCCTGCTGTCAGCCTACGCCAACAACTGCGCCTACGTGGCGCCGGCCCCGCCGAAGTCCGTGCAGGGCGGCACCATCTACCGCAACGAGGTCATCGCCCGGGCCAAGGACTGGTACAACCGCAACATCCAGTACAGCCAGAGCGCCTACGCCACGGACGTCGACGGCGACCACACGTACCGCACCGACTGCTCCGGCTTCGTCTCCATGACCTGGCACCTCACCAGCTCGCTGACGACCGAGACCCTCCCCAACGTCAGCACGCAGATCAGCAAGGCCGACCTCCGGCCCGGTGACGCCCTGAACGACTTCTCCGACCACGCAGTCCTCTTCGCGGGCTGGAAGAACCAGGACGCGGGCACCTTCTACTACTACGCCGAGGGCAGCACCTCCACGGACATGAACTACTCCACCGCCAACGTCTACAGCGGCAACATCGGCGGCCACCCGGCCTCGAACTACGTCGCCCTGCGCTACAAGAAGATCGCCTGACGCCCCGCCCCCCGACGTCGCGAAGGCCCCGCCGAGGATCGGCGGGG
>NZ_JBEXYN010000074.1:0-23879 GCF_040630935.1 Streptomyces sp. NPDC005722
GTCTCGTAGGCGATCGCGGTGGTGCCGGACTCCAGCAGCGCGTCGGTGCACTCGCGGGACGCGGCCAGGTGCAGGTAGGTGAAGAGGGTCTGGCTGCGTACCTCGCCGAGCCGTCCGGACACGGTGCGGACGGGGGCGGGGGCGCCGGGCCGGTACGGCCGGTCAGCGGCCTAGCTAGGTCGTGTCGTCAAATGAGCTCGCATGTGACGACACGGCCTGGGGTCAGCCGAAGGTGAACGAGTAGGCGCTGAGCCCGGGCGAGAGCCTGAGCTCCAGGACGCCCTGGCGGGACGACCCCCCGCTCACCACACGGCGGATGCCCGGGGCGCCGGAGACGGAGAAGGTGCTCGTCCGCCCGTCCAGGGTCGCGGTGACGGTTCCGGTGCCGCCGACGTCGAGGTAGACGTCGCGGGCGAAGAAGTCGAGCGTGATCCCGGCGTCCCGCCCGCTGGTGACCGCCTCCTCGCCGGCCCTCCACGTCCCGGTCAGGGCGGCCTGGCCGGGAAGGAGCCCCTGCGGACGGGCGAACTCACCGCTCCCCGTCGTCACGGGCCCGTTCACCACGGCGGCGCTGCGGCCCGCCCCCAGCGGGATCTCGGGGGTCTGCCTCCGGTCGGTCGGGGTGCCGTCGGGCACGTCCGTGGGGGGCGGCAGCGCGGCGCCGGGACGGGCGTCGGCGAGCAGTCGCCGGATCAGCGACTCGGTTCCGCCGTAACCGCCCTCGCCGACGGCGACGTGCCTGACCCTCCCGCGGGCGTCGATCAGGTACTGCGTGGGCCAGGCCTGGTTGCCGAAGTTCTCCCAGGTCTCGTACGCGTTGTCCAGGGCCACCGGGTACTCCACGCCGAGCCGCCGCGCACCCGCCGCGACGTTGCCGGGGTCGCGCTCGAAGGCGTACTCGGGGGTGTGCACGCCGATCACCACGAGGCCGTCGGAGCGGTAGTTCTCGTACCAGGCGTCGACGTGCTCGATGGCGCGCTGGCAGTTGATGCAGGAGTAGGCCCAGAAGTCGACGAGGACGACCTTGCCGGCCAGCGCCCCCTTCGTGAGCGGCGCGTCCCGCGGGGTGTTGAGCCACTGCTGGATCCCGGATATCTCCGGTGCCGCACCGCAGTCCAGGAGGACGGCCGCGGGTTCCGCCGCGCAGGAGGCCAGGTCCCGTGAACCGGAGGAACCGTGCCCGCCGGGGAGCCCGGGGCCGGCGATCGCGTCGTTGACGCGGGAGGTGTAGTCGGGGACGGCACGCTGCACGACGTCGGTGAGGTTGAAGGTCAGACCGAAGGCGAGCGCGACGAAGGTCAGTCCGGCGGCGAACCGCACCCCGCGCTGCCGCTCGCGGAACGCGCGCACCCGCTCGCCCACCCGCCGGCCGGCCAGCGCGAAGAAGAGCAGCGGCACCGCCGTGCCGACCGCGAAGGCGACGGCGAGCACGACCGTCCCCGGGCCGATCCGGTGGGTGGCGCCGGCGACGGCGATCGCGGCCAGCACGGGACCCGCGCAGGGCACGTACACCGTCCCGAGCACGAGTCCCAGGAGGAAACCACCGCGCCCGCCCCCGACGCGCCGCTGCCCGATCCTCGCGAACGGGCGCTCCAGCAGGTCCTGCACGGCCGGGAACATCATGGCCAGCCCGAGCAGGAGCAGCACCCCGAGGCCCGCCCAGCGCAGGATGTCCGGCGGCACCGGCAGGGCGCCGAGCACGAGGGTGCCGAACAGCGTGATGAGGCTGAAGCTGACGACCAGTCCGGCCATCACGGCGTACGGCCGGCCCCGGCGCGCCGGTTCCGCTCCCTGCCGGGAGGCCGGGACCCCGCCCGAGAGGAAGACCAGGGGCAGGACGGGGAGCACGCACGGGGAGACGGCGGTGACGAAGCCGCCGACCAGCCCGATGAGCAGCAGCGTGAGCAAGAGGACCTCCGGACGGGGCGGTCGGGGACGACCTACCCCTGGGGAACGGCGCGTGCCGGGACCCGGGGGTCCGGCCGGCGCGGACGAACGGTGCCGCCGCGCCGGGCGGCGACGGGCAACGGCCTCAGGCGGCGGTGGCCCCGACGGTCGCCGGGATGGCGAGCGCCGTGGAGCGGGGGCGGATCCGGTGGGCGCCGACGCCGAGTTCACCGGCGGCCTCGAGGCGGAGCACGGCGCTCAGGCCGTACTCCCCCTGCCCCTGCCGTTTGTGGCGGGCGACCCCGGCGACGGCGGCCACGCCCCGCACGCGCACCGTGCGCCGTGCGGCCGTGATGCCCACCGCGTTCAGGATGCAGGAGACCCGGTCGGCAGCGAGCAGGTGCCCGGGGGTTGGTGTGAGGTCGAGGGGCCCGTCGGCGGACGCCGCGCTGCCTTCGCTGCGCCCCCCTCCGGTGGCGGTGACGACCGCGGTGCGGTTCGTCTCGGTCACATCGGTCCCTCTCTCTCGCGTCATCCGCGCTGATCCCGGACCAGCCATCACCCGTCGGGATGGTGACGACCCTGACAGAGGTGCCGTCACCTGTCAAACAGGTGACGTATGCCTCACACCCCTCCAGCAGTGAGACGAATCACCCCCTTGACAGGTAACACTCGAGGGGACATCGTCAAGGAGAACGAACACCCTGCCCGCGGAGGAGACGACGCGATGCCGCCCACGCAACAGAAGACCCCCGACGCCGCCGCGGCGGCGCGCAAGGCCCGCTTCGGCAAGCTGCCGGAGCGCGTCCGGCCGGAGCAGATGATCCAGGAGAGCCAGGTCACGGCACCCGACCCGGCCAGGAACGTCTACGCCGCCGACGAGTGGCTCGTCCGCTACTGCCTGTGAGACCGGCCGGCCGCCGCACCGGCCGGGAAGACGGAGGTTCCCCATGCGCATCCCCAAGCCGCTCCTGGCGGCGTCCCTGATGGTGCTCGCGGCTGCCGTGAGCGTCGCCTGTTTCGCGCAGGTCGTCTGAGCACCCGCCCCGACCCGCCACACCACGCCGGCCCGCCTCGACCACCGTCGGGGCGGGCCGGCGCCGTCCCGTCCGGAACTCCGCCGACCTCACGGACGGCGGCGCTTGACGCGTTTGAGACGACCGGTCATATTGGTTTGGACGCAGGCCGCCCCTCGCTCCGGCGCGAGGTGCGCGGCCTGCGTCGCGGCCGGGCGCCGCCGCCCCCGTGGCGCACCGACCTGGCCGCCCCCCACCCCCACCGGTCGACCCGTCAGGAGAAACATGTCCACGTACCGCGCATTCGAGGTCACAGGCGCCCGCACCTTCGAGCTCGTCACCCGCGAGGTCGTCGCCCCGCCCGCCGGGCACGTCCGGCTGAGGGTGGAGAGCTGCGGTGTCTGCCACACCGACGCGCTCGCCGTGGAGGGCCTGCGGGCCGACCCCTCGCGGCCGGTCGTCCCCGGTCACGAAGTCGTCGGCGTCATCGACGCCGTCGGCGAGGGCGTGACCACCTGGAGCGTCGGCGACCGGGTCGGCGTGGGCTTCCTGGGCGGCCACTGCGGCGAGTGCACGCCTTGCCGTCGCGGCGACTTCGTCAACTGCACCGACCAGTCCCAGGTCGGCACCACCACCGACGGCGGTTACGCCGAGGTGCTGATCGCCCGCGGCAGCGGCCTGGTCCGGGTGCCCGACGAGCTCTCCCCCGCCCTCGCCGCCCCGCTGCTCTGCGCCGGCCTCACCATGTTCAGCGCCCTGCGCCGGCTGGACGTCCGCCCCGGCGGGCTCGTGGCGGTCCAGGGCATCGGCGGCCTCGGCCACCTCGGCCTGCAGTACGCCGCCCGGCTCGGCTACCGCGTCGCGGCTGTCGCCCGCGGCCAGGAGAAGGAGCGGCTCGCCCTCGAACTCGGCGCGAGCCACTACATCGACAGCTCGGCGTCGGACCCCGGGGAGGAGCTCCGCAAGCTGGGCGGCGCGGACGCCGTCGTCGCCACGGCGACGAGCGGCACGTCGATGACCCCGCTGGTCCCCGGGCTCGCCCCGCGCGGGCACATGGTCGTGGTGGGCGCCTCCATGGAACCGATCTCCGTGACCACGCCCGACCTGATCTTCGGTTCGCGCGCCATCAGCGGCGTCCTGACCGGGTCCGCGATCGACAACGAGGACAACCTCGACTTCAGCTCGCGCTCCGGCATCCGCCCGATGATCGAGACGATGCCGTTGTCGCGCGCGCCCGAGGCGTACGCACGCATGATGTCCGGCGAGGCCCGCTTCCGGGTCGTACTGGACGCCGCCGCCTGACCCGGAGGGCCGTGCCCTGCCGGGTGTATTTTGGACAGCAGGGAGACGACCGGCCATATTGCGGTGCGGAAAAGGTGGTGTCATGGCCCGGCAGAGCATGCGCGAGGCGATCGTCGACGCGGCGGTCGCGCAGTTCCACGCGAAGGGGTACAACGCCGCGGGCGTGAAGGACATCACGGACGCGGCCGGAGTGCCGAAGGGGTCGTTCTACAACCACTTCGACAGCAAGGAGTCGCTGGCCCTCGTCGCGCTCGACCGCTACGGCGCGGGCCGCCGGTTGCACGAGCTGACGGAACCCGGCACCCCGCCACTGGCCCGGCTGCGCGCGCACTTCGAGCTCCTGCGCGACGAGACCGTCGACGCGGGCTTCACCCGCGGCTGCATGTTCGGCAACTTCGGCACCGAGATCGCCGACCACAGCGAGACGCTCCGCGAGGGCGTCCGCGTGTCGCTCGGCCACTGGGCGTCGTTGATCTCCGGCACGCTCGCCGAAGCACAGCGGGCCGGCGACCTGCGGGCGGACCTCGACGTCGAGCGGACGGCCCGGTTCGCGCTGAACGCCTGGGAGGGCACGCTGATCGCCGCCCGCTCCGGCCGGTCGGGCGAGGCCTTCGAGGACTTCTTCGCCATGGTCTTCGGGACACTGCTCGCACCCCCGGCGGCCGCGTCCTGACGCGTGACGACGGGACGGTGCCGCGCGCTCCACGGCGCCCGGCACCGTCCCGTCCGCGTCCCCGCCCGTCCGCGAACCGCGGGGCGCCGGCCGTGCGGGCCCAAGTGGGGCCGCCCTGAACCCGGTTGGTGCGCGGGGGCGGTCGCGGCGTCCGCGCCGCGGGCCACAACCCCCCGATTGGCCCTGGCCGCCCGCGCACGCACCTCCGTACGCTCGCGACATGCGGATCCGTATCGTCGACGCCTTCACCGACCGCCCCTTCGCCGGCAACCCCGCGGGCGTGCTGCTGCTGGACACGGACAGCTTCCCCGAGGACGGCTGGCTCCAGCGGGTGGCCGCGGAGGTCAACCTCTCCGAGACCGCGTTCGCCCATCCCACGCCCGCCGCCCAGGACGCGGACTGGGCCCTGCGCTGGTTCACCCCCAGGGCCGAGGTGAACATGTGCGGGCACGCCACCCTCGCCACCGCGCACGTCCTGCACGGCACGGGCGCCGCCCGCGGCCCGGTGCGGTTCAGCGCCCGCTGCGGCGTCCTCACCACGACCGCCGCCGACGACGGCACCATCACCATGGACTTCCCGGTCGCCCCGCTGACCTCGGCCGTGGTCACGGGCGAGATCTCCGCCGCGATCGGGGCCGACGTGCTGTCGGTGCACGAGACCGGTGACGACGTGGGCGACCTGCTGGTGGAACTGGTCGACGAGAAGACGGTCCGGGCGCTCGCCCCCGACATCGCCGCCGTCGCCGCGCTGCCCTCCAAGCGCGGACTCATCGTGACCGCGGCGGCCGAGTCCCCGGCGATGACCGGCTACGACTTCGTCTCACGCGGCTTCTTCCCGGCCGTCGGCATCGACGAGGACCCGGTCACCGGCAGCGCCCACACCGCCCTGGCGCCGTTCTGGTCGCGCCGCCTGGGCCGCGACGAACTCACCGGGCTGCAGGCCTCCGCACGTTCCGGCCTGGTGCGCACGGTGCTCAGCGGCGACCGGGTACGGCTGAGCGGCCGTGCCGTCACCGTGATCGACGGCGAACTGCACGCCCACCCCTGAGCCGTACGGACCTCAGGCGGTCGGCAGCCACCCCACCTTGCCGGCGAGCAGCGCGTAGCCCACGAAGGCCACGATGTCGATGAGCGCGTGGGCCGCCACCAGCGGCCCCACCCGGCCCCAGCGCCGGTAGAGCAACACGAAGACGACGCCCATCGCCATGTTGCCGATGAGCCCGCCGATGCCCTGGTAGAGGTGGTACGAGCCGCGCAGCGCGCTGCTGGCCACCAGCGCGCCGACCGGTGTCCAGCCCAACTGGCCGAGCCTGCGCAGCAGGTAGCCGACGACGACGACCTCCTCGAGCACCGCGTTCTGGATCGCGGAGGCGATCAGCACGGGGATCTTCCACCAGACGTCGGGCAGCGACTCCGGCACCACCGTGAGGTTGAACCCGGAGGCGCGCGCACCCAGGTAGAACAGCAGCCCGGTGCCGCCGATGGCCGCGGCCAGGGCGGCGCCGCGCAGCAGGTCGGTCCGCGGGCGGCGCAGGTCGAACCCGATGGCCGGCATGCCCGTCCCCTCACGGGCCAGCAGGTGGGCCACGAGCGCGACCGGGACGAGCGCGGTGGCGACGCCGAACAGTTGCCAGGCCAGGTCGAGCCACGGCCGGCCCGGGGCGTGCGAGCCCACGAGGGTGGCCGCCTGGTCCTTGAGGCCCCCGGGCCTGGTCACCGAGCCGATGAAGCTGATCAGCGCCGAGAGCGCGCTGGCCCCGAGCGACAGGGCGAGCACCAGGAGGGTCTCACTGCGCAGGGTGCGCGGGCCGAGCCGCTCCACCGCCCCCGACCCGCCGGGCTCCACCGGATTGCTGTTGACTGATGCCTCCACCCGCGCCATCCTGCCTCATCCGCCCGGCGGCACGGGCGGCGGCTCAGCGTTCCAGCGGCCACTCGTGCACGGGGGCGCCGGTGTGCATCAGCTCGCAGTAGCGCAGGGTCATCGCGGCCAGAGCCCGCTGCCGGTCCAGTCCGCGGTCCAGCTCCTGGTGGAAGGCGACGGCCTGCCACTCGGCGCCGTTCATGCGGGTGCGGCAGCGGCCCTCGATGATGCCGAGGTAGTGGTCCCGGTCCACCGGGTCGATCCCCCAGGCGTCCAGTCCCGCGGACGCCATCGGCAGCAGCTCGTCCAGCACGAGTTCGACGGCCCCGACCTCCACGAGCCCGCTGCCGCGGCCCTGCCGGGGCCAGGTGAGGACGGCGTCGACGCCGTGCCGGCACGCGGCGTCGAAGTTGGCCGCGGCGGCCGCGAACGGCAGCCGGCCCCACACCGGGCGCGAGGCCTCGGCGAGGGAGCGCACGAGCCCGTAGTAGAAGGCGGTGTTGGCGAGCACGTCGGCGACGGTGGGCCCGGCGGGCATCACCCGGTTCTCCACCCGCAGGTGGGGCACCCCGTCGACGACGGCGTACACCGGCCGGTTCCAGCGGTAGATCGTGCCGTTGTGCAGCGTGAGTTCCTTCAGCTGCGGCACCCCGCCCTCGTCGAGGACGTGCAGCGGGTCCTCGTCCTCGCAGATGGGCAGCAGGGACGGGAAGTAGCGCACGTTCTCGGCGAACAGGTCGTACGCCGAGTCGATCCAGCGCTCGCCGAACCAGGTCAGCGGGCGTACGCCCTGGGCCCGGTGCTCCTCGGGGCGGGTGTCGGTGGCCTGCTGGAAGAGCGTGGGACGGGTCTCCCGCCACAGTTCGCGGCCGAACAGGAACGGGGAGTTGGCGCCCATCGCGACCTGGGGGCCGGCCACCACCTGTGCGGCGTTCCAGACCGCGGCGAAGCGCGCGGGGGTGACCTGGAGGTGCATCTGCATCGAGGTGCACGCGGCCTCGGGGGCGATCGAGCCGGAGACGCAGGTCAGCCGCTCCACGCCGGAGATGTCCAGGGTGATGTCCTCGCCGCGGGCGGCCAGGATGCGGTCGTTCAGCAGCATGTAGCGGTCGACGCGGGAGAGGTTGGCACCGACCAGGTCCTGGGCGCCGAGGGTGGGCAGGATTCCCACCATCACGATGCGGGCGCCGACCTCGCGGGCCTTTCTCTCGGCATATCCCAGGCCCATGCGCAACTCTTCGGCGAGCCGGTCGAGGACCCGGCCGGAAAGCCGGTGCGGGGCGATGTTCACTTCAATGTTGAACTGCGCCAGCTCGGTCTGGAAATCACGGCTCGCGATGCGCTCGAGGACCTCCTCGTTCATCATGCGCGGCAGCCCGTCGCGGTCGGTGAGATTCAGTTCGATCTCCAGCCCCATCAGATTGCGGGGACGGTCGAACCTCTTCTCCTCCAGCAGTCGCTCCAACCCCAGCAGGCACTGCTTCAGCTTCCGTCGGTACCGCTGGCGGTCGGCCAGGTCGAACCCCGTGGCCGCGACCTTTTCCCCCATCGGAGGTCCTTCCTCGAGTGGGCCGTGATCACATCATGCCCAGCCCTGAGATCGATAAGGCCCCCGGCGCCGCCCCCGAACCGCTAAGCTGGCCACGAGCACCGTCTCGCGGCACATTCCGGGGGCATGTACGGAATTCACATGCCGACGGTGGCCCTCTCGTGAAAAACACCGACGAGATTCAGCCATCCGCAGTAACGCGGAAAGCGCAGTTCACGACGTCGGCGACGGTCCAATCGGGGAGCTATTACCTGTCCAGGGTGACCGGGAACCGCCTTGCCCGTAATATCACTGACGGCTAGATGAAACACTGCGCGAACACTCCTCGTATATCCTTCGTTCACAGGCAGAGCTTCCGCGACCCGCCGCGCGCCCGCGACGCTTCCGGCCACGGGAAGGGATCCGCATGCCCATGCTGATTCCGTACGTCGCCGCCCCCACGCGCCCCGGGGATCCGGGCTGTCCCGGCCTGCCGCCGCAGTTCCATCAGCTCCACCGCTGACAGCGCTGTCCGCACCCCGCCGAACACCCCCCGTGTCTCCTCATGAGAGGCCGCCCACCATGCCGCTGCAGGTAGCCCCAGCCCCCGCTCCCGCCCTGCGGAGCGTTCTCGCCGCCCTGAGTTCCCCCACCGCCGTCCGCGAGGCCCGCACCCCCTCGCTGCGCAACGCCACGGGGCCACTGGTCGCCGAGCACCCTCTCCCCCTGCACGTCCTCGACCCCGTGATCACCGAACCGGGAGGACTGCCCCGGGCGCGGCTGACCGGCTGGCGCTTCCACATCCGGGCGGGCGAGAAGGTGGCCGCCGCGGGCGAGACCGTCGACACCCCGGACGGCTGGGCGTTCTCGCACTTCTGCGAGGGCCCGTACCTCGCGTCGACCGAGCGCGCGTTGCGCCAGGCCGACGCGCTCACCACCCCCTACCAGCCGCACCTGCTCTCGGTACCGGGGCTCTACATGCTGACGCTGTGGCTGCACGGGGACCTCTCGGCCGACGCGGGCTCGGCCCAGCCGGCCCACTCCGACCTGCTGATCCCGCTGGCGCCGGCGCCGCCGGGGATCGCCGCACACCGCATGCACCGGCTCTCGGACCTGGTACCGGTGCTGACCCTGCGGCTGGCTCCGCCACCCCTGCTCGGCACCACCGCCTGAGGCTCGCGGCTGGGGCGACCTCGCACGCCTCCGTGACCGTCCGGTCACGGAGGCGTTGCTTTGTCCGGGCAACCGCCCGCGAGAGTGAATGCGTCCCCAACTAACGAGGACAGCTCACGCGAAATCCCTGCGGAAATCCCTCAGTAGAGCAACACTGGGACCGACCGACTGAACGGGGGAGCGGCATGACTGAGGTTCCTACCCAAGGCAGCCGTACTTCACACCACTCGCAGCGAAAGACGTCGTCCATGTGCCCGCACCAGCCGCAGTGCCCGTCCGCCGGCAGCCCCGACCGCGAGGCCGCCCACATCACGGCCAGCCACCCCGAGCAGGGCTGGAGCCTGCTGTGCAACGGCGTCCTCCTCTTCGAGGACACCGGTGAGCTCCTCCCCGACGGGCGGATCATCGCCCCGCACCGTCCGCTCGGCAGCGGGCACATCGTCACGGCGGCGTGACCGGGCCGGGAACGACAAAGGGCCGACCCCGCTGGAGCAGCGGGGCCGACCCTTGAGCGGTGTCAAGCGCCCTTACGCGTCGTACTCGTCCAGCGGCGGGCAGGAGCAGACGAGGTTGCGGTCGCCGAAGGCGCCGTCGATGCGGCGGACCGGCGGCCAGTACTTGTCCGCGGCCGACACACCGGCGGGGAAGACCGCCTCCTCACGGGAGTACGGGTGCTCCCAGTCGCCGCCCAGGGCCGCCGCCGTGTGCGGGGCGTTGCGCAGCGGGTTGTCCTCCTTGGGCCACTCCCCCGAGCCGACCCGCTCGATCTCGCCGCGGATCGCGATCATCGTGTCGCAGAAGCGGTCCAGCTCCGCGAGGTTCTCGCTCTCCGTCGGCTCGATCATCAGCGTCCCGGCCACCGGGAACGACATCGTCGGCGCGTGGAATCCGTAGTCGATCAGGCGCTTGGCGACGTCGTCGACCGTCACGCCCGTCTCCTTGGTCAGCGGACGCAGGTCGATGATGCACTCGTGCGCGACGAGCCCGCCCGGGCCGGTGTAGAGCACCGGGAAGTGCGGCTCCAGGCGCTTGGCGATGTAGTTCGCGCTGAGCACCGCGACCTGGGTGGCGCGCTTGAGGCCCTCGCCGCCCATGAGGCGCACGTACGCCCAGGAGATGGGCAGGATGCCGGCCGAACCCCACGGCGCGGCCGAGATCGGGCCGACGCCCGTCTCCGGGCCCGCGGCCGGCTGGAGCGGGTGGTTGGGCAGGTACGGGGCGAGGTGGGCGCGGACCGCGACCGGACCGACGCCGGGGCCACCGCCGCCGTGCGGGATGCAGAAGGTCTTGTGCAGGTTCAGGTGCGACACGTCACCGCCGAAGTGGCCCGGCTTCGCCAGACCCACCAGGGCGTTGAGGTTGGCGCCGTCCACGTAGACCTGGCCGCCCGCGTCGTGCACCGCGGCGCAGATGTCGCCGATGTGCTCCTCGAAGACACCGTGCGTGGAGGGGTAGGTGACCATGAGCACGGCGAGCTCGTCGCGGTACTGCTCGATCTTGGCGCGCAGGTCCTCGACGTCGACCTCGCCGTCGCCGGCGGTCTTCACGACGACGACCTTCATGCCGGCCATCACCGCGCTGGCGGCGTTCGTGCCGTGCGCGGAGGACGGGATGAGGCAGACCGTGCGCTGCCCGTCGCCGTTGGCCCGGTGGTAGGCGCGGACGGCCAGCAGGCCGGCCAGCTCGCCCTGGGAACCGGCGTTCGGCTGCAGGCTGACCTTGTCGTAGCCGGTGACCTCGGCGAGGCGGTCCTCCAGCTCGTGGATGAGCGTCAGGTAGCCCTCGGCCTGCTCGGCGGGCGCGAAGGGGTGCAGCTGGCCGAACTCGGGCCAGGTGACCGGCTCCATCTCGGTGGTCGCGTTGAGCTTCATGGTGCAGGAGCCCAGCGGGATCATGCCGCGGTCCAGCGCGTAGTCGCGGTCGGCGAGGCGGCGCAGGTAGCGCAGCATCGCGGTCTCGGAGCGGTGCTGGTGGAAGACCGGGTGGGTCAGGTAGTCCACCTCGCGCTCAAGGCCCGCGGGCAGCGCGTCCTCGGTGGCCGCGTCCAGGGCCTCGACGTCGCCGCTGACGCCGAAGGCGCCCCACACGGCGGCGAGGTCGGCACGGCCGGTGGTCTCGTCGCAAGCGATGCCAACCAGGTCGGCGTCGACCTGGCGCAGGTTGACCCCGGCCTCGCGGGCGGCGGCCACGACCTCGGCGGCCCGGCCGGGCACACGCGCGGTGACGGTGTCGAAGAAGGCGTCCGTGGTCACCTCGACGCCGCCGGCGCGCAGCCCGGCGGCGAGGACCGCGGCGTAGCGGTGGGTGCGGCGGGCGATCTGCGCCAGGCCGTCGGGGCCGTGGTGGACCGCGTACATGCCGGCCATGACGGCGAGCAGCACCTGCGCGGTGCAGATGTTGCTGGTGGCCTTCTCGCGGCGGATGTGCTGCTCGCGGGTCTGCAGCGCCAGGCGGTAGGCCCTGTCGCCGTCGGCGTCGACGGAGACGCCGACCAGGCGGCCGGGCAGGCTGCGGGCGTGCGTGTCGCGGACGGCCATGTAGCCGGCGTGCGGGCCGCCGAAGCCCATGGGCACGCCGAAGCGCTGGGTGGTGCCGACGGCGATGTCGGCGCCGAGCTCGCCGGGGGAGGTCAGCACGGTCAGGGCCAGCAGGTCGGCGGCGACGGTGACGATCGCGCCGAGCCCGTGGGCCTGCTCGATGACCGGCTTGAGGTCGCGCACGGCACCGGAGGCACCCGGGTACTGCAGCAGCACGCCGAAGACACCGCGCTCGGCGATCTCCGCCGGGATGCCGTCGGCGAGGTCGGCGACGACGACCTCGACGCCGGTGGGCTCCGCGCGGGTCTCGATCACGGCGACGGTCTGCGGGAAGGTTTCCGCGTCGATCAGGAAGACGCCGTCCTTGACCTTGCCGACCCGGCGGGACAGGGCCATCGCCTCGGCGGCCGCGGTGCCCTCGTCGAGCAGCGAGGCGCCCGAGGTGGGCAGCCCGGTGAGGTCGGCGACGACCGTCTGGAAGTTCAGCAGGGCCTCCAGGCGGCCCTGCGAGATCTCCGGCTGGTAGGGCGTGTACGCCGTGTACCAGGCGGGGTTCTCCATGACGTTGCGCAGGATGACCGGCGGGGTGAAGGTGCCGTGGTAGCCGAGGCCGATCATCGGCCGCAGTACCTGGTTGCGGTCGGCGAGCGAGCGCAGCTCGGCGAGCACCTCGGGCTCGGTGCGGGCGCCGGACAGACCGAGCGCCTCGGCGCTCTTGATGGTGTCCGGGACGGCGGCGGCGGTCAGCTCGTCCAGCGAGCCGTAGCCGACCTGCGCGAGCATCTTGGCCTGCGCACCGGCGTCGGGCCCGACGTGACGCTGCTCGAAGGGGATGCCGCGCTCCAGCTCGGAGAGTGGGATGCGGTTGGCGGTCATCAGCGGAGGCCTCCTGGTCTGGCGCGACACGGCCTCCCCCTCTGTCATCTGAACCTGAGAGCTTCACCGTCCCGCACGTGCCGGGACGGCTTTCACCGTCGGTGAGGAAGTGGCCGCGCACGGTGCGTGCCGCCCTTTCCTGCTTTCCAGAGTGACCTCACCCATGCGGTACGGATGCCTGAGAGATTCCGGGGAGGGTTTGCTCCTTCGGCGCCCGGCGGGCGGTTCCCCGCGTGCCAGGACTCTCCCGCAAGGGGTCAGCAGCCGCTGTCAGCGTACCAGCGCGGTCCGGTGACGGGTCATGTGACAGCCGCCACCTTTCGTGCCTAAATAGGATTAATCGCGACCAGTTGGAGGGACCGTGCAGACCGGTATCGATCCGCGCAGCCTCATCGGGCGCAGGGCCTTCGACCGCAACGGGATGAAGATCGGCACGGTCGACGAGGTGTACCTCGACGACGCCACCGGGGAGCCCGAATGGGCCGCGGTGCGCACCGGTCTCTTCAGCCGCGACGCGTTCGTGCCGCTGGAGCCGAGCGAGTTCACCGGGGAAGAGCTGCGCGTGCCGTTCGACAAGGCGCTGATCAAGGACGCCCCGGACTTCGGAGTGGGCCGGCACCTCTCGCCCGAGCAGGAGCTCCAGCTCTACCACCACTACGGCATGAGCGGGCCCTCGCTGTCCGGCCCGGTGCCGGAGCCCCCGCCGGACCGCGACTTCGGCACGCTGGCCGGCGACAGCTGACGCGGGAGCGCCCGCGGGCCCGGTAACACCAGGGGGAGCGGCTCGGACGGTTCCAGCTCCGGGTCCGTCACCGCGAAGGTGCGCACCCGCCCCGGCACCATCGAGCCCGGCTCCTCGAAGCGGACGGTGACCCTGCCGACCCCACTGCCCTGCACCCACCCCGCGCCGTACTCGCGGTGCCGTACGTCCTGGCCCGGCACCCAGCGCCGCTCCTCCGGCGCCGGCTCCCGGACTTCCTCCGCGGGCCGCTCCGGCGCCCCCTCGGACGGGCCCGCCTCCTGGCCGCCCGCCGCCTCCTCCTCCCGCTCCGCCGCCTGGGCAAACAGGTCCTCCTGCGTGAAGTCGGCGAGCCCCGCGACACCGACCCCCAGCAACCGGACGCCGCCCGTGATGTCGACGGCCTCCAACAGCCTCGCCGCGGTCTCCCGGACCACCGACAGGTCGTCGGTGGGGGCGCGCAGGGTCTCCGAACGGGTCAGCGTCGTGAAGTCGTACCGCCGCACCTTCAGCACCACCGTGCGGCCCGAGCGGCCCGCGGAGCGCAGCCGGCGCACGCAGCGGTCGGCCAGCCGGTCCACCTCCAGCCGGACGCGCACCCGGTCGGTGAGGTCGACGTCGAAGGTGTCCTCGACCGAGATCGACTTGCTCTCGCGGTCGGCGACCACGGGGCGCTCGTCGATGCCCAGGGCCATCCCGTGCACATGGGCGCCGTGCGCCTTGCCGAGCAGCCGGACCAGCTCGGCCTCGCCCGCCTCCACCACCTCGCCGACCGTGACGATGCCCGCACGCCGCAGGTGCTCGGCGGTCGCGGGACCCACGCCGGGGAGCGTGCGCACCTGCATGGGGGCGAGCAGTTCCCGCTCGGTACCGGGCTCGATGACGACCAGCCCGTCCGGCTTGGCCTGCTCCGAGGCGATCTTGGCCAGCAGCTTGGAGCCCGCGAGCCCCACCGAGCCCGTGAGCCCCGTCGCCGCCTTGATGTCCGCCCGCAGCCGCTCCCCCACCGCGCGCGGGTCGTCCGCGATGCCGCCCGCCTCCAGGTCGACGAAGGCCTCGTCCAGGCTCAGCGGCTCGACCAGCGGCGACAGTCGCGACAGCAGTTCCATGACGACGTCGCTGATCTGCCGGTAGACGGCGAAGCGCGGCATGAGGTAGGCCGCGTTCGGGCACAGCCGCCGGGCGTGCGCCATCGCCATCGCCGAGTGCACCCCGTACACACGGGCCTCGTACGACGCGGTCGCCACCACCCCGCGCAGCCCCACGCCCCCCACGATGACCGGCTTCCCCCGCAGACTCGGCTTCGCGGCCTGCTCGACGGCGGCGAAGAACGCGTCCATGTCCAGATGGAGGATGACCGGCGCGCTTCTCACAGTCACCGATGGTGCACCACAGGTCCGACATCCGCCGTACACGTGTACGGCGGACGGGTGGGCGCGGCCGGTTCCGGCCGGTCAGCCCGCGCGGTTGCGGCGCCGGGCCAGCTCGTCACCCGGGTTGTGGCCGACCAGGGTCTCCCCGGTGTCGACCCGCTCGGAGTGCAGTTGGGACAGGGCGGCCTCGACGTCCCGCCACACCACGCCCACGGCGATCCCGAAGATCCCCTGACCGCCCTTGAGGAGGTCGACGACCTCGTCCGGGGAGGTGCACTCGTACACCGTCGCGCCGTCGCTCATCAGCGTCATCCGGGTGAGTTCCGCGGGCGCGCTGGACCGCAGGTGCTGCACGGCCGTGCGGATGTTCTGGAGGGACACGCCCGTGTCGAGCAGCCGCTTGACGATCTTGAGGACCACGACGTCCCGGAAGCTGTACAGCCGCTGCGTCCCCGAGCCGTACGCGGGCCGGATGCTGGGCTCAACGAGCCCGGTCCGCGCCCAGTAGTCCAGCTGCCGGTAGGTGATGCCGGTCGCCGCGCAGGCGGTGGGCCCGCGGTAGCCGACCGTCTCGCCCGCCCCCTCCGGCGGTTGTCCCGAGGTGTCGCCCGAACCCCCTCCGGGGGGCGTCGCGGCGTTGCGGGCCAAGGCCCCGCGCATCGGATACGGGCCGCCGAAGGCCGTACCGTCGCCGGTGCTTCTCACGCCGACCTCCCGTCCCTTCGCACCCCTCAGGGCACGCGCACGTGCCATCGGGACTTTCCTTCTCGACGGTAGGCAGTCACTCCGGGTGCGTCAACGATCGCCACGCTCGGCACGCCGAGTGATATCAACCCCAGAGGTGGTTTCCCGTGTCCATACCGGGGGTAAGGCTGCACGAATGGCCAGGGCGGGCCTCACTGGCTGCTGGTGCCGAAGTCCTCGGGCGAGATCTGGTCGAGGAACTCGCGGAACTTCTCGACCTCGTCCTCCTGCTCGTCGGGAATGGCGATGCCGGCGTCGTCCAGCACACCGTCGCTCCCGTAGATCGGGGTTCCGGTGCGCAACGCGAGCGCTATGGCATCCGAGGGACGCGCGCTCACCTCCACGCCGCTGGCGAACACCAGCTCGGCGTAGAAGACGCCGTCGCGCAGGTCGGTGATCCGGACCTCGGTCAGCGTCTGGCCGACGGCCTCGAGCACGTCCTTGAACAGATCATGGGTCAGCGGCCGCGCGGGCGTCATGCCCTGTTGCGCGAAGGCGATGGCGGTGGCCTCCCCCGGCCCGATCCAGATGGGCAGGTAGCGGTCGCCTCCCACTTCCCGCAGGAGCACAATCGGCTGGTTGGAGGGCATTTCGACCCGGACACCCACGACGTCGAGCTCGTTCACACAGCAACCCTAGGCCGTGCCCGGCCGGTTTGGGTAGTCGGGACGGGCCCGGCCGGCCGCCGACCGGGCGTGTCCTGGCCACGTCGGCTCAGAAGAGCCGCACCCTGAGCGCGGACTGCACCAGTGCCGCGTGCAGCCGTACCGACAGCGCCGCCAGCTCCCGCGCCGTGGCCTCCGCGTGCGTCCTGGTCTGCGGATTGCGGTGCCTGCGCAGCGGCGCGACCACCTGCTCCACCAGGCCGGCCTCACGATCGGCGGCGGCCTTCACCGCGCGCAGATGGCGCGGTTCGAGCCCGAAACGGCCCAGATCGGCCACGATCTTGGCGATGTTCACCGTTTCGGCGTCGTAGTCGCCGTCAGGACCGGTCTCCACCAGCCCGTACGCCTCCCACTGGGCGAGTTCGCCCGCTTCGGCGCCCGTGGCGGCCAGCAGCTCCTCCCGGCCGATGCGCAGCGCCGCGGGTGCCTCCCGCTCCACCGGACCGACCTCGATCAGCTCCCGGGCCTCACTGGAGGCCGGGGCGGGCAGCGGCAGCGGCTCGCCCCGGTCGAGGGCGTCGAGGTGCTCGCGGATCACTTTGAGCGGAAGATAGTGGTCGCGCTGCATGCGCAGGACGTGCCCGAGCCGTTCCACGTCCCGGACGGTGAACTTCCGGTACCCCGACGGGGTGCGCTGCGGCTCCACCAGCCCCTCCGCCTCCAGGAAGCGGATCTTGGAGATGGTGACCTCGGGGAACTCCTCCCGCAACTCGTTGAGCACCGCTCCGATGCTCAGCATCCGGTCGTCCGCGGTGGCGGTGCCGTTGCCGGCACCGCCCGACGGTGTACGAAGCATGAACCTTCCCTCGCGGGGGTCAGGCGCCCCACTGGCTCGCGTAGAAGACCAGTCGGTACTTGCCGATCTGTACCTCGTCGCCACTGGACAGGGTCACCGAGTCGATCCGCTCGCGGTTGACGTAGGTGCCGTTGAGGCTGCCGACGTCGGCGACCGTGAAGGAACCGTCCTGCTGACGCCGGAACTCCACGTGACGCCGAGAGACGGTGACGTCGTCCAGGAAGATGTCGCTCTCCGGATGACGGCCGGCCGTCGTGAGCTCACCGTCCAGGAGGAAGCGGCTCCCCGAGTTGGGACCCCGGCGCACCACCAGCAGCGCGGAGCCCGGGGGCAGCGCGTCGACGGCGGCCTGGGCCTCCGGGGACAGCGCCGGCAGCGTGGTCTGTCCCGTCGCCTCGGCCTCGTACGCCTCGATCCCCGAGATGGAGATCGTGGACGTCGTCTCGGAGGCACGCTCGGACGGCACCCCGGCACGCAGCGGCGCGCCGCAGTTGGAGCAGAAGCGGCTCGCTTCCGCGTTCTGGAACCCGCACCGCGTACAGACCGGCAAGGACCCTCCACCCGTGCTAGAGGCTGATGGTTGCTGGAAACCTATGCGCCCCGCAGCCGCAGGGTCAACAGAAACCGCACCAGGACCGCCCGAAATGTCACCGCCCGGAGCAGCGGTCTCGTCACGGAACAGCGGGCGCTCCTCGCCCGGTCCCTCCCCCTGCGCGTGCCGCGGCGCGCGGTGACGCGCCGTGGGGCTGTCACCAGCCGGACGCGAACTCTTGCCGAACCACTTACCGAACAACTTCACGGGCGATTCCCCTTGAACGACACAGACCCGCCCGTGGGGCAGGACGAACCCTCAGTCACGACGAACACACAGTTTCTCTCACGCACCACCCCAACGGTGCGGCGACCCCCCGCATTCTCCTGCTCTCCCCCGCATACCCCACTCGCCCCCGCATCACCGGGTCGACGACTGAGCGTAGTCAGGCTGCTCCGACGGCCGCAAGGCGTCGACAACGATCTTCTCCGATCGCGCCACGTCCGCTGTGGCCTGCTCCTTCTCCAAAGTCTGTACCACGCCGCCCGGGATGTTCAGGGCGGGTTCAAGATCCTGTGGATTGCCGATGACCTTGAAGCGGTAGGGCGCGTTCACCTTGTGCCCGTCGATCTGCACACCGCCGCCCGAACCCTGGGTGAAGTACGTGTCGGCCACGACCCGCACGTCGTTGATCTGGATCGCCTCCGCGCCCGCGGCGCGCAGCTCCTGGAGCGCGTCGAGCAGCATGTCGGCCTCGACCGCGTCCTCGGGGTCCTCGATGGTCAGGGTGATCCCGGGACCCTCGACGGCGACGGTGCCGGCCAGCACCCCGAGCTGCTCGGCCTTCTGCTCGGTCTGCTTGCGGGCCTCCTCGGCCTGGTCGGAGCTGTTCTCCAGCTCCGTGCGCTGCTCCTCCAGGCGCCGGCGTTCGTCGCCCAGCCGCTGCGAGCGGTTGTCCAGCTCGTCCAGGATGCGCACCAGGTCCTCCTGGCGGGCACCGCGCAACGCGCTGGTGTCACTGGTCGAGCGGACCTGGATGGCCAGGCCGAGACCGAGCACGAACAGCAGCAGGGCGACGATCAGCTGGGCCCGGGACACCCGCGGCGGCCACAGCCCGGCCTTGAGCCGCTGCCGGCCCGTCGCGGTGGGCGCCGACGCCTCGAGTTCCCGCGGCTGTTGCTGCCGGACCGGCGCGGAGGGCCGCTCCGGCGCCGGCCCGGCCGGCGGCATCGGGGCGGCGGCGGGCAGCTCCGGGCGCTGCGGCCGGAAGGGCTCCGCGGGCCTGCGCGGCTCCTCGGGCCCTTCCGGAGCGCCCGGGCGCTCCGGGGTCTGGTCGTTCTCGTCGCTCATCGTGCTGTCACGCCCGGAAGACATGGCGGCGGATCGCCGCGGCGTTGGAGAAGATGCGGATGCCGAGGACGACGACCACACCCGTGGAGAGCTGCGCACCCACGCCAAGCTTGTCGCCCAGGAAGACGATCAGCGCGGCCACGACGACGTTGGACAGGAAGGAGACCACGAAGACCTTGTCGTCGAAGATCCCGTCGAGCATGGCCCGCAGACCGCCGAAGACGGCGTCGAGCGCGGCGACCACGGCGATCGGGAGGTAGGGCTCGACCACCGTCGGCACGACGGGGCGGACCACCAGGCCCACCACCACTCCAACGATCAGGCCCAGTACGGCGATCAATGCGTACCCTTCCCATTTCCGGATGCGCCCGGCGACGGCCCGGTCGACGGGACCGGGGTCGCGGAGCGGATGATCAGGCTAGGAGCCGCGGGCAGTTCCAGCCTCTCCTTCTCGGAGACGCGCGTACGGATCCCGTAGTTCTCCTGCAGGACGTGCAGATACTGCCCGTCCGCACTGTCCCAGAAGGACGTGCTCAGCTTCTGCGGGTCCCCGATCGCAAGGACCGTGTAGGGCGGTACCAGCGGCCGGTTGTCGACCAGTATGGCGTCACCCGCGGCACGGATGGCCGACAGCGAGGTCAGCCGCTGCCCGTTGATGGAGATGGCCTCCGCCCCCGACGCCCAGAGCCCGTTGACGACGCGCTGCATGTCCCGGTCGCGGACACGGCCGGTGTCGGAGAAGTCACTCGTCGTGCGCGGGTCGTTGCCGCCGCCCGAGGAGGCCTCCTTGGCGTCGTCGACCTCCAGCCGGATCCCCGGTCCCGTGACGGGCGTGGCCCCGGCGAGCAGCGCCACGCGCTCCGCGTCGCCGTCCTGGGCCTTGAGCGCCTGGCGCTGCCTGGCCGCCACGTCGTCGCGCAGTTCGTCCACGCTCTTCTGCAGATCGTCCGCGGTGCGCGTCTCGGACTCGATGCGGTCGATGAGCTTCTGCCGCTCCTTGGCCAGCGTGGGGGCCGCCACCTGCGTCTGCGCCGCGCCTATGGTGACCACCACGGCGGCCAGCACCAGGCCCAGCGCGAGCACCAGGCGGCCCCGCAGCGTTCCGGGCAGACGGGACGTACCGGTCGCGCCCCGGCGGGCGGCGGCCTCGGCGTACCCGTCGTCGAGGCTGTGCTCCATGACGTTGGTCAGCAGCGACATGGAGGCGTCCGGGCGCCGGGTCACGGCCCTCCCAGGGGCGCTGCTCCGATCGGGGTGCTGCTGCGGCATGCCGCACATCGTCGCACGTCCCCGCCGCCGACCTCGAACGGGCCCCTCCCGACGCGCCGTTCATCGCGTCGGGAGGAGCCCGTCGACCGTAGACGATCGCGTCAGCGGCCCGCGCTGTCCACGATCCCCGACCACTCGTCGAGCAGTGCCTGTGCGGAGGCGTCGTCCGGGCCCTCCGCCCACAGGTGCGTGACCGCCTCGGCCGGGTCGGGCAGCACCATCACCCAGCGGCCGTCCGCCTCGACCACACGCACGCCGTCGGTGGTGTCGACGTTGCGGTCCCCGGCCTCCTCGACCACCCGGCGCATGACCAGGCCCTTGACCGCCCACGGCGTCGCCAGGTCCCGCTTGAGGACGTGGGCGCGGGGGATGCGGGCGTCGATCTGGCTCAGGGTGAGCTGCGTACGGGCCACCAGGCCGATCAGCCGCACGAAGGCCGCGGCGCCGTCGAAGACGCTGCTGAACTCCGGGATGATGATGCCGCCCTTGCCGTCCCCGCCGAAGATGGTGGTGTCCTGCCGGCCGACCCGGGTGAGGTCGTCGGGGGAGGTCGTCGTCCACTCCACCTGCGTGCCGTGGTACGCCGCGACCTGCTCGGCGATGCGGGTCGTCGTCACGGGGAGCGCCACCCGGCCGCTGCGGCGCTCGGCGGCGACCAGGTCGAGCAGGACCAGCAGGGCCCGGTCGTCCTCGATGATCTTGCCGCGCTCGTCCACCAGCGACAGTCGCTCGCCTACCGGGTCGAAGCGGACGCCGAAGGCGGCCCGCGAGGACGCGACGATCTCCCCGAGCCGCACCAGGCCGGCGCGCCGGCTGTCGGCGGTCTCGGTCGGCCGGGCCTCGTTGAGACCGGGGTTGATCGTCAGCGAGTCCACCCCGAGCCGGCCGAGCAGGCTCGGCAGGACCAGGCCCGCGCTGCCGTTAGCGGCGTCGACCACGACCTTCAGCCCGGACTCGGCGATGCCCGAGGTGTCCACGGCCCGCAGCAGCGCGCCGGTGTAGGAGTCGAAGACGCTCGCCGGGAAGTTCAGGTCGCCGATCTCACCGGGGAACGCACGCCGGTACTCCTGGCGCGCGAAGACCCGGTCCAGCTTGCGCTGACCGGCCGCCGACAGGTCGGCGCCGCGCTCGTCGAAGAACATGATGTCGACGGAGTCGGGGATGCCGGGACTCGTCCGGATCATGATGCCGCCGGCGCTGCCGCGCGCGGTCTGCTGCCGCGCCACGGGCATCGGCACGTTCTCCAAGTCGCGGACGTCGATCGCGCTGGCCTGCAGCGCCGAGATCACCGCGCGCTTGAGCGCCCGCGCACCACGGGAGTGGTCACGGGCGGTGGTGACGGTGGCGCCCTTCTTGAGCGTGGTCGCGTACGCGCCGGCGAGGCGCACGGCGAGCTCCGGGGTGATCTCCACGTTCAGGATGCCGGAGACACCCCGCGCGCCGAAGAGGTTCGCCTGGCCCCTGGACTCCCAGATCACCGAGGTGTTGACGAACGCGCCGGCCTCGATGGTCTTGAACGGGTACACCCGGACGTCGCCCGCGATGATCGACTCCTCGCCGATCAGGCACTCGTCGCCGATGACCGCGCCGTCGTCGATCCGCGCCGCGCGCATCACGTCGGTGTTCTTGCCGATGACGCAGCCGCGGAGGTTGGTCTGGGGCCCGATGTAGACGTTGTCGTGGACGACGGCCTTGTGCAGGAAGGCGCCGGACTTCACGACGACGTTGGAGCCGATCACCGTGTGTTCGCGCAGTTCGGCCCCGGCCTCGACCTTGGCGTAGTCACCGACGTAGAGGGGACCGCGCAACGTCGCGTCCGGGTGCACCTCGGCGCCCTCGGCGACCCAGACGCCGGGCGAGATCTCGAAGCCCTCGAGGTCGACGTCGACCTTGCCCTCGAGCACGTCGGCCTGCGCCTTGATGTAGCTCTCGTGGGTGCCGACGTCCTCCCAGTAGCCCTCGGCGATGTAGCCGTAGATGGGCTTGCCTTCCTTCATCAGCTGCGGGAAGACGTCACCGGACCAGTCCACGGACACGTCGGGCTCGACGTAGTCGAAGACCTCGGGCTCCATCACGTAGATGCCGGTGTTCACCGTGTCCGAGAAGACCTGGCCCCAGGTCGGCTTCTCGAGGAAGCGCTCGACCTTGCCCTCCTCGTCGACGATGGTGATGCCGAACTCCAGCGGGTTGGGCACCCGGGTCAGGCAGACCGTGACCAGCGCGCCCTTCTCCTTGTGGAAGTTGATGAGCTCGGTGAGGTCGAAATCGGTCAGGGCGTCACCCGAGATCACCAGGAATGAATCGTCCTTCAGTGCGTCCTCGGCGTTCTTGACGCTGCCGGCGGTGCCGAGTGGCTTCTCCTCGTTCGCGTAGGTGAGGTCCATGCCGAGTTCCTCGCCGTCGCCGAAGTAGTTCTTGACGAGGGAGGCGAGGAACTGCACGGTCACCACGGTCTCGGTCAGACCGTGCCGCTTGAGCAGCTTGAGCACGTGCTGCATGATCGGCTGATTCACGACCGGCAGCAGCGGCTTGGGCATGCTCGAGGTCATCGGGCGAAGGCGCGTACCCTCGCCGCCGGCCATCACGACGGCCTTCATGTCGGAAGCGTCCTCCTCAAAGAGACGACTGTCTTGCCGACGTCACCCGTGCTCTCTCTCACGCGGACCGTCGCGGTCCCCCGGACCGCCGGTCACGCGCGGGGTACCCGGCCGGAGGCTCTCCTGCCGGGTACGCGGGCTCAATCGGCCGTGGCGTCCGCCCTGACGAGTCGGCGGACCTGGACCACGTAGAGGATCCCTGCCCACCAATACAGCGTTGTACCCCATCCGGCGAACGCCCATCCGAAAATAGCAGCGAGCGTGTTCAGCCACCCGTCGCCGTCGCTCAGCAGCAGCAGGGGGAAGGCGTACATGAGGTTGAAGGTGGCGGCCTTGCCCATGAAGTTGACCTGCGGCGGACCCCAGCCGCGCCGGCGCATGACCAGGATCGTCACGCCCATGACGGCGTCCCTGGCCACCAGGATGGCCGTCAGCCACCAGGGTAGGATCCCGCGCCACGTGAGGCCGACGAGCGTGGAGACGATGTACAGCCGGTCCGCGGCCGGGTCGAGCACCCTGCCGAGGCTGCTGATCTGGTTCCAGCGGCGTGCGAGCTTCCCGTCCAGGTAGTCGCTGATCCCGCTGAGGGCCAGGACGAGCAGCGCCCAACCGTCGACCTTCGGGCCGCCGAACTCGGGCCACAGGATGAGCCACAGGAACACGGGCACGCCCAACAGCCGTGCCATGCTCAGGATGTTGGGGATCGTGAAGACGCGATCCGTCTGCACCCTTGTCTCCTGGACCTCCACCGGGGGCCCCTCCTGTTGAACGTACGCTCCGATGATTCCACCCGACCTTACATCAGGGCATGAAAAAGCCCGCCGCCGGGCCTCTCAAGAGGCTCCGGCGACGGGCGTATAAAGATTGTTCGGCGGCGTCCTACTCTCCCACAGGGTCCCCCCTGCAGTACCATCGGCGCTGAAAGGCTTAGCTTCCGGGTTCGGAATGTAACCGGGCG
>NZ_JBEXYN010000075.1:0-22633 GCF_040630935.1 Streptomyces sp. NPDC005722
GGCGGGCACCGAGCTCACGGTGCTGCACACCCCCGGCCACGCGCCGGGCGCCGTCTGCCTGTACGCGCCTTCCCTCGGCACCGTCTTCGCCGGCACCAGGGACTTCCCCGCATCCGAGGAGTGCGCACCACGCGATACCGCACACTGGCCGGCGGCGCCGGACCGGAGGTCAGCACCCTGTGCCTGGGCGCCCTGCCCTTCGGCACCACGGTCGACGAGGAGACCTCCTTCGCGCTCCTCGACCGCTTCACGGAGGCCGGCGGCACCTTCGTCGACACCGCGAACAACTACGCCTGCTGGGTGGACGGCGCCACCGGCGACGAGAGCGAACTGCTGCTCGGCCGCCGGCTGCGCAGCCGCCGGGCGAGGGACCGGGTCGTGTTCGCCACCAAGGTCGGCGCCCGGCCCGACCCCGCGCGCGGCACGCGGTGGATCGGCGACGACGGCGACCTCGGCAACGCCGAGGGCCTGGCCGGGCACGTCGTCCGCGCCGGGCTGCGGGACAGCCTGCGCCGGCTCGGCACCGACCGCGTGGACGTCCACCACGCCCACGTCGACGACCCGCGGGTGCCGCTGGAGGAGACCGTCGAGGCCTTCGCCGGCCTCGTCGCCGACGGTTCGGCCGGCACGCCCGGCGTCAGCAACCACGCCACCGGCCGCATCGCCGAGGCCCGCCGGATCGCCGCCGGACGCGGGCTGCCCGGCTACCGGGTGGTGCAACAGCGGCACACCTACCTGCGGCCGCGGCCGGGAGCGCGCTTCGGCGTGCAGCGGCACGCCGACGCCGGACTCCTCGCCTACGCGGGCGGGGCGGCCGACCTGGACGTGACGGCGTACTCCACGCTCGTCCACGGCGCCTACACACGGGACGACAAGGAACTGCCCGAGCAGTACCGGCACGAGGGAACGCGGCGCCGGCTGCGCGTCCTGCGGGAGGTGGCGCGGGAGACCGGTGCCACCCCCCACCAGGTCGTGCCGGCCTGGCTGCTGGGCGGTGACGTGCCCGTCCTGCCGGTGCTCGGGGTCAGCAGCGTCGCCCAGCTCGACGAACTCCTGCCCGCGGCCGACCTGGTGCTCGCACCGGAGCTGCGCGCCCGGCTGGACGCCGCCTGACACCCGGCCGGGCGGATTGTCGGTGCGGGGCGGTACGTTCGTCCCCAGTAACGGATCGCGTACCGGAGGTTCCCGTCGTGCCCATCACGCTGCCCGAGTCCTGGCAGGCCGTCCTCGGTGAGGAGCTGGAGAAGCCGTACTTCACCCAGCTCACCGAGTTCGTGGAGGAGGAGCGTGGGAAGCACAAGGTCTTCCCGCCGCGCGAGCAGGTCTTCGCGGCCCTGGAGGCCACTCCCTACGACAAGGTGAAGGTGCTGGTCCTCGGCCAGGACCCGTACCACGGTGAGGGCCAGGGGCACGGGCTGTGCTTCTCCGTGCAGCCGGGCGTCAGGACGCCGCCGTCGCTGCGGAACATCTTCAAGGAGATGAAGGAGGAGTACGGCTACCCGATCCCGGACAACGGCTACCTGATGCCGTGGGCCGAGCAGGGCGTGCTGCTGCTCAACGCGGTGCTGACGGTGCGCGAGGCCGAGGCCAACTCGCACAAGGGCAAGGGCTGGGAGAAGTTCACCGACGCGGTCATCAAGGCCGTCGCCGCCCGGCCCGAGCCGGCGGTCTTCGTCCTGTGGGGCAACTACGCCAAGAAGAAGCTGCCGCTGATCGACACCGAGCGGCACGCGGTCGTCCAGGGTGCCCACCCCTCGCCCCTGTCGGCCAAGCTCTTCCTCGGCAGCCGCCCCTTCACCCAGATCGACGAGGCGCTCAAGGCACAGGGCCACGACCCGGTGGACTGGCGCATCCCGAACCTGGGCGAGTGAGGACCGGCCCGGGCCGGACGGCGCACGGGGGTCGTCGCCCGGCCCGGGCCGAGGGGGATGCTCGAGGCGTCAGTCGCCCGTGACGCCGTCGATGCGCTCGCGGATCAGGTCGGCGTGGCCGTTGTGGCGGGCGTACTCCTCGATCATGTGGACGTAGATCCAGCGCAGGGAGACCTCGTGCTTGCCGTGCCGCAGCCCGGTCTCGTCGAGGGACCGGCCGCGGGCCGCATCGCGGGCGTGCACGATCTGGGCGCGCCAGGTGGCGAACGCCTCGGCGGTGTCGGCCCTGTCGAGGTCGTGGAACTCACCGTCGGGATCCGCGTCGCTGCGGTAGAACGGCGAGATGTCCTCGCCGGCGAGGACATTGCGGAACCAGCCGCGTTCGACGTTGGCCATGTGCCGGACCAGGCCCAGCAGCGTGAGGTCGGACGGGGGCGCGGCGGCCGTGCGAAGCTGCTCGTCGTCCAGGCCGGCGCACTTCATCGCGAGGGTGTCGCGGTGGAAGTCCAGCCAGCTCTCCAGCATGGTGCGCTCGTCGGCGGTGCAGGGCGGGTCGGTGCGCTCCGGTGACGTCGTCATGCCGCCATGATGGCGGGCCCCTCCGACGGCGTCGACGCGTCAGCCGCCGGCGCCGGCGCCGAGCATGCCCCGCAGCAGGTCGCCCGCGCCCGCCCGCAACTCGGCCTCGGACGGCGGTGACACGGACCCGGCGCCCGCGACGGAGTGGAAGAGGACGCCGTCGCACCAGGCGATGAGGGACCGCGCGTGCCGCTCCGGCTCGGCGGAGCCCACGGCGCGCAGCATCGCCTCCAGCTGCTCGCGGAAGGCACGGCCGGCGGTGTCGTAGACCGTGCGCAACTCGGGGCGCCGGGTGGCCTCCAGGGCGAGCTCCAGCCGGGCGCGGGTGAGGTCGCGGGACTCGGTGACCGAGCGGTGCAGGAAGTACGCGAGCAGCGCGGCCAGCCCCTCGGGCCCGGGGGCGGGCGCCCGGCTCGCGGACGAGCCGGCGGCCTGCGACTCGCGGAGGGCCAGCCTGCGGACCGCCGCCTCCAGCAGGGCCGCCCGGGTCCTGGCGTGGTTGGACGTCGAGCCCTGCGGCAGACCGGCCGCCTCGTCGACCGCCCGGTGCGTCAGCCCCCGCATGCCGCGCTCCGCGAGCAGCGCGAGTGCGGTGTCGGCGATCAGCTCGGGCCGGGAGGTCTGCACGGTGCTCATGACGGCAACCTACCGGTCCCCTTCCGCGCACCCGCCCCGCCGTACCTTCCGCCCCCGGTGCCCGGGACGCCTGCGGCAGCCGGGCCGGGCGCGACCTCTTCGCGGTGGAGCGTGCAGGGGTTGTCCGGCCGGGGCCCGTCGCCCATGGGGCAGGGCGGTCCCGGCGGGGGTCCTGGGAGGTGCCGTGGGCGGGCTCGGGGTCACGGGGTGGGCTTGCGGCGGTCCGGGGCGGTTCTCGTCCTCCCTGCGCCCCCGGCGGCGGGGCGTGTACGGGATCCGCCGCCGTGGGCGGTCTCGTCCCGGGACGGAACCGCTTCCCGGGGTGCGTCTTCCTCCGATCACTACAGGTGTAGTACGGTAATGACTACACCTGTAGTGAGGGGAAGGGGATCGGACGCCATGGGCCGTACACCGCCGCAGCCGCACGCCGTCGTCGTCGGGGCCGGGATCGGGGGACTGGCCGCCGCCGTGGCCCTGCGCAGGCGCGGCTGGCGGGTGACCGTCCTGGAGCGCGCGGCGGCCCTGGAACCGGTGGGCGCCGGGATCGGCATCGCGCCCAATGCCCTGCGGGCGCTGGACGTGCTCGGGGTCGGGGAGGCCGTGCGCGCCATGGCGGCCTTCCAGGGCGAGGGCGGGCTGCGCCGGCCCGACGGGCGCTGGCTGTCGCGGACCAGCGGTGAGGCCGCCGCCGAACGCTTCGGGGGTCCCGTGGTCATCGCCCACCGGGCGGAGCTGGTCGCCGTGCTCGCGGGCCTCCTGCCGGACGGCGCGCTGCGCACCGGGACCCGGGTGGTGTCCGCATCGCCCGAGGGGAAGGTCACCACCGAGGACGGGACGGTCGACGCCGATCTGGTGGTCGCCGCCGACGGGATCAACTCCGCCGTGCGCGCCGCGCTCTTCCCGGAGCATCCGGGGCCCCGCTACAGCGGGTTCACCAGCTGGCGCACGGTCGTCCCGGCGCCCGCCGCGTACCTGCCGCACGAGACCTGGGGGCGCGGCCGGCTGTGGGGCACCGTGCCGCTCACCGGCGGCCGCGTCTACTGCTACGCCACCGCCGTGACCGCGCCCGGCGGCCGCGCCCCGGGCGGGGACGAACGGGCCGAGCTGCGGCGGCTGTTCGGCGACTGGCACCGGCCGATCCCCGAGCTGATCGACTCCGCCGCGCCCGGGACCGTGCTCCGCAACGACGTCCACCACCTCGCGCGCCCGCTGCCCGCCTTCCACCGGGGGCGCGTCGTCCTGCTCGGCGACGCCGCGCACGCCATGACGCCCAACCTCGGCCAGGGAGGCTGCCAGGCGCTGGAGGACGCCGTCGTCCTCGCCCACCTCGCGGCCCCCGACGCCGGGCAGGACGCCCTCGCGCGTGCCCTCGCCGCGTACACCGCGCAACGGCTGCCCCGCACGACCGCGGTCGTGCGCCGCTCCTGGGGCGTCGGGCGGCTCACCACCTGGTCGTCCCGGCCCGCCGTCGCCCTGCGCGACGCCCTGTTCGCCGGCGTCAACCGGGTCGGCCCGCGCCTGGCGCTGCGCAGCCTCGACGGGATCGCCGACTGGCGGCCGCCGACCGGCCCGTATGCTGCCGACGGCACAGGTCGGGCAGGGCAGGCGTAGGCGGGAGCGGCACATGGAACCCCTCAGGATCGGGGTCATCGGACTCGGCGACATCGCGCGCAAGGCGTACCTGCCGGTGCTGACGGCCCAGCCGGGGGTGGAACTCCACCTGCACACCCGCACCCGCGCGACCCTCGACACCGTCGGCGACACCCACCGCGTCCCGGCCCCGCACCGCCACGACACCCTCGACGCCTTGCTCGACCAGGGGCTCGACGGGGCGTTCGTGCACGCCCCCACCGAGACGCACGTCGAGATCACCGAGCGCCTCATCGACGCGGGCGTCCCCGTCTACGTCGACAAACCGCTCGCCTACGACCTGGCCGGGGCCGAGCACCTGGTGCGCCGCGCCGAGGAGCGCGGCGTCGGGCTGACGGTCGGCTTCAACCGCCGCCACGCACCCGGTTACGTCCAGTGCGCCGACCACCCGCGCGACCTGGTGCTGATGCAGAAGAACCGCATCGGCCACCCGGACACCGCGCGCACCGTCGTCTTCGACGACTTCATCCACGTCGTCGACACCCTGCGCTTCCTCCTCCCGGGCCCCGTCGAGCACACCGACGTCCGGGCCCGGGTCCGCGGCGGGCTGCTCCACCACGTCACGCTGCAGCTGTCCGGCGACGGCTTCACCGCGATCGGCGTGATGAACCGCATGAGCGGCTCCAACGAGGAGGTCCTGGAGGTCATGGGCCACGACAGCAAGCGTCAGGTGTTCAACCTGGCCGAGGTCGTCGACCACAAGGGCCAGCCCACCGTCCGCCGGCGCGGCGACTGGGTGCCCGTCGCCCGTCAGCGCGGCATAGAGGGGATCGCCCTCGCGTTCCTCGACGCCGTCCGGCACGGCAAGCCCCTCGACGCCCGCGACGCGCTGCTCACCCACGAACTGTGCGAGCGCGTCGTCACGGCCGTGACCGAACAGACCTCCTGAGCGCCGCCTCGTACGCCCCCGCCCCGGCGAGCAGCAGGACGGTCAGCCGGGGCACCCAGTCGCCGAGCCGGTCGTACGGGCTGCGCCCCGAGACCAGCGGCACGTCGTAGACCCGCGCCGTGCTGCTCGACGTGCCCAGCACCGGGCCGATCCGCTCGCCGCGGGCGTCGTTGACCACGCTGGTCCCGGTCAGTGTCGCGTGCACCATGGGCCGCCAGGACTCCGCCGAACGCAGCGCCGCCAGCGAGGCGTGCTGCGCGGGCGCCCAGCTCTCCTGGAACGAGGAGGTGGAGGACTGCGCCACCAGCAACTGCGCTCCGTCGTCGGCGAGGTGCCGGCTCATGTCGGGGAACGCCGACTCGAAGCACACCAGCGGCCCGAGCCGTACCGCGCCCGCGTCCATCACCACCTGGTGGTCGCCGCGGATCCGGTCCTCGCCGGCCGCCCTGCCCACCGACGTGGCCCAGCCCAGCACGGTGCGGGCCGGTACGTACTCGCCGAAGGGCACCAGCCGCATCTTGTCGTAGCTCGGGCCCACCGGCCCGTCCGGGCCCATCAGCACCGAGGTCTTCGATATCCCGAGGCCGTCCGCCCGCCGCGCGTCCACGTTGACGAGGACGTCGGCGCCGACGTCGCGGGACAGCGCGGCCAGCCGGTCCGCGAGGTCGGGGCGGGCCGAGAGGTCGAAGCCGACGCTGCTCTCCCCCCACACCACCAGGTCCACGCCCCGGCCCGCGAGCGTACGGGTCAGCTCCTCCCCCCGGTCGAAGCGCGGCTGCGGCCCGTCGACCACCCCCGGCTGCACCACCGCCACCCGCACCGACTCCCCGCTGCGGGACGGGACCGGCGCCCAGGCCCACACCGCCGTCGTCCCCACGGCCGCGGCCGCCAGCACCGACCCCGCGGCCGCCCGGCCGGAGGGCACCGCGAGCAGCGCCGCCAGCGCCGTGTTGACGGCCACCACCAGGAAGCTGACCAGCCACACGCCCCCGATCGACGCCAGCCGCAGCGCCGGCGTCACCTGCCACTGGCTCGCCCCCAGCAGCCCCCACGGCCCGCCCAGGTACTCCCACGACCGCACCAGCTCGACCAGCAGCCAGGCGCACGGCACCAGCACCACCGCCGCCACCACCGAGCGGCCGTCCGGGGCGCCCCCGAGCAGCCGGCGCACCAGCCACCCCCACGGCGCCCACAGGACCCCCAGCAGCAGGGCTATCAGCACGATGAAGACGTGCAGGCTCGGGATCAGCCAGTGGTGCACGGCCACCATGAAGCCGGCCCCGCCCAGCCAGCCGTCCAGCGCGGCCCGCCGCCCGGTCGGCGCGGCGCGCGCCAGCAGCATCCACGGCACCAGGGCGACGTACGCCAGCCACCACAGCGCGGGCGCGGGGAACGCCAGCGCGGGGAGCGCCCCCGCCGCGACGGCCGCCGTGCCGCGTGTCCAGGGCGAGGCGCGCCGGGGGGAGGCCGTCAGCGGCCCGTCGACCTTCACCGTCACCTGCGCCACTCCTCACGCTCGCCTGGCCTCAGTCTCGTTCGTCCGGACGGCCTTGCCCAGAGGGCGACAGCGCGTGAGCCGGCGGCCCCGTGCCGTGCGCGCCGCACCGCCGCCGCGCACGCCGGTTGAGAGCGCCCCGGCGGAGGACCATGCTGAGGGGGACGGCCATGAGGGCGAGGACGTACCCATGGGAAGGCGCACCGGCCACGGCGAGCACGGGGGAGGGGACGAGCGCCACGGGCCGACGCCGCCCGCGGCCGCGGCCGTCGCTGCCGGGGACACCGGAGTGCTCACCGCCTGGGGCGAGGACGCCCGCCGCCTGCTCGGCTGGTCCTCCGCCGAGGTGCTCGGCCGGCCCGCCGTCGGCCTCCTCGCCGACCCGCTGCCCTTCGCCGCACTCCGCCGGATCGCCGCCGGGCGGTCCTGGACGGGCCCCGTCGCCCTGCGCCACCGGGACGGCCGCAGACTGCCGGCCCGGCTCGGCCTGCGCCTCCTCTGTGACGCCGCGGGCACCGCGCACTGGACCGTCACCGCGACCGTGACCGCCCCCGAACGGCCGGAACTGGACGCCCGGGTCCTCGACCAGCTCCCGGTGGCCGTGGCCGTCTACGACCGCGAGGTACGCCTCAGCACCGCCAACGCCGCGATGGAGCGGCTGGTCGGCAGGAGGGTGGCGGAGGTGCGCGGACTGCGGCTGCGCGAGTTCATGCCCGGAGCGGCCTTCGAGGAGTTCGACCGCGTCCAGGAAGCGGTCATGAGGAACGGCGAGACCGCGCGCCTGGAGAGCCTGGGCCGTCCGCCCGGCGACGACCGCGACCACGCCTACGCGATGCTCGTCTTCCCGCTGCGGGACGGATCGGGGCAGGTCACCGGGGTGTCCGCCGCGGTGTACGAGACGACCGAGCAGTTCCACGCCCGGCGCCGGCTGGACATCGTCAACGAGGCGAGCACCTGCATCGGCACCACCCTGGACATCACCCGCACCGCGCAGGAACTCGCCGACGTCTCCGTACGCCGCTTCGCCGACATGGTCAGCGTCGACCTGCTGGACTCCGTCGTCCGCGGCGAGGAGCCCGGCCCCCTGCCCGCCACCGGCGACCTCGCCTTCCGGCGCGTCGCCCAGCAGTCCGTACTGCCCGGCTGCCCCGAGGCCGCCGCGCAGATCGGCGAGCTGGACACGGTGCCCGACTACACACCGGCCGCCCGCGCCCTCGTCACCGGCCGGGGGTCACTGCACCGCACCCACGAGCCGGAGATCCGGCGCTGGACGGAGTACGACCGCGCCCGCGGCAAGAGCGTCGTCGACTACGGCGTGCACTCACTGATGGTCGTCCCGCTGTGCGCCCGCGGCACCACCCTGGGCCTGGCGATCTTCATCCGGCACCGCACCCCCGACGCCTTCCACGCCGACGACCTGATGCTCGCCGAGGAGATCGCCGCCCGGGCCGCCGTCTGCGTGGACAACGCCCGCCGCTACTCCAGGGAACGCTCCACCGCCCTCACCCTGCAGCGCAGCATGCTCCCGCGGCGCTCGCCGCGGCAGGCCGCCGTCGAGGTCGCCTCCCGCTACCTGCCGGCCGGATCCCGGGCGGGCGTGGGCGGCGACTGGTTCGACGTGATCCCGCTCAGCGGCGCCCGGGTGGCGCTCGTCGTGGGCGACGTCGTCGGCCACGGGGTGCACGCCTCGGCGACGATGGGGCGACTGCGCACCGCGGTCCGCACCCTCGCCGACGTCGACCTGGCGCCCGACGAACTCCTCACCCAGCTCGACGACGTGGTGGTGCGCCTCGACATGGAGGAGGGGCAGGGCATCGCGGGCGCCTCCGACCAGTCCGCCGGGGAGGTCGGCGCGACCTGCCTGTACGCGGTCTACGACCCCGTCTCCCGGCGCTGCACCATGGCACGCGCCGGCCACCCGCCGCCCGCCGTCGTACTGCCCGGCGGCCGGGCCGAGTTCCCCGAACTGCCCGCCGGACCACCGCTGGGGCTGGGCGGGCTGCCCTTCGAGTCGGCGGAGCTCGAACTGCCCGAGGGCAGCCTGCTGGCCCTCTACACCGACGGCCTCATCGAATCCGCCGGGCACGACGTCGACGCGGGACTCGCGCTGCTCGCCCGGACGCTCATCCGGCCCGCCGGGAGCCTGGAGGAGCTCTGCGACAACGTGCTGTACGGGCTGCTGCCGGACCGGCCCGGCGACGACATCGCCCTGCTCGTCGCCCGCACCCGGGCGCTCGACGCCCGCCAGGTCGCCACCTGGGAGGTGCCCGACGACCCGGCCGTCGTCGCCGACGCCCGCAGGAGGGCGGCGGAGCAACTCCGGGAGTGGGGGCTCGGGGACGTCGTGTTCCTCACCGAACTCGTCGTCAGCGAACTGGTCACCAACGCCATCCGCTACGCCGGCGGCGGCCCCATACAGCTCCGGCTGATCCGCGACGCCACCCTGATCTGCGAGGTCTCCGACACCAGCAGCACGGCCCCGCACCTGCGCCGCGCCCGCATCCTCGACGAGGGCGGCCGCGGCCTGCTGCTCGTCGCCCAGCTCACCCAGCGGTGGGGCTCCCGCCAGACCCCCACGGGCAAGACGATCTGGGCCGAGCAGGAACTCCCCTGACCCCGGCGTCGATGCGGTGCCGGCCCCGGCCCCGGCCCCGGCCCGGGCCTGGGTGTGGCGTCGTGCGCGGGGCGGTGCGGGCTGGGGCGGCGGCCGGTCTCGGTGCGTGCGGGTTCGGAGCGGTGTGCGGCGCGTGGTGTGGTTCCGTGGTGCCCGCGCCTGACGGCGACCGGTGCCGGAGTTGCCACGGTGTCCGGCTGGGTTGCGCCAGGGCTTTGGCGTGGCGCGGGCCTGGGTGTGGGTGGCGTCGTACGCGGGGGCGGTGCGGGCTGGCGGCGGTGGTGCGGGTTCGGAGTGGTGTGCAGCCCTTGGGGTGGCCTCTTTGGCACCCGAGCCGGCTTCCGCCGGCCTGGCGTTGCCACGGTTCCGGCTGGGGGCTGCGCCCGGCGTTGGTGCCTGACGCCGGGCGAGCGGCGGCCGGGTCGTACGGGAGCAGCCGTCCCCCGATTCGGCGCCGCTCAAGAAGCGCCGAGCAGTTCATCCGATCGTGGCATCGACTGATCGGCTCGAAGCGGCGCGCCGGACTGTGCGGCGCCCGATGCGAGCCGCGGCGTGCCGCGCGCCCGTGATCCGGCGCCGTTCAAGGAGAGCCGTGCAGTTCATCCGATCGTGTCATCGGCAGGCCCCCGGCGGCCCGCCGGACGTGACGCGGCCCCGCGCGTCGCGCGGGGCCGCGTTCGGGGGTGGGGAGGGGTGTCAGCCGCGGGGCCAGCCGCCGTGGCGGGTGCCGCCCCACTGGGTGCCGGTCCAGCCGGAGTCGTTGCCGGCGCGGTGGCGGCCGCTGTGGTGTCCCTGCTCGCCCGAGCGGTGGGCGGCGATGGCGCGGGACACGGCCTCCTGCCACTCGTCGCTGTCCCAGCTGCCGCTGACGCGGGCGTGGCGGCCCGGGGTGGGGGTGTCGTCCGGGGCGTCGGTCCGGGCGGCGTCGCGCGTGCCGGATCCCGTGCCCTGAGTCGTGGTGGTGCCCGTACCCGTGCCCCTCGACGCGGCCTTCGTGACCACCTCGGTGCCGGCCTGCGGGGACTCCGCGGCGACGGCGGCGCCCGCGGCGGTCGGCACGATGACGTCCTCGACGACCCCGTCCGGCACGGTGCTGGCCGGTTCCTGGGCGGCCTCCGCGACGCCGCCGGCCCCGCCGTGCGGCATGAGCATGGACAGCCCCGCGACCGCGCCGGTCGCGGTCAGCACGGCCGTGCCCAGGGAGCCGCGGCCGGGCCCCCGGCGCTGCCCGCGGTGACGGGCGCCGACGACCTCCCCGCTGATGACCCTGACCTCCGCGGCCTCACCGGCCTCCACCGGCTGCGGCCGGGGTATCACCTCGGTGGGGTCCAGCGCACCGGGGTCCAGGTGGTTCGGTGCCTCGGCGGGCAGGGGGAGAGAATCGGCCATGGCTGCGATCATTCACATCCGGCGGCCCGATGTCCAGTTCTCCCGAAGATCCAACTGTCTGTTCATGGTGCGGTATTGACGGAGAAACCGGGTGGAACCGTCCCGTCGGCGTTCGCATCCTTGCGCACCGGGGCGCAGACTGGTCGCATGCCGGAGCTGCCCGAAGTCGAGGCCCTGGCCGGGTTCCTCTCCGGCCGGATGGCCGGGCACGCCGTGGGCAGGGTCCTGCCGGTGGCGGTGAGCGTCCTGAAGACCTACGACCCGCCGCTGGACGCGCTGCACGGGCGCACCGTGACCTCCGTCGGCCGGCGCGGCAAGTTCCTGGTGTTCACCACCGATGGCGGCGAGGGCCCGTACCTCGCCGTCCACCTGGCCAGGGGCGGCTGGCTGCGCTGGAAGGACGACCTGCCCACGGCGCCGCCCCGCCCGGGCAAGGGCCCGCTCGCGCTGCGGCTGCTGATGGCCGAACCGGAGGGCGCCGGCTTCGACCTGACGGAGGCGGGGACGCAGAAGCGGCTGGCCGTGTACTGCGTCCGGGACCTCCAGGACGTCGCGGGCATCGCCCGCCTCGGCCCCGAACCGCTCGGCCCCGCCTTCACCCGCGAGGTCTTCGCCGGCCTGCTCTCCGGCGAACGCCGCCGCATCAAGGGCGTCCTGCGCGACCAGGGCGTCATCGCCGGTGTCGGCAACGCCTATTCGGACGAGGTGCTGCACGCGGCGAAGATGTCGCCGTACGCGCTGGCCGCGAACCTCTCCGAGGAGGAGGTCAGCCGGTTGTACGAAGCGCTGCGCACCACCCTCCAGGACGCCGTCGAGCGCTCCCGCGGCCTCGCCGCGGGCGATCTGAAGGGCGAGAAGAAGACCGGGCTGAGGGTGCACGGGCGGACCGGCGAACCGTGCCCCGTCTGCGGGGACACCATCCGCGAGGTCTCCTTCAGCGACTCCTCCCTGCAGTACTGCCCGACCTGCCAGACGGGCGGGAAGCCGCTCGCCGACCGCAGGATGTCGCGGCTGCTGAAGTAGCCGCCCGGCGGGCGGTGGCCCAGGATGGCTGGTGACCCTTCCCCGACCCGGAGCCACGCCGACATGCGCATCGCGATCTTCGGAGCCACCGGCCATGTGGGACGCGAACTCGTCACGCAGGCGCTCGACGCGGGCCACGAGGTCACCGCCCTGGCCCGCGACCCCGCCGCCCTCACCCCGCACGAACGGCTGACGGTGGTGCCCGGCGACGTCCGGGACGCCGAGGCCGTCGGGCGCGTCGTCGCGGGCGCCGACGGGGTGCTCAGCGCCCTGGGCACCCGTCCCCCGCGCGGCGGGACCGTCTGCGCCGACGGGATGCGGCGGATCCTCCCCGCCATGCGGGCGCTCGGCGTACGGCGGCTGGTGGCCGTCGGCGCCTACGGGTGCGGGCCCGGCAGGCGCGGCGCGTACCGGGTCGTGACCTCGCTGGTCATCCCGGCCCTCATGCGGGACAAGGACCGGCAGGAGGAGGTCATCCGCGCCGAGGGCGACCTGTGGACGATCGTGCGGCCCGCGGTGATCACCGGCGGCCGCTACTCCGGTGTCTACCGCACCGGCTCCGACCTGCGGCTGGGCCTCGGGTCCCGGGTGAGCCGGGCCGACCTCGCCGACTTCATGCTCCGCGCGCTCGGCTCCGAGGACTGCGTGCGGCAGGCCGTGGCCATCGCCTCCTGACCCGCCGCCTGACCCGCGTTCCGCCCCGCCACCCGCCCCGCCTCCCGACCGCCCGTACGGCCCACCGCGGGCGGCGCGGCCCGCGGCGGGCGCCGAGACTGGCCGTACGCGCCCCCACCGCCCCGCACCACGCCCGGAAGGACCCCGCCATGCCCAACAGCCGCCGCAAGGACCTCGGACTGCTCGCGCTGCGCCTCGGGGCCGGCACGGTGCTCGTCGCGCACGGCTCCCAGAAGCTCTTCGGGTGGTTCGGCGGCCACGGCCTGGAGGGCACGGGCGAGGCGATGGAGTCCATGGGCTTCCGGCCCGGCCGGCGCAGCGCGCTCGCCTCGGGCCTCGCCGAGGCGGGCGGCGGCACCCTGCTGGCGCTCGGCCTGGCCACCCCGGCCGCGGGTGCGGCCGCCGCCGGCGGGATGGCCGGCGCCGTCTCCGTGCACCTGCCGGCCGGTTTCTTCTCCGCCTCGGGCGGCTTCGAGTTCCCGGCGTTCCTGGGCTTCACGGCGGCCGCGATCGGTGTCGCCGGACCCGGCCGCTACTCCCTGGACCACGTGACCGGCGACGTACTGGACTGCCCCTGGACGGTCGCGGCCTGCTTCGCGGCCAGCGCCGTCGCCGCCGCGGTGGTCATCTCCCGCCGCAACGCGGCCGTACGCGCCGACATGGCGGCCGAGTTGCCGGGGGCCTGACCGGACGGTGGACGCGGCGTCGCGGTGCTGACACAGTCCTGCTCTCGGCACCGAGAGACGGGACAGGGATGGGCGACCGGGCGGACCACCAGTACGAGATCTACCTCAACGGGCTCGCGGGCGTGCTGCCCGCGCTCCCCACCGACCTGACACGGCTGGAGGCGCTGGCCGCCGAGCGCCTGGACCCCGGTCCCTTCGGCTACGTCGCCGGCAGCGCGGGCAGCGGCCGCACGGAACGCGCCAACCGCGAGGCCCTGGACCGGCTGCGGATCGTGCCGCGCATGCTGCGCGACGTGTCCGCGCGCGACCTGTCCGTCGAGGTCCTCGGCCGTACGCTGGCCGCCCCGCTCGCGCTGGGCCCGGTCGGGGTGCTGTCCATCGTGCACCCCGACGCCGAGCGCGCGGCCGCCCGTGCCGCCGCGGCGCAGGGCGTGCCGTTCGTGCTCTCCTCGGCGTCCAGCACGCCCATGGAGGAGGTCGCCGAGGCCATGGGCGACGCGGAACGCTGGTTCCAGCTGTACTGGGCCAAGGACCGCGAGGTGACGCGCAGTTTCCTGGGCCGCGCCAAGGCCGCCGGCTACACCGCGCTGTTCGTCACCCTCGACACCCCGCTGCTCGCCTGGCGGCCGCGCGACCTGGACCAGGCGTACCTGCCCTTCCTGAAGGGCATCGGCACCGCCAACTACTTCACCGACCCCGCGTTCCTCGCGGGCCTGGCCAAGCCCGTCGAACAGGACCTGAACGCCGCCGTCCTGCACTTCGTCGGCATGTTCTCGGACCCCGGCAAGACCTGGCCCGACCTCTCCTTCCTGCGCGAGAACTGGGACGGCCCCATCGTCCTCAAGGGCGTGCAGCACCCCGACGACGCCCGCCTGGCCGCCGACGCCGGCATGGACGGCGTCGTCGTCTCCAACCACGGCGGCCGCCAGGTCAACGGCGCCATCGGCGCCGCCGACGCCCTCCCCGCGGTGGCCCGTGCCGTCGGCGACCGCCTCGCCGTCCTCTTCGACAGCGGCGTCCGCACCGGTGACGACGTCCTCAAGGCCCTCGCCCTCGGGGCCTCCGCCGTGCTCCTCGGCCGTCCCTACGCCTACGGCCTCGGCCTCGACGGCCAGGCGGGCGTCGAGCACGTCATCCGCTGCCTGCTGGCCGAGTTCGACCTCACCCTCGCCCTGTCGGGCCACTCCCGGCCCGCCGACCTGGGCCCGGAGGCGCTGCTGCACGCGGGTGCGTGACGGCCGGACCGGCCGGTCGGCGGCGGACCGCGTGCCCGCGGCGACGTCGACCGCGGGCCGCGGCCCGAACACGCTGTGAGGGTCCTGTGCGGCCGCGGTCGGGGCGTCGCCGGTGGGGACGGAGGTGCCTAATCTGGCACGGCCATGATTGGCCGTCAGATCGGGGAGGCGTGCGTGGCGGTGGACGGGCGGACGCGCAGGGGGTTCCTCGCCGGGGCCGGCGGGGTGGCGGCTGGGGCGGTCGCGGTCAGGGCCGGGGTTCCCGGGGTGGCGCGGGCGGCGACCGGGACCAAGCGGGTGGCCGTCCTCGGCGGAGGGGTGTCGGGGCTGAGCGCCGCGCACGAACTGGCCGAGCGCGGCTACGCCGTGACCGTGTACGAGTACCACACCGCACTGGGCGGCAAGGCGCGCAGCATGGACGTCCCCGGCACGGGCGGCGGCGGGCGCAGGGCGCTGCCCGGGGAGCACGGCTTCCGCTTCTTCCCCGGGTTCTACCGCAACCTGCCGGACACGCTGCGGCGCATCCCCGTCGCCGGCAACCCCGGCGGCGTCCACGACAACCTGCGCTCCGGCACGGAGGCGCTGTTCGCCCGGGCGGGCGGCCGGGCCGATCTGCACTTCCCGCTCCGCCGGGTGACCACGCCGCCGCGCCCGGGCGACCTCACGCCAACGTGGATCCGCGACCAGGTGCTGTCCGTGCTCGGGCTGGTGACGCGGCTGCCGGCGCACGAGGCCGGGTACTTCGCCGACCGCGTGCTGGTCCACCTCACCAGCTGCGACGCGCGGCGCGAGGGCCAGTGGGAGCAGGTGCCCTGGTGGGACTTCATCCGCGCGGGGGAGATGAGCGAGGAGTACCGGCTCTTCTTCGGTGTGGGCCAGACCCGCAACCTCGTGGCCACCCGCGCCGAGGAGGCCTCGACCCGCACCGTGGGCCGGGTGATCATCGAAGCGCTGCTGCTGTGGGGCCTGCTGGGCCGCGGCCTGGACGGCGACGCCGACGTGGACCGCGTGCTCAACGCGCCCACCAGCGAGGCGTGGATCGACCCCTGGGAGGCCCACCTGCGCTCGCTCGGCGTCGAGTTCGTCCTCGGCACCGAAGTGCGCGAGGTGCTGTACGCGGACGGCCGGATCACCGGCGTACGCGTGGGCGCCCCGGACGGCACGGCCACCCGGACGGTCACCGCCGACCACTACGTCAGCGCGCTGCCCGTGGAGCACGCCCGGCCGACCTGGGGACCGGCCCTGCGCGCCGCGGACCCGCAGCTCGGGCGGTGCGACCGGCTGCGCACGGACTGGATGGTCGGCGTGCAGTTCTACCTGGCCAGGCCCACCCCGCTGGTCAACGGGCACGTCAACTGCCTCGACTCCCCGTGGTCGGTCACCGCGGTCGGGCAGGCCCAGTTCTGGGACGGACGCGACTTCGCCGCGGACTACGGCGACGGCCGCGCGGCGGACTGCGTGTCCGCCATCGTCTCCGAATGGGACAAGCCCGGCATCCTCTACGGCAGGACGGCCCGCCAGTGCACCCGCGAGGAGATCGTCGCCGAGACGTGGGCGCAGCTGAAGGACGCGGTCGGCACCGCCGGCGACGGGGTCCTGGACGACTCCGACCTGCTGTCGTGGTTCATGGACCCGGCCGTCACCGGTCTCGGCGGACCCCACCCGGGCAACCGCGAGCAGCTCCTGATCCACCCCGCCGGCACGCTCCACCACCGCCCCTCGGCGGCCACGGCCGTCCCCAACTTCTTCCTCGCCGGGGACTACGTCCGTACCGACGTCGACCTCGCCACCATGGAGGGCGCCAACGAGTCCGCCCGCCGCGCCGTGAACGCCCTCCTGGACGCGGACGGTTCGGACGCCGACCGCTGCCGCGTCATCCCCCTCTACCGGCCGCCGGAGCTGGAGGCCCTCAAGAGGGTGGACGAACTGCGCTACCGCCTCGGCCTGCCCAACACCTTCGACCTCGGCTGACCGGGTTCAGGAGGACGGCTTGCGGACGCGGAACGCGAACTGCCCGCAGTACGTGAGCTTGCGGAGGTTCGCGAGGGCGGCGCCGCGCTTCGTGCGCCGCGCCCAGGTGTCGATCTCGGCGTTCAGGGGTGACGTCTCGTCCCAGTAGCGCCCGTACTCGGACGGGCGGCCGTGGTACGAGCGCATGATGAGGGTCACCCCGTCCAGCGAGGGCCGGATCTCCTCCAGGGCCAGCCCGGCCTCCTCGACCAGCACCCGGAAACCGTACGGCGTGTAGTTCCAGAGGCTGAAGGAGTGGTACGGCTCGAACTGCGAGGTGCTGCCGATGAAGACCGCTCCCGGCCGGAGCACCCGGCCGATCTCGGCCAGCAGCTCCCGGGGGCGCGAGACGTGCTCGAACACCTGGTGCGAGTAGATCAGCGGGACCGCGCCGGTGCGGAAGGGCAGCCGGACGCCGTCGTAGTGGAGGACCGGGTCGCCGCCGGCGGTGCGCTGCCGGGCCTCGGGGGAGTCGCTGATGTCGACGCCCACCCAGCGCACCTGCGGGTCGTGCCGGCGGAAGAGCGCGGCCGAGGTGCCGCGGCCGCACCCGAGGTCCACCACCCGGTCCGGCGCCTGGGCGGAGGCCATGACCTCGTCGAGGTAGAAGCGCGACGTGACCTGGCGGGCGTGGTCGTCGGGGATGCAATCGCGCATGAGCTCCCACAGGGTTGCCATGGACCCGATGCTACGGACGGGCCCCCGGCCGGGACGGGCGGCGCGCGGCCCTGGTGACGTCCGCACCGCCGTACGGGCGCCGGGACCCGCGCGATGCGGACCGGAACCGACCGCAAGGCGCGCGAGCATGACGGTATGACGACGACATTCCGCGGTCTGGCCACCATCCGCTACCACGCGGAGGACCTCGCGGCCGCGAAGGCCTGGTACACCGAACTGCTCGGCGTGGAGCCCTACTTCGACACACCGGACTACATCGAGTTCCGGCTCGGCGACCACGGTCAGGAGCTGGGCGTCTCCCGTACGCCCTCCGCGCCCGCCGGCGTGGTCGCCTACTGGCACGTCGACGACGTCGAGGCGGTCTGGGGGCGCCTGCTCTCCCTGGGGGCCCGCCCGCACGAGGCTCCGCGCGACCACGGCCACGGCTTCGTGGCGGGCGCGGCCGTCGACCCCTTCGGGAACCTGCTCGGCGTGATGTACAACCCGCACTTCGTCGAGGTGACCGAAGCGCCCGGCGCCGCAGTCCCCGGCGTCACCCGTGCGCCAGCCGGAGGGTGAACCACACGGTCTTGCCGTCGCTGGACGGCCGGGTGCCCCAGCCCGCGGCCAGCGCCTCCACCAGCAGCAGGCCGCGCCCCGACTCGTCGCCCAGCTCGGCCGGACGGCGCTGCGGGATGTGCGTGCTGTGGTCGGTCACCTCGACGGTGATCTCCCGCTCGGTACGGTGCAGCCGCAGCCGCAGCGGCCCCTGGGCGTGCCGCACGGCGTTGGTGAGGACCTCCGAGGCCAGCAGGCAGGCGGCGTCCGCGACCCCCGCGCAGCCCCACTGCGCCAGGGTCTCGCGGACGAAGCCGCGCCCTTCGGCGACCGCCGAGGGGACGGCCGTCACCTCCATGGACGTCGCGGCGAGGGGTGCCTCGGGGAGCCTGGCCAGCAGCAGTGTGACGTCGTCGGCGTGGCCGTCGGCGTCGGGGCGGAGCGAGGCCAGCACCATGTCCGCGGCCTCCTCCAGCCCGGGGGAGCGGGCGAAGGAGGTGCGCAGCTCGGCGCCGAGCCGGCGCAGTTGCTCGTCGATGTCGGAGCGCGGCGTCTCGACCAGCCCGTCGGTGTACAGCACGAGCGTCGACCCGGCCGGAACGGGCAGGCACACCTGCTGGTGCGGCACCTCGCCGACGCCGAGCGGCACGCTGATCGGCGCGGGCAGTTCGCGGACGGCGGCGCCCGGGCCCGGGTCCACCAGCAGGACCGGCAGGTGTCCCGCCGAGCAGACCGTCACCTCGCCCGCGTCGGGGTCCACCACCAGGTAGCAGCAGGTGACGAGCTGGTCGGGCAGGTCGGTGACGAAGGCGTCGAGCGCCTGCATCAACTGCCGCGGGGGTATCCCGGTCTTGGCCAGGGCGCGGGCCGCCGACCGCAGCTGTCCCATCACCGCGGCGGCCTCCAGGCCGCGTCCCATCACGTCGCCGATGAGCACGCCCACCTGACCGCCGCCCAGCGGGATGAGGTCGAACCAGTCGCCGCCGACCCCGGCGCCCTGCGTGGCGGGGAAGTAGCGGCTGGCGGTGCGCATGCCGGGCGGTTCGGCGGGTGACCCCATGAGGCTGCGCTGCAGGGTCAGCGCGATGTGCCGCTGCTGCCGGTACAGCTCCGTCAGCTCCTCCTCGGCGCGCCGGAGGTCGGCGATGTCGCGCACGATGGAACAGGCGCCCACGATGGCCCCGTCGCGGCCGCGGATCGGCCAGAGGGTCACGTCGACGTCCAGCAGCCGCCCGTTGCTGGTCACCCGCAGCATCTCGAAGTGCTCCACCCGCTCCCCGCGGGCGAGCCGTTCCAGCAGGGCCGCGATCTCCTCCTTCAGGTGCGCGGGGGCCAGCATGGACACGTGCCGGCCGATGGCCTCCTCCGCCGAGTAGCCGTACAGCCGCTGAGCGGCGGCGTTCCAGTAGGTGATCCGGCCGTCGAGGGTCTTGGCGAGGATCGCGTCCTGGGACGACTCGACGAGCACCGCCAGCTCGTTGATGCGCTCCTCCGCCGCCTTGCGCTCGCTGACGTCGCGGACCGCCGCGGAGATCAGCAGGCCGTCGGCGGTCTGCAGCGGGCTGAGGCTGATCTCGACCGGGAACTCCCGGCCGTCCTTGCGCAGCCCGTACAGCTCCAAACCGGCGCCCATCGGCCGCACCTGCTGGTTGTCCGCGTAGCCGTGCCGGTAGGCGGGGTGGTGGCCGCGGAAGCGGTCGGGGACCAGCACCTCGACGGGGCGGCCCAGCAGCTCCTGCCGGGTGTGGCCGAACAGCGACTCCGTCTGGGCGTTGACCAGTCTGATGACGCCGGTGCCGTCCACGATGACCATGGCGTCCGGGGCCGCCTCGAGCAGCGCGCGGAACATCTCCCCGGCGGCCGGGTCACCGACCGCCGGGGCCGCCGTGTCGGTGCGGGTCTCGTGCATCGTCGTCCCCCTGTCCTTCGCGGCGTCCTCACGGGGCCGGTTCCGGGAACGTAGGGCCTGGCGGCCCGCCGTGCCGGGGATGCGCCGAAAGCGGTCCGGTTCGCCCGGATCCGCTCAATCCGCGATCTTCCCTGCCTCCTCCTCCGGCACGCGCACTCCACATCAGGGCCCGGGTCGGACATCGCGCCGGCGTCCGGACGGCCCGGAAGAGGCCCCGTCCGGCCCTAGCGGACCGTCACCGGGAATGCCGAGTCTGGGAAGGAGAGGTCTCCCGTACCCGATGTCCCGGAGGAAGCCGTGCACGACGAGGAGCTCCGCGCCCTCGACGCCCATTGGCGCGCCGCGAACTACCTGGCCGTCGGCCAGATCTACCTGATGGCCAATCCGCTCCTGACCGAGCCGCTCCGCCCCGAGCACATCAAGCCACGGCTGCTCGGCCACTGGGGCACCTCGCCCGGCCTGAACCTCGTCCACACCCACCTCAACCGGGTGATCAAGGCCCGCGGGCAGCGGGCACTCGCCGTGTGGGGGCCGGGGCACGGCGGCCCGGCCGTCCTCGCGAACTCGTGGCTGGAGGGCACGTACTCGCGGACCTACCCGGACGTCCCGCGCGACGCGGAGGGCATGCACCGGCTGTTCCGGCAGTTCTCCTTCCCCGGGGGCGTGCCGAGCCACGTCGCACCGGAGACCCCCGGCTCGATCCACGAGGGCGGTGAGCTGGGCTACTCGCTCTCGCACGCCTACGGCGCCGCCTTCGACCACCCCGGGCTCGTCGTCACCTGCGTGATCGGCGACGGCGAGGCCGAGACCGGCCCGCTCGCCGCGTCCTGGCACTCCAACACGTTCCTCGACCCCGTCCACGACGGGGCCGTCCTGCCCGTCCTGCACCTGAACGGCTACAAGATCGCCAACCCGGCCGTGCTCGCCCGGATCCCGGAGAGCGAGCTCGACGAACTGCTGCGCGGCTACGGCCACGAGCCGCTGCACGTCACCGGGGACGAACCACTGGCCGTGCACGCCGCGATGGCCGAGGCGATGGACACCGCCCTGGACCGCATCGCAGAGATCCAGGGCGCCGCCCGCGAGGGCGGGGGGCGCGAGGGTGGGGGGCGCGGGCGTCCGCACTGGCCCGTGATCGTGCTGCGCACCCCCAAGGGGTGGACCGGGCCGGCCGAGGTCGACGGCCTGCCCGTGGAGGGCACCTGGCGCGCCCACCAGGTGCCGTTGGCCGCGGTCCGCGACAACCCGCAGCACCTGCGGCAGCTCGAGGAGTGGATGCGCTCCTACCGGCCGCAGGAGCTGTTCGACGAGCGCGGCGCGCCCACCGCACAGGTGCTGGCCTGCGTCCCCGAGGGCGACCTGCGGCTCGGCGCCACCCCGTACGCCAACGGCGGGCTGCTGCTGCGCGACCTGCCCGTGCCGCCGCTGGAGCGGTTCGCCGTCGAGGTCGACAAGCCCGGTTCGACCCTGCACGAGCCGACCCGGGTCCTCGGCGGCCTGCTGGAACGCGTCATGGCCGACACCGCCGGACGCCGCGACTTCCGGCTCGTCGGCCCCGACGAGACCGCCTCCAACCGGCTCCAGGCCGTCTACGAGGCCAGCGGCAAGGCCTGGCAGGCCGAGGTCCTCCCCGTCGACGAACACCTCGACCGGCACGGCCGCGTCATGGAGATCCTCTCCGAGCACACCTGCCAGGGCTGGCTGGAGGGCTACCTCCTCACCGGCAGGCACGGGCTGTTCTCCTGCTACGAGGCCTTCGTCCACATCGTCGACTCGATGGTCAACCAGCACGTCAAGTGGCTGCGCACCACCCGGAAACTGGCCTGGCGCAGGCCCATCGCCTCGCTGAACTACCTGCTCACCTCGCACGTGTGGCGGCAGGACCACAACGGCTTCTCCCACCAGGACCCCGGCTTCATCGACCACATCCTCAACAAGGCGCCCGAGGTCGTACGCGTCTACCTACCGCCGGACACCAACACCCTGCTGTCGACCGCCGAGCACGTGCTGCACAGCCGCGACCACGTCAACGTCGTCGTCGCCGGCAAGCAGCCCTGCTTCGACTGGCTCGACCTCGACACCGCCCGCGCCCACTGCGCCCGCGGCGCCGGCGTGTGGCAGTGGGCGGGGACGGAGGACGGCACCCGCGAGCCGGACGTCGTCCTCGCCTGCGCGGGGGACGTGCCCACCCAGGAGGTGCTGGCCGCCGCCTCGCTGGTCCGCCGTCACCTGCCGGAGCTGGCGGTGCGGGTGGTCAACGTGGTCGACCTGGCCCGGCTGCTGCCCAAGGACGAGCACCCGCACGGCATGGCCGACCCGGAGTACGACGCGCTCTTCACCCGCGACAAGCCGGTGATCTTCGCGTACCACGGCTACCCGTGGCTCATCCACCGCCTCGCCTACCGCCGTGCCGGCCACCCCCACCTGCACGTGCGCGGCTACAAGGAGATCGGGACCACGACCACGCCCTTCGACATGGTCGTCCGCAACGACCTCGACCGCTTCCGGCTGGTCATGGACGTCATCGACCGGGTGCCGGGACTCGCGGTACGGGCCGCGCCCGTGCGGCAGCTGATGGAGGACGCCCGGCTGCGGCACCACGCGTGGATCCGCGAGCACGGCACGGACCTGCCGGAGGTCGCCGACTGGACGTGGCCCGGGCGCTGACCGGCCTGCCGGCGGCCGGTCCTACGGCGTGGGGCCCCCGCGCCCCCCCGGCGGCGCGGCCCGCGGCGCGGCCCCCCCCCCCCCCCCCCC
>NZ_JBEXYN010000076.1:0-22609 GCF_040630935.1 Streptomyces sp. NPDC005722
CGCTACGACAAACGCGCTTACACCTACCTCGGAACCGTCACCGTCGCAGCCCTGGTGATCTGGCTCCGCACATGATCCAAGAAACAGAACCTAGTGCCGCACATGGCCGAAGTCGTACCGCTTCCGTGCCCGCCGGCGGGCACGCGTCACGTGTGACACCACTGAACGCCTCTCACCCACGGAGGCGCCAAGGGTAGGCCGGCACCGCACTTTCGGTTGTGCCCACCGCGCACCGCGGCGGTCACACCGCTGCACCCCTGCGAAACGCAATGGAGAAGACAACAAGCATGGACAGCACCACGTACGCAAACGGGCCGCTCAGCGAGCAGGACAAGGCCGCTTTGACAGCACAACTGGTGTCGCTGGCAATCACGCTTCAGCCGCTGCTGCGCGAACACGCGGCGCAGGGGGACACAGACCGCGCCGTCTCACCTGCTGTCATAGATGCCCTTAGCAAGGCCGGCTTCTTCCGGCTGCTGACGCCCAAGCGCTACGGCGGCTACGAGACCGACCTGCGGACCCTCATCGAGGTTTCGGAAACCCTGGGTCAGGCCGACGGCTCGGCAGCCTGGGTCGGGATGATCATTTCCGTGACCAACTGGCTCGCCTGCCTTTTCCCCGACCAGGCGCAGGAAGAGGTGTTCGGCGCCGACCCCAACGCGCGGGTGACCGGCGTGGCTGCACCGACCGGAACCGGGGCACGCGTCCCCGGCGGATGGCGGGTGAGTGGCCGCTGGTCCTACAACTCCGGTGCCCCGTACGCCACATGGGCAGCAGTCGGCGCGCTCCTCAAGGACGAGCAGGGCGAGGTCGTCGACCATGCCCTGGTGCTGATCCCGGCGTCCGAACTCATCATCGAGGACACCTGGCACACCACGGGTATGCGGGGCACCGCCAGCAACACCCTGAACGCCTACGACGTCTTCGTACCTGAGCACCGGGTCCTGTCAGTCCCGGCTGCCGCCGAAGGCGTCTACCCGCGATCGCCTCGCGATGAGCCGCTGTACGGAGCGTCGTTCGGACCCATGCTCGTACTCTGCCTGGCCGGCCCGCTGCTTGGCCTCGGCCGGGCCGCGCTCGACTCCGTGGTGGGCGCGACCGCGTCCAAGCCGCTGTCGTTCACCGTCCACGGGCGGCAGGCGGACTCCGTGGGCGTCCAGACGCAGATCGCCGAGGCCGCGCTGAGGATCGAGACGGCCCGGCTGCACATCTACCGCGCAGCCGACGAAGTGGACGCGGCAGCAGCAGTGGGCCCCCTCAGCTACGAGACGCGCACCCATGTCAGGGCCCGGGCCGGCTATGCGGCCCAGGAGATCCTCCAGGCGATCAGCGCCCTGCTTAACGCCCACGGTGCCTCTGCCTTCGCCGAGACCAGCCCCCTCCAGCGCATCTGGCGCGACGCCAACACCGCAGCCCGCCACGCCGGACTGGTCCCTGCCGTCGGCCTGGAGGTATACGGCAAGACACTTCTCGGCGTGAACGACCGCGTCAGCCTCATGGTCTGACCGTCACCTAAGGCAACGGGTGTCCGCCGGCCAACTACGGCAGATCGCACCCGTTCACCTCGCCCGCCCGCGCTGCCAGTTGCGCGGCCGCTAGGCGAGCCGCCGCCCAGGCAGCCAGGAATACGGCAAGCCCGACGCCCCTCGTCGGGCTTGCCATCGGGGCCGCCACATCAGGGGCTCGGCAGCGGCAACAAGCGACGGGCAGGCCTGTGCGATCCCCCGACTCGGACTCCGCAGCAAGTCCACGGCAGGTCACGAATGCCCTGCCCGGGCGCTGAGCCGCCGATGTCATCGAGCGAGGCACACAGAAGTCACCAGGCCGCTGCCGTGAGACCGGCCCTGATCCGCCTGCTGCCCATTGCAGGAAGCGGGCGACAACCGTCCGCACTCCTGATGCACCGCGCCGGCTCCATATGCCGAAGCAACGCGGGATCCAACCCATCCGACACAGAGGTATGAAGTGAAGACCGAGCAGTATCTGGTCAACGGGGTATTCGTGGAACACGTCGCACCCGAAGGCCCGGCCACAGCACCCCCCATGGTGTTCGTGCACGGTGGCAGCCACGGCAGCTGGCTGTGGGAGAACTGGCTGCCCTACTTTGCCGACCAGGGCCGTCACTGCTACTCGTTCAGCTGGTTCAACCACACGGGATCACACGAACTCCCCACCGAGGAGTTCGTCCAACGGAGCATGCTGGACGCCACCAGGGAACTGGACATCGTCGTGTCCCACCTTGATCAGGCACCCGTGCTGGTGGCACACAGCATGGGCGCGGCGGTGGCGCAGAAGTATTCCGAGGACCACCCGGTACTGGCTCAGGTGCTGCTCGCTCCGGTGCCCTGTACGGACAGCAAGGGGGAAGCGATACCTCTGCCGGTGGACTGGTCGGTGCCGTTCCCGCCCATGCCCTACGAGATGGCGGTTGAGTGGTTCCTCGCCGGATGCTCGCAGGAGGACGCGCGCCGCTACTACGACTTGATGCCCAACGAGTCACCGAAAGCTGTGTGGGAAGCCGCCCAGCGCGGAGCGGCCATCGAGCTCGACCGGACCCGAGTCAGCGGACCCACACTCATGATCGCCGGCGGCCAGGACATCGTGTCCCCCGCGCCGCTGGTACGCAAGCACGCGGCACACTTCGGCGCCGACTATCTCTTCCTACCCGACCGGGCCCACAGCCTGATCCTCGAACCGCGGTGGCGTGACGTAGCCGGCCGCATCAGCTCGTGGCTCAGCCGCACCGCCTGGTGAGCCACCGTACCGGGCACTCCGTACCCGTCCTGCGTCGCAACCTTGAACCCCAAGGCTGCCTGCAGAGCCGGCTGCCAGATGTCCTGGTCGAGGCGCTGCGGGAAGCCGGCTTCGTCGGCCTGCACCTCCCGCACGGCATGGACGCGTCGGAAGCCTGGTCGACAAGAGGCGGCGACAGCTCCTGGGCGCAGATCCGACCGATCATCGAGGGCGCCATGATCGCCAACCCAACTTTGATCGAACGGCCGTAAGCGGTAACGACCCCGGAAGGTCCTTCCGAACGGCGCTGGCGTATCGCAGATCCCTGGGTGGCCCGTGTTGGCACACGGCCCACCCAGGTACGCCGCCCGCTACAGATAACCTCAAGCGAAAGCCAGGCTCATGATGGTCTCTGCATCTCAGCGCGGCCGCGCCGGACGCCGCCGCGCATCCTCTGCTCGGTATCAGTTGCCGGTAGCCATGTCCCAATGCGCGGGGCGCGTGCCACTGTCGGTCATCGCCCTCGTCGTCGCGGCGACGGTCACCGGTTGTGGAACAACTGGTGCAGAGCCTACGGAGGATCTGCAAGCCGGCGTCCAGGTCAACAGTTCGCGGCCCGTACCTGGCGACACCTTGCAGACGGCCATTGCCTCGACCGCCGCTGCGACCCCTCCCCCTGGCACCACTGAGCAACTGCCCGGACTTGGCCCCCTGACTCTGGCCCGTATACCCGGCAAAACAAAGCAGGTCGTCCTCGTCACAGGAGACGCCAAGAACTCTTCTCGAGCCCACCTCGTGATCTACCAGCGCACCCTCTCGGGCTGGCAGGCCGGTACCAAGTGGCCCGCGCACAATGCGCTCAAGGGCTGGACCGACAATCACCACGCCGGCGACCTCCACTCGCCGATAGGCGTCTTCTCTTTGACTGACGCAGGCGGCCGGCTCGCCAACCCTGGCACCAAGCTCCCGTATGACAGGTCGCCCTCCTTCGTCATCAGCGGCACCGGTTTCGACGGCGAGCCCCTGGCCGGATCCTTCGACTACGTCGTGGCCATCAACTACAACCGGGTCAAGGGCACCACCCCCCTGAACAGCACACGGCCGGAAGGCGAAGCCAAGGGCGGCGACATATGGCTCCACGTCGACCACAGTGGCCCCACCCACGGCTGTGTCACCGTGGCGAAGAACCACATGAAGGAACTGCTGCGCACCCTCAATCCGGCGCTCCACCCCGTGATTGTAATGGGCGACGCCACCTCGCTGCTGAAGTGACAGCGGCACACCGGAGCCGGTCCAGTGTTCCTGATCGTCATCGCGGCTCCCTGTCACCACCAACGTGCCTGCCGGCAACCGCACCGGCCCGCCGTGCTGAGGCCCTACGCCCTGCAACACCTGGCAGACATCGCGTCCACAGCGCTCAATAGTTGACCTACCGTTCATTCCATAAAATGGTAGGCTGTGAAGGCCTAAGGGAAGGCGGCCGGGCCGGTGCCGTCGCTCGGAGTTGAGCGACGACACCGGCCCGCCACGCGATTCGGACGCCTGTTCTCGCTGCTGCCCACCAGTCACGAGCAACAGGCGTCTCGCCTGGCTCGTCCGCCGGGCCATCACTTCCTTGCGCAACCGCTGTAACGCGCCTATACAGCGCAGATCGGTACCCGTGCGCACCCCTTCGTACGCCGAAACATCTCCAACTGCCCCAGAGGAGAGCGCATCAGCCCGCCACCGGGGAAGGCGTGCGCACCGCCGCGCCACATGCTCCAGCATGGCAATCAACTCGACCCTGATCGGCGGTCCATGATGGAACGCGAGCGCCTCCTGCTGGCTTTGTTGAACAGTCGTCCCCCGGTCAGGAAAGACGTCCGGGACGAGTTGGGCACGCCCGCAGAAGGACGCCGCTGGCTACGCCGTCACGGGGGGCGTGGATCATCGGCCGAGCTTGAGGCCGTCCGCCGAGCTCGGCAACTGCTTGAAGAGGTCGTCCGCGGGCGGGCGACACCCTCAGCTCTGGCTGGGGTGATTGCAGGGGTACGCCAGGAACCACGTTTTGATCAAGATGGGCTGCAGTGGGACCTGGTCGTGGATGATGACCACCGCCTGGCGGTGGAGGCCGTCCTTGCCTGGGGCGACCTGAGCTGTTCTGCACCTGGGCGCTTGCGGGCGTGCGCCAATCCCGAATGCACGCTGTTCCTTCTGGACCGAAGCCCCGCCAACACCGGCCGCTGGTGTTCTATGGCCACATGCGGCAACCGCATGAAGGCGCAACGCCATCGCTTCCGGTTGCGCTCGGCACACGACTGAGGTTGTACGGCAAGACGTGCCCGTACTGCGCAGGATGACGCCTCGTCTCAGACAGCTTCGTGTGCAGGGGTCGTTCGTGTGGCGGGTCCCCCAAAATCGGCCTCGGCCGTAGCGGGAAGGCAGCCACGCGGCACAGGCCGCCTTGTTGGTCAACGGAGCTGGGCACGACAGCCATCCGGGTGATGGCCGCATCAACAGCTGGCTGCGCTCCGGTCTCGGTACACGGCTGGGCACAGCCGGCGGTCAACGTCCTCCGCAGCGGAACTCCATGGGAATCCCGGTCGCCAGCACCGGTGCGTCCAGTCCAGCCGCTTTACCAGGCAAGCGGCGAACCACATACTCAGCGATCGCGGCGGCGCCCGCCGGGACCTTGCACGTCCCGCCTACACCGGCCGCGCGCAAACCCTCGTCCAGGCGCCGCAGCACCCTCCAGACGAGGCGCCGACGAGAGCAACCCCATCCCGAACACGAAATGGGCCACCACACGGACCACCCGCAGGTGCCGGCGCGCCGAGCCACAATGCTTCTGTCGGCGTCACTGTGCGTGCTGGGTTGGCGAGGAGTCCGTTCGCCCGCGGGCACGCGCCCGATCTCGCGCGGGACCGGCGCTGACCGTGGTGGTCAGCGCCGGTCTGGCGTTGGGCGGGGTTGGGAGGGTCAGTGGAGGGCGGTGGGGAGTTGTACGTCTTCGTCAGCGCTGGCGGCTACCTCGATGGAGCCGGGGCGACCGGCGTTGATGAAGGTGAGTGCGATCAGTGCCGCCATCGCCTCGATAGCGACCGCCCACCAGATGGCATGGGTGTAGCCATGGATCAGGGACTGCGCTTTGGCCAGTTTGGTGGTGGCGGTGTGGCTGGCGAGGTAGGTGGTGGTGGCGGAGGCGGCCAGGGTGTTCAGCAGCGCCGTTCCGATTGCGCCACCCACCTGCTGGGATGTGTTGGCCATTGCAGAGGCGACCCCCGCGTCCCGAGGCTGGACACCGTGCGTGGCCAGTGACATGGCCGGCATGAACCCCGCGCCCATGCCGAGGCCCAGAAGCACCAGGCCCGGCAGGATCGCGTCCGCGTAGGACGGACCGACCTCGAGTCGGGTCAGGAAGATCATGCCGATGGCGGCGACAGCGAACCCGGGTGCCATCGCCAGGCGGGCCGGCAGCCTGGTGGCGAGCCTGGCACCGATCTGTGTCGCCCCCACACTGAACGACACGGCGAGGGGTAGAAACGCGAAACCCGTCTTGATCGCCGAGTATCCCTGCACGACCTGCAGGTAGTAAGTGAGGAATAGGAAAGCACCGAAGAGACCGACGGTGGCAAGGCCCAGGGAGGCGAAGGCCCCGCTGCGGTTGCGTTCGGTGATCACCCGGAGGGGCAGCAACGGGTTCTTGACCTTGGACTCGATGAAGACGAACACCGCCAGCAGGACAGCCGAGGCGACGAACAGCCAAATCGTGGAGGGGGCGGACCAGCCCGTTGCTTCGGCGCGAGTGAAGCCGTACACCAGTGCGACCAGGCCAAGGGTGGACAGCACGACGCCGGGGATGTCCAGCGGGGAGCGGTCGCGGCCGCCCTCGGGCTCGTGGATCGTGAAGTAGGCGCCCACCGCGGCGATGATCGCGAGCGGGATGCTGACGAAGAAGGTCCAACGCCAGTTCAGGTACTCCGTGAGGACCCCGCCGAGCAACAGTCCCACCGCGCCGCCGGCACCTGTGATGGCACCGAAAACACCGAAGGCCTTGGCCCGCTCCTTGACGTCATCGAAGGTTACCGCGAGCAGCGAGAGGGCGGCGGGGGCGAGCAGGGCGCCGAAGGCGCCTTGAAGTGCGCGGGAGCCCAGCAGCATGGCCTCGTTGGTGGCGAGACCGCCAACCGCGGAGGCAACACCGAATCCGATGAGCCCGACAAGAAATGCCGGTCTGCGGCCCCACTTGTCGGCGATGCGACCGCCGAAAAGCAGCAGACCACCGAACGCGAGCGCGTATGCGGTGATGACCCACTGCCGGTTGGCGTCGGAGATTCCGAGGGCATGCTGAGCGTCGGGCAGGGCGATGTTCACGATCGTGGCATCGAGCGAGACCATCAACTGAGCCAGGGAAATGAACGCCAGCGCTTTCCAGCGCCGCGGGTCTCGGGGGCGTTCGGCGGTTTGAGACATACGAGCATCCACCTTGGGTGCTGAAACGGACTGTGTATGGGAGCCGCGCGACGCAGCGGAGGTGGCGGGGCAGGGCGCCCTCGGTTTCCGTGGATCGTCGCGGGAAGAATCAGAGAATCCGGCTGGCCGACCGTGCAGCGGCAGGAGGACCAGCGGGGGTGAGCGGCGTGTTCTCGCCTACACCGTCGAGGCACATGGGGATGTGGCACCGGACGGTGCGACGTCGCCCGGGTGCCGCGCTGACACATGGGTACATGCCTCTACGACCTACGAGGTGGTTCCGTCGGTACGTGCACTGCGTGGCACGTCGCAGGCTCCGTCCGCGTCGCACCCGGCTTGGTCGGCCGCGCCGAAGATCGTCAGTTCGGGTCCGCGGTCGGCCCATGCCCGTCGCAGCACGTCCCTGAATGACTCGGCCGGCTGGGCGCCGGAGACTGCGTACTTGCGGTCGATCACGAGGAAGGGCACACCGGTGATGCCCACTTGTGCGGCCTCGGTCTCGTCCCTGCGTACCTGCCTGGCGTAGGCACGCTTGTCTGCCAGCACACGCCGGACCTCGGCCTCATCGAGTCCGGCACGGACAGCAAGTTCCACTTGGTACTCGGAGTCGTAGATGCTGCGCTGCGAGGCAAAGTTTCCTTCGTAGAACAAGGTCAGCAGCTCGTCCTGAACCCCGTGGGCCGCGGCCAGGTGCAGCAGTCGGTGCAGGTCGAAGGTGTTGCCGTGATCGCGGAAATCGACGAGGTACCCGAGCCCTTCGTTCCTCGCGATGGCGGCGAGGTACTCCTCGGCGGCCCGGGCTTGTGAGGGAGTCATGCCGTACTTCCTGGCGTGAGCCACCCCGGTCGTCGAGCGGGTGTGGGTCAGGCGGGGATCGAGCTCGAAGGAGCGGTGCACCACCTGGACGGCGTCTCGGTGCGGGAACGCGGCAAGCGCCTTCTCGAACCGGGCCTTGCCTATGAAGCACCACGAGCAGGAAATGTCGGACCAGATTTCGACGTGCATGATCCTCTTCTTCTCTCTGGAGGGGTGGTCTTTCCCTGCGGAAGACTGCGCCTGCGGCCGACTGCAGGCCGGTCACCAGCGCACGGGGCCGCTGCCGAAGCTGCCTGGTCGCAGTGGCTTCGGTGAGAGTCCGTCGTGGCCTCGAGGTGCTTGACCGCCGAGCATGCCTGCAACGGAGGGTGCCGACGCGCCGCTTCCAGTCAGCGGCATCACGAGGTCAGGGTGGGCCGTGGTTCCGGGGACCGCATCACTGCGATCGGTGAAACCAGTCGCCGGCCGTGTCGGATACCGGAAGGTGGCCGCCGGACCCGCCACTGCGGCGCCCTGGTCGTACTTGGTCCGGCGCTGCGGGCTGGCGGCGCTGTTTCAGTCCTGCGGGAAACCGTAGGCGTCCGCGATGAGCTCGTAGTTACGCAACCGCGCCGGATTGCTGTGGCTCATGAGGGTGGTGAGCATCAGTTCATCGGCTCCGGTGCGCTTTTGCAGTGCGTCCAGACCGCTGCGGACCGCATCCGCGGTGCCGTAGACGATGTCGGCGATCCAGGTCTCCGCGAACTCCCGCTCCGCTTTGGTGTAGCGGTACGCCTCTGCTTCCTCGGGCGACGGAAGCAGGCCGAGTCGGCCGGTGTGCAGCTGGATCATCGCGAGGGCGCCGGTCATGACCTGGCGGCGGGCTTCTCGCTCATCGTCGGCGGCCATCGTGTTCACGCTGATGAGTGCGTAGGGGGTCTGGAGGAGCGGTGAGGGGCGGAACGATTCCCGGTACAGCGCGAGCGCCTGGTCGGTGTTCCGCGCTGAGAAGTGGTGGGCGAAGGCGAAGGGCAGTCCCAGGGTCCCGGCGAGCTGTGCGCTGAAGCCGGACGAGCCGAGCAGCCAGACCGAGGGTCGGCCCGTGGGGCCCTGGACCGGCCCGGGGATGGCGTGGACTCGGGAGTAGGGGTGGCCGGCGGGGAAGTCGTCGTTCAGGAAGCGGACGAGCTCTTGGAGTTGCTGGGGAAAGTCGTCGGCACCCTGGTTCATCTGGTCGCTGCGGCGCAGTGCGGCAGCGGTCGCCCCGTCGGTGCCGGGCGCACGGCCGAGTCCGAGATCGACGCGGCCGGGAACGAGCGCCTCCAGGAGACCGAACTGTTCGGCGATGACCAGGGGCGCATGGTTGGGCAGCATCACACCGCCGGAACCGAGCCGGATGCGCTGGGTGTGCGCTGCGAGGTGCGAGAGGATCACGGCCGGCGAGGTCGATGCGACGCTCGGCGCCGAATGGTGTTCGGCTATCCAGTACCGGTGGTAGCCACGGTGGTCGGCAATCCGGCTGAGTTCGATGCTGCTGTGCAGCGCCTCGGCGGCGGTGGTGCCGCTACCCACGGGAACCAAGTCGAGCACCGACACGGGTACGGGCGCGGCTCCAATCGCTGTGCCCCTGATCGCGTCGTTCACCGGTCAGACCTCCTGGGAAAAACATGTCCACGAGCGTGCGCCGCACATGAGGGCGGCCGCTTCGTAGTGGCTGGTGCGCGGCTCTTCGGCCTTTCACACCCTACATTATGGAACGAACGTTGAGTAATGATACCTGGAGTGGCTGCGCTCGAGTTCGACGTCGCTGTCCGCTCGAGCGCAGCCGGCCAGGGTGGGAGGGTGAGCCCAGGCCTGGAGTCAACGGCCGCCAGGTGCCGCGGCGTCAAGTGCGGTGGCACCGCAGGAACACCCTTCCGGCATCACCCGGCGCGTCCTCTTGGCGCCCGTCGGGCTTGCACGGCTGCGCCGGGGAGGGGTCGGGGCATGCGGTCACGCGGGGGCCATTGCCTCCTCGCCGGCCGCGAGTTCAGCGTCGGCCTCGGGGCGCCCGGCGTTGATCAGCAAAAGGGAGACCAGTCCGGCTGCCAGGAGGAACCCCGTAGCCCACAGGTAGCCGACGCGGTAGCCGTGGACCAGCGCGGTGCTCTGCTGCCCGGTGTGGTGGGCGACCATGTAGGCGGCAGTGGTACTGGTCGCAACGGTGTTGAGCAGGGCCGTGCCGATGGATCCGCCGACCTGCTGCGAGATGTTGATCATTGCAGAGGCCACGCCGGAGTCCCGCGGGCCGATGCCGTGGGTGGCAAGGCTGGTGGCCGGCATGAGGGCGAGACCGAGACCGAGGCCGACGCCGATCTCGGAGAACAGCACCAAGCTGTAGGAGCTGCCGGTGTCGAGCGGGACGAGCAGGAGGACGGAAGCGGCGGCGAGGAGATACCCGATGGTCATAAGCATCCTGGGCCGGATGCGGGTCATCAGACGGGCGGCGATCTGGGCTGCGCCGATGATTTGAGCGATGGCCATCGGCAGGAATGCCAGCCCGGTCTGCGCCGCGGAGTATCCCTTGACCGTCTGCAGATAGTAGGTCAGGAACAGGATGACGCCGAACGCGCTGAGCAGTGACAGGGCGGCCGAGAGGTAGGCGCCGAGGCGGTTGCGGTCAGTCAGGATCCGGATGGGCAGCAGGGGATCTCGGGTACGGGCTTGCACCAGGGCGAACGCGGCCAGCAAAACCACGGCCACAGCGAGCGAGCCGAGCGTGGTGCCGTCGCCCCAGCCGTGGCTCTCGGCCAGCGTGAAGCCGTAAACCAGTGCGACGATGCCGGCAGTGGCCAACACGGAGCCGGGGATGTCCAGCCGTGTGCTGCGGTCGTCCTCGGCGTGGTCGTGTATGTATGCCAGCGCGCCGAGTACGGGGATCACGGCGAGGGGGATGTTGATGAGCAGTGCCCAGCGCCAGCTGAGGTACTCGGTCAGGAGCCCGCCTGCGAGCAGTCCCGCTGCGCCTCCGGTGATGACGACGGAGGCGAAGACCCCGAAGGCTTTGGCTCGTTCCTTGCCGTCGGGGAAGGTCAGCGAGATCAACGACAGGGCGGCCGGGGCGAGCAGGGCGCCGAAAACGCCCTGCAGGGCCCGGGCGCTGAGGAGCATCCAGGTGGCGGTTGCGGCCCCGCCGAAGGCGGACGCCACGACGAAGCCGATGAGACCGGTGACGAAGATCCGCTTACGGCCGAACATGTCTCCCAGACGGCCGCCCAGCAGCAGGAGACCTCCGAACGCCAGGGTGTAGGCGGTGATCACCCATTGGCGGCCGCCGTCGGAGATGTGGAGGTCGGCCTGGGCAGAGGGCAGGGCGACATTCATGATCGCGTCGTTGAAGACGACGATCAGCTGAGCTGCCGATATGAGAAGGAGGATGAGCCGACGCTTGTCCGGCTGAGTGTCGACATGGGCCATGAGATGTCCAAACGTGCCGCGCAGGAGGGTGTGGACCGGACCTCACGCGGCGAGAGGACGGCGAAGTGGTTCTGTGGTGATGCGGATTGGGATTCCGCGTTCGGTCGAGGCGCCGCCTGGTCCGCCCCATGGGGTGCAGGGGCAGGACTCCCCGTTGGCTGTCAGGTACGAGGTCCTGCGCAACCGGGTCGGTGCGACACGGAAGATCTCCAGTGGCCCGGTCAGAGGCGTTGGAGTTGTTCCGGTTCGAGGTTGGATGCCTCTCCGGTGCTTGTTGGGTATTTCCCGTCGGGCCCGGCTGCGCCGGCTGACGAGGCAGCAATGCCGTTTCGGTCGCGTGAACGTCCGACGCCGTGAGGCGTCAGATGCGGAGCTGAAGCCTGCCGCCGTTCGAGGGCGCCGGTCGAACCAGGCCCTCCAAGGTGGCAGACAGCGTGGAGGACGGCTCCAGGCAGGCAGCTGCCCTGTGGCGGTCGTCGAGGTCTGTCGGTTTCGCTGGTCGGGGTGGTTCGTCGCCGTACCCAAGTGCACGTCCCCGGTCACCCCGCGGGTCGAGATGCCAGTTGCCGCTTGCGGCTCCCACTTAGGTCGCGACTTCGGCCTCTCGAGGTGGAGGATGAGCAGTCGCTGGGAGGGCATCCGCCGGTCGGTGGTGTGCATCGCTCAAATGAGGACTGGGCCCGCTGCCGAGCCGCTTTTCCGGGTCCTTGGGCAGGAGTTGATGCATGGACGGCGGCGCCCCGCCCCGCAGGGGCGGTCGCGACGAGGCCTGTTTCTCCCCGCCACGCGAACCCCTGGCGCCGCCGTCGTTCTGCTTTGAACCTCACACCACAGAGCCCGCGCGCATCACGCAGCTGCCGTGCGTTACATGCGGTTCCGGTGCATGGTCGAGAGGGATCAAGCGACGGCAGGCACGCCGCCCTCGCGGAACTCGACCCGCAGTCGCTCAATCCTCACGCGGCTGATCAGCCACTCGCCGCCGATCTTCCGGTACTCCTCGTGGTAGTACCCGTAGCCGCGCATGCCCTGCGGCAGGTCGCCGTTCTCGGGCCACACGAGGTAGTCGGCCATGCTCCAGATGCCCGTGGCGGTGTCGGGGCCGGTGATCTCGATCTCGGGCATGAAGCCACGGTGGACGGTCTCGGCCTCCCCCACCCATGCGCTGGCTGCCTTGACCATGGCGCCCGCGTCGGTGAGCACCGTCCCGTCGATCTCGATCTGGACGTCCGGGCTGAACACCTTGGCGAAGTCGTCCCACTTCTTGGTGTCGTGGAACCGGAAGTACCGGGCCTTGAGCTTCTTGATCTCCTCGATGTCGAGAAGGCGCTGCAGCGCGGCGCCGTTACCCACAGTGCTCATTTGACACTCCTCCAACAGTCGCGTGATGACGTCACGGAGAATAATATATCTACCGTTCGTTCCATAATTTGGCTCGAAACATGCCTCACCTAGGCGAGATCCACATGCCCCTGGCTCAAAACGAGCGTACTACGCCTCTCCCGCGGTTCGAGTCCCCCGGCTGCTGACCGACGACGTGAGGCCAGTCACCTCCACCTCCGGATGAGTTCCATGGTCCGTAACGCACAGCTACGGCGACCGATCGCCTTCCCTGTGCTCCCCACACACGGACACAGAGGCACACCGACACACCGGCAACCGCAGCGTTTCCTCATGCGTGCGCCGGGGCCATCCACGCGGACCCGCATCCTGCCAGTGTCGCCCGGCGTCCGCCGGAGGAGCGCCATGGCGGAGCACGGCGGTCGGGGCTCGAGCGGGCAGCTTCCTCACACCCCTCCCGGCTCGCGACCCGGAACACTCCTAGCGACCGCTGCGGCACGGCCGGGCGAGGCAGCGGGCCGGCTCAGTCGCACCAGGCCGGCGGCAGGAGTCTTCTTACGTACATTCGGCGCCTGGTCCCGCAGGAATCGGAGGCTCGGGCACAGCCCAGGCCAGCGTCGCTTGGCCACCCCGGGGGGTGACGGGAGCGTGCTGCGGCAGAGTCGAGGCTGCCGTGCAGGGCGCGGCAGTTGGCGCCGTGGCAACGTGGCGAGATCGCATATCGCTTCGCGACTGTTGGCTGCACGGCGGTTCGCCGCCCTTTGACAGTCGAGCCCCCCATACCCATTATGGAACGTGCGGTCGATAATTTTGGTCGCCGGCATGCCCTTCGATGACGCATGCCTTCTCACGCCTCGGCCTGCGGAACGGGCGGCCGGAAACCACGGAACGGAGCGGCGGATGGACCTGCACCTGAGCGGCAAGCGGGCATTGGTGACGGGATCGAGCAGTGGCCTCGGCGAGGCGATCGCCAAGCACCTGGCGGCGGAAGGCGCCGCGGTGGTCATCCACGGACGAGACGAGATGAGGGCAGCGGCCGTGGCTGAGGCTGTCCGGGAGAAGGGAGGTGAGGCTTCCGTCGCGATCGGCGACCTCGGGACCGACGCGGGAGCGGACGCGGTTCACGCCGCCCTGGGTGACGCCCCCGTCGACATCCTTGTGAACAACGCCGGCGCCTACGAACCCCATCTCGGATGGACCACCACAACGGCACAGGACTGGGCCGCGCTCTACAACACCAATGTCCTGTCGAGTGTCCGGATGATTCAGCGCCTCGTCCCCGGGATGCGCGAGCGCGGCTGGGGCAGAATCGTCCAGATCAGCAGTGTCACCGGCGAACTCCCCAAGGCGAGTCAACCCCACTACGCGGCAACCAACGGGGCGCGCAACACGCTCGCCAAGTCTCTCGCGCGCGAGTTGGAGCACTCCGGCGTCACATCGAACGCGGTGGCAGCGGGCGGCATCCTCACTGCAGGCAACGAGAATCAGTTGATTGAACTCGGCAGGGAGCAGGGATGGGGGCAGACCTGGGAGGAGATCGAGCCTCCGCTGGTCGCAGCACTGGCGCCGAACGACGTCGGTCTGGTCGGCCGCCCGTCCGAGTACGCCGACATCGTCGCTTTCCTTGCGAGTCCGGTCTCGGCCTACATCACCGGCGCGACCCTCCGGGTCGACGGCGGCTGGCGCGACGCATAGGGCCTGCCCCGTTTCACCGCGGCAGGCCCGCCGGGCCGTCAGGTACCGGACGGCGCTGCGGCCCTCACCCGGAGCGCCACCAGCAGGTGGAACCCGGTACCGGCGCGGTCCACCAGCGGCTCTCTACCATCACAACGGCCGCCTCATCGGGTGGGAGTTGCCACCACGTCACGCATACCGGCCACCGAGGCGCTGTCGGTCACGTCAAATCTCACGTTCGCGATGGATCGACTGCGCTCCTCATCAGCGAAAACCTCGCCAGGGGCAACCCACCCGACGTGCCCCGCCGGCCGGATGCCGCAAGGGTCGGACCCAGCACGGTCACAACCGTGCTCCGCTGAGTGGCCAGCAGGGCGGTGCGTAGACTCCTGCCGGGAACCCGGGAGACGACCGCGGTCGGCAGGTCAGCCGTTTCAGACCCCTCTCGGCGTCGCCAATGCCTGCCACCTGCCTGTGCATTCACCTTCGCTGTACCACTCTCGCTGCCGGACCGGGAGTGTCGTGGGGGTGTCCATGGCCGTTCGGCACAGAGCGGTCGCGGACACCCTCTCACGCTTCCGGACCGCGACGCTCAGCGCCGAGAGAGGTTCACCGACCAGGCGATCGGGCTAATCGTCGATCGGGTCGAGCGCCAGGATCGGAAACTTACGGCTGGTCTTCTTCGCGTACTCCCTCATGCCGGCCTGGTGATCCATCCACAGCTCGTAGAGCCGCTCCCAGTCCGGCGAATCGGACGTGACGACCCGAGGGATCGCTTTCAGCGTCCGCGTTCCGACCTCCAGCGTCACCTCAGTCATCGCTCCTGCGTTGGCGACCCAGTCCGGGTCCTTCGGAGCGCCACTGTTGCTGCCACACAGGAGATAGGTGTCTTCGTCGGTCGTGTATGCCAGGGGATTCACCCGGGGGGTCCCGGTACGCCGGCCCACGGTGTGAAGTACCAGCAGGGACCTGCCTTCGAATGGGCCGCCGACCACTCCACCGTTGGCCCGGAACTCGGCCACGATCTCATCGTTGAAGTTGCTCATGGGAACCATGTTGGCACATTTTTTACCGATCGATCATTCCTGATATTTTAAAGTGCGCGCCCGGAACCGCGGCAACGCCGCCACCCCAGAAGCACGGTCGCATCAACGTCCGGCCATGCGCCCGCACTCGTTGTGACCCAGCACGCCAGCAACCAGGAGCCGTCATGCCTACCGATTCGCAGATACCGCGCCCTCGGCTGCGCCGTGTACGCATCCCCGGCACTGTGGCCGCCCCCACTCCCTGCCGCCGATCCCAGCGGAACCAGGAGCAGAGCGACGGCCGCTCGGCGCTCGGCGCACCCGGCAGCGCCGGCCTGTGAGCTCGCACCCACTTCGATGCCCGCACCCGTGAGAGCTCGTTCACACGCACTCGCACGCAGGCATCGGACTCGTCGGCTTCGCCAAACCCGAGTTCATCCGCGCTCAGAAGGCGCCTGCCGACGCCGTGCTGGTTGCGGTAAGCCTCAGGACTGATCTCCGCTCGGCCCCGGCAGTGATCGAGGCAGTCCGCCGGCGGACTTGGCCCGGGATGCCCAAAGCGATCAGGCTCGACGGTGCAGGGTGGATCTACCGTACGACTCGGTGCGCCCGCTTTCACCTGAGCACAGGTTCGGCCGGGTCCGCGTTCCGGTGCAGGTGCGGCAGCAGAAGCGGATCGAGCTGAGAAGCATCGCGAGCCGCTGGCCGCACAGGCGACTCCGCACCGCATCGAGAGCTGGGCATCGCGCCGCCTCCTGACTGCCCATTGGGCCTGGGCACACAAGGTGCCCAGGCTCGCCGTGCGCGGTTCGGTCACCTTCAGATGTTCTGGCGGACAACTGTCCGTACTGCGGGCTGGCAGTGCCAGCGTGATGGGAAATCACCTGCAGCCCTCCACTCCGGGTGGCGCCGCCGCGGCTCACGCAAGTGCACCCCTCAGGCACCGCTTTACGCATGAACACCCATGGGCTGTCACCCGCTTGACACGACTTCCCCCTCCGCACAAACTTCTGCGGACAGCTGTCCGTAGAACGGCTCATCCACCGTGGGGGCGGCCCCGAGCGTTGATTCGAGGATCCCCCGGTCGAGGCGTCGCGGCTTCGGAGCAAGGGTCAACTCGGCGATCCGCCAACCGTCTACATCACTCGACCAGGTGCGCCATCGCGGTTCTGAAGGCGCTCGGACGTTGCCAATGGAGGCAACCGTGACTGCTACCGAACCATCCCTGGGCAAGGGCACCTTGCCCTCCGCGGTCTCCGACACCACAAGCGCGCTGTATTCCAAGATCGGATGGCGGCTCATCCCGCTGATCTTCGCGGGATACGTGTTCGCCTACCTCGACCGCATCAACATCGGGTTCGCCCAGCTCCAGATGAAGGAGGACCTCGGGTTCAGCGCCGCGGTGTACGGCCTCGGCGCCGGCCTGTACTTCGCCACCTACTTCCTCTGCGAGGTCCCCAGCAACCTCTGGATGAAGCGCATCGGAGCCAGGCTGACCCTCTCGCGGATCATGGTCCTGTGGGGACTGGCCTCCACCTGCATGATGTTCGTGCAGACGCCCACCCAGTTCTACGTCATGCGTCTCTTGCTGGGCGCCTTCGAAGCCGGCTACGCGCCCGGGGTGATGCTCTTCCTCACCTATTGGTTCCCCAACGACAGACGCGCTCGCGTCATGGCGCTCTTCCTGTGCGGCAGCCCGATTGCCGGCGCCCTCGGCTCACCGCTCAACGGCTGGATCCTCCAGGGCATGGACGAAGTCGCGAGCCTCGGCGGCTGGCAGTGGCTGTTCCTGCTCGAGGGCGTACCGAGCGTCTTGCTGGGGGTGGTGTTCTTCTTCCTCCTGCCCGACGGCCCCAAGACGGCAAAGTGGCTGAGCGACGACGAACGCCGCCAGGTCCTGGATGGTCTCGAGGCGGCATCGTCGGGCACCTCCCGCGGCTTCAGCCGCGCCCTTCGCGACGTCAACGTCTATGTGATGGGACTGGCCTGGTTCACCGTCGTGTGCGGTATCCAGGCGGTCGCGTTCTGGATGCCGCTGATGCTCAAGGACGCGGGTGTCGCCACGCCCGCTGAGATCGGCGCATGGGCCACCATCCCGTTCGCCACTGCCACGGTCTCGATGCTCCTTCTCTCTCGGCACTCGGACAAGACCGGTGAACGACGGTGGCATGCGGCCATTGCGTGCGCGACGGGAGCGATCGGCCTGATCCTGCTGTCGTTCTCGGGGACCAACCTTGCGCTGTCGATCATCTCGCTGGCGCTCCTCGCCTGCTCCGTCTACGGCGCGATGCCGGTCCTGCTGTCTATTCCGGTCAGGTACCTGGCACCGGAGGCGCGAGCCGGCGGAATCGCCCTGATCAACTCGATCGGCCTGTCCGGGGGATTCGTCAGCCCCTTCCTACTGGGATGGGTCAAGACACAGACCGGCAGTGTGAACAACGGGCTGTACGTCATGGCCGCGCTGCTCGTCGTCGGCGCGGTACTGACGGTAACCGTGATCCGCACCGCACCCCGGACACCCACCCTCCAACCCTGAACGGCAGACCCGCCCCGAGCAGCTGGCCGCCAGGACCGAACGCCCCCGAATCACCCCGTGCGCCCCGATCTCCAAGGCGAGCCCAGACCTGCCCTCGATCTCAGGGGCTGCCCACCCTCAAGACGCTATCGTCGCTGTCCGGACCGGTCGTCATCAAAGCCCTCGGGCACGGAGGTACGGTGGAAGTCTCTTTCGGGGGAGCAGTTAGCGAGTCCGCCTACCGTCACGTGCGTTTTGTACTTCAGCCCGCGATCCTCAACCACAGCGTGCGGGTTTGGCTACTGGCCGACCATCTGGGCCGGAAGGAAGGCATCGAAGGCCAGCAGCGCGAAGCGTTGGCTGTCGCGTGCCTGTTCCACGATGCGGGAACAGCCGAGGCCTATGACGGACCCCAGCGTTTCGAAGTGGAGGGCGCGGACGCAGCCAAGGCATTCCTAGGCCACGAGGGCTGGCCCGAACATCTGGGGCAAAAGGTATGGGAAGCTATCGCCCTTCACACCTCTCCCGGTATCGCGGAACGCATGGGGACACTGCCCAGACTCGTCCGGCTCGCTGTCATGTCCGACTTCGGCACCATCGATCCCGTCGCCCAGGATGAGGAGCCGCTGGCTTCGCTGCTCAAACTGTTCCCAAGGATGGGCATCGAGACCGCACTCGGGGACACAGTGGTCCAGCAGGCTCTGAGGAGTCCGGAGAAGGCGCCCCATGCCAGTTGGCCCGCGAGCTTGCTGGCCGCCCATCTGGCGAACCCGCAACGCACGGGTGTCAATCCCGCCTTCTGAGCCCATGCACCACCTTCCGACGAGAGCTCACGGCGGAGCTCAACCGGCACGACGGTAAATCAGCCAATCCACGAGACTGCGTCTGACGTACGGCTCAAAGGGGCCGATTTGCGATGCGGACCGATGCGCCCCTTAGGAGTCGGGCGCATCGGTCCGCGGCCGGAAGATGAAGCAGTATCTCGGGAGGAAAAAATGGTTGCTGCCGCGCCTTCATGTCACAAGCGACCAGCCATAGTGCCGGTGCGGATCGCATGCGGAAGGGCTTCCTACCAGGCGCGGATTTGCGGTCCTGGTCCCTCGAGGGGTGTGCGTCCCGGGGCACGCATCCCGTCGAGCAGTAGCGTGATGACGCGTCGCCATCCGTTGGGTCCTGCATCGACGCCAAGACTGTGGTCGGTGTCCAGTGACGCACGCGAGCAGATCATGATGTCTTGCCAGGTCACGTCCTCGCGTAGAGCGCCGGCTGCGCGCACTCGTTCAGTCAGCCGGATGACCGCGTCCTGCAGGGCGGCGGTCCGCTCCGCGAGCTCAGGCGAGGGCGGCACTGCGCATGCCGCTGTCACCTCGGCCAGTCCGAGGCTGTCCCGGTGCGCCCCCGCCAGTTCCATCACGAACTCAGCCAGGCCGTCCCATGGGTCCGCGCGTTCCATACATACCTGCGCGGCATCGCACAGCTCGTCGTAGAGGCTGAGCACCACGGCGTCGAGCAGCGCTTCCTTGGTGCCGAACCGCCGGTACAACGTGCCAACGCCCACACCAGCCGCTTTGGCGATGTCCAGAGCCGAGACATCGAGCCCGCGGGAGGCGATGGCCTCTTGCGCCGCGGTGATCAGTAGGCGCCGGTTACGACGCGCATCCGCGCGGGCTTCAGGCGCAGCGTTGGATTCACGCGGCATCCGGCGTCCAGTTCTCCAGCGGGTCCATCCGCAGCCGGGTCAGCAGCAGCGAATCGATCAGCCACTCCCCGTCGACCCTGCGGTAGGACTCGCGGTACTGCCCATAACCGTTGTGCCCCTCCGGGGCGTCCTTCCCAGCCGGGAAGGTCAGCAGGTCCTGCATCGACCAGATCCCGCGGGCCGTGTCAGGCCCGGTGATCTCTATCTCCGGCATGTGTCCGTGGTGCACGGACGGTGCGGCACCGGTGAGATCACGAACCGTGTACGCGAACTCCTGCGGCGACTTCCAGGTGATCCCGCCGGTCACGAGCTCGGCGTCAGGTGTGAACAGCGCGGCCAGCTCATCGTGCTTCTTCTCGTCCACGAAACGGAAGTAGCGGGCCTTGAGCTTCTTGATGCTCTCGACGCTCTCAAGCGCGTCCAGCCTGCGAATGATGTCCTCTCGATCACTCATGATCGACCTCCTTGTATCTACGACGCCCACACAGGGCGCCCACTAAGCGGACGGGTATCGTCCCTTTCCGTGAAAGTACCACAAGGGGACGATAGTCGTCCGTTTACTCTGCCTGCACCTCGCCCGAGTGGTCCGACCACCTCGCCGAGGTGACCACACCGTCACAGTGCAGGCCCTGCCATCGCGACTCTCAATCCCGCAGAATCCACACCCTCCCGCATGGTCCGGCTCCTGCCCGGCATCGATGCAGAGACCTCACCGGCGAGACGTGCTCACGCCGATCGCTCCATCCGCGCCTGCCCTCGAGCGGGGAGCACACCGCTACCGCTGTCGACCCGCGAGGTGGTGGCGGTGCGCGATCCGCTGGGTGAGGTCCACGACGGCATCCTGGCCACTTCCGGGGCGCTGGCGGGGCAGCGGCTGCGGCAGGCGTCGACGTCCGCGGCGGTCGCGGTCGACCGCGGTGTCCCGGACGCGGCGGAGCGGCTGCGCAACGCCGCGGCGAGGGTGGATCCGACGTTGCGGGTGTCCGGGGCGGTGAACGTGCAGCGTGACCGGCAGTACTCGAGCGTGCAGACCGGTCTGCGGGTCGGGGGGACGCTGACGGTGGTGCTGATCGCGGCGGGGATGCTGGTGGCGCTGGTCGAGCAGTTGAGGGAGCGGCGGCGTCTGCTGTCGGTGCTGGTGGCGTTCGGTACGCGGCGCAGGACGCTGGCGTGGTCGGTGTTGTGGTCGGTGTTGTGGCAGACGGCGGTGCCGGTGCTGGCGGGTACGGTCGTGGCGATCGCGGGCGGGCTGGTGCTGGGCAGGGCGATGCTGGGCGTCGTGGCGAAGCCGGTGCGGGACTGGTGGGTGTTCCTGCCGTACGCGGGGATCGGTGCGGCGGCGGTGCTGGTGGTGACGGTGCTGAGTCTTCCGGCGTTGTGGCGGTTGATGCGGGCGGACGGGCTGCGTACGGAGTGACCGCGTGTGCCGCCGGCCCGTTCCGGCTGCGACCAGTCGGCACCTACCAGGCGTATTACCTTCACCTGTACATCGCGGGATACGAGACCGTCGACGACCTTGAGTACGCCGTCCAGGACGCAGCAGAACGCATCCGGGCCGGCGACCTCCCTGACGTCACGGTCCCCCGCTACGACACCTCGCCTCCCAAGCGCGTGCACCGCACCCTTAGAAGTCGTCTCATTTGGTGAGTCTGCGGTAGCAGATGAGGGTGCAGGCAATGCTGGTGAAGGCCCGGAAGTGGTCGGCTGAGCGTTCGTAGCGGCGGTGAAGCCGGCGGCATCCGGCGAGCCAGGCCATGGTGCGTTCGATCTTCCAGCGATGCCGACCCAGGCGTGCGGAGGACTCGACGCCCTTGCGGGCGATGCGGTGGACGATGCCTCGTTGCCGTAACCATCGTCGCAGGTGAGCGTAGTCGTAGGCTTTGTCCGCGTAGAGCTTGGAAGGCTTGCGTCGGCGTGGTCCGCGGCGGGAGCGGATCGGCGGTATGCCGCGGATCAGGGGGATCAAGGCCTGACTGTCGTGGGTGTTCGCTCCCGAGATCCCGATGGAGACGGGCAGACCGGAGCCTTCGGTGATCAAGTGGATCTTCGACCCTTTCTTGCCCCGGTCGACAGGATTCGGGCCTGTCAGGTCCCCCCTTTCAGGGCCCGTATGTTCACCGAGTCGATTGCGCACCGGCTCCAGTCCAGCTCACCGCGTGCGCCGAGTTCGTCGAGCACCAGGCGGTGCAGCTTTGCCCACACCCGAGCCTTGGTCCATTCCGTGAACCTGCGATGGGCGGTCGCTCCAGACGGTCCGAACGATGGCGCGGGCAACTGTTGCCACGTGCACCCCGACGTCGCCACGAACACGATCGCTGCCAGCACTTCCCGGTCCCCGTGCCGTCGCCGGCCGCCGCCCTGCGGCCTCGTCGGCGCAGGCGGCACCACCCGCTGGAACAAAGCCCACAACTCATCCGGCACCAGCCGCTCAACGATCCCCACGCCCGCAGCCTACCGAACCAGCCAATTGAGATGACTTCTTAAGGCGGTCTGAGGCGCCTGACGTACCGCGGGGGCTGCATGGGCTGAGTCGAGGCGCAATGCCGCCCCGGGCAAGTCACTCTGTCGCCCTTTCAGGCGCTGCCCTCGGGCGGAGTTTGCGGGGTGGTTATAAACCGAACAAACTCCGCCGTCCATGCCGTCTCGGACCGTAGAGTTTCGGCATGGTGGGAGTGGACTGGGACAAGCTGGCGAAGACTCCGACTGTGTCCGAAGCGTTGGTGACGATGCTGGTTCTGCGGATGCACCCTCGCGCGCAGGTGAACCGTTCCGGGTTCGATAGAGATCTCAGACGTTGTGTGTGACCTGGGGTTTCGTGGTTGTGAGGTAGTGTCCTGAGTCGTTGATTCGGTTCAGATATCCGGCGAGGCGTTCGAAGATTTCGTCTGCGGTTTTCGTCCAGACGAAGGGCTTCGGGTCGTC